>JALQUH010000086.1 GCA_023263845.1 Candidatus Nanopelagicales bacterium | reverse complement strand
GCTTCGCGAGCGGGTGACGGGAATCGAACCCGCGCTGTCAGCTTGGGAAGCTGATGTTCTGCCATTGAACTACACCCGCGATGGTGCTTGGCCGATTATGCCAGCCGATCAGGCCAGTGCTTCGGCCGGTTGCCGAGCGGTGAGCGCGGCACCGTAGGTCAGCGATAGCCAGCCATGTGCCCAAATCGCGGCAACCGCGCGGTCGGCAACAGCACGATCATTCAGATCGGCCACGCCCACGGCCTCCATGGTGCGCGGCACAATCGGGTCGAAGGTCGGGACCTGCGCGCCCTGGTTACCGGCCAAGATTGATCGGACCAGTTCCCATTCGCGCACCACTGCCGCGCAGTCGTCGCGGATCGGCTCCACCAAAGCGGGGGCGACATCCTCGAGTGCCGGACCATCGCCGGCCCAAGCAGAGACGAGACTCCCGGTCACTGCGAGGGCGCGCAGATCGTCAATGAGGCGTTCCCACTGGATGGCGCGTTCGATCTGTCGGGGGTCGTGCGAACCTAGCTCGACCTCGACAACCTCCTTGGTACGCGCCATGGCCGCCTGCATCTGCTTGATATCCGGTGGCTGCCCGCCGTACTTGGCGCCGTGGAAGAACTCACCGAATGCCTCCTGCAGCACCAGTCGAGCCCGATCGATGGCGTCGAGCACGTTCGCCTTCAGCCCCGCGACGACTCCACGTGGCCAGAGCAGGAATGCCGTCGCCAGGCTGATCCCGCCACCGATGGCGATGTCGAGCACGCGATCGGTTGCCGTCGACAGGTCCGGTGGCCACGCGACGATGCTGAACACGAGCACGACGTAGAGCGAGAAGACACCCTGGGCAAGGGCGAAGGGAGCCGTGCCTTGGAAGTACACGGACAGGAAGGCCGTGATCAAGAAGGCGACGACGATGACCGGCTCGTCCCCGGAGAAGAGAAGCAGAACACCGGCGCCGATCAGTGCGCCACCGAAGGTGCCACCCACAGCGAGGAGCGCGGTGCGCAAGGTGCCCAGGCTGTCCTGGCGCAGGGTTGCGATGACACCGAGGAGCACCCAAAAGCCATGGGCCAAGCCCAACGTCTCCACGACCCCGGCAGCCACGGCTAGAGCGACACCGGTACGCAGCGCCGTGCGCATCCAGGGAGATTTCGTCGTGAACTGTGTGCGTAAAGCCGCCCACGGCTGGTAGTCGGGCGGCTCGGGCACGGTATGCGTACCCGTGTCGAAGGTCTCGGCCGGCAAATTCAGGAAACGGCGTACCAGGATCGACAGGCGCACCGCCGAAATGCCGAGTGCCCGGTCGGGGAATGCGTGAGCGATCTTGCGCAGGTCAGTCTCGAGCGAGCTGGGAGTGGAGTCCTGCAGGCATTGGACCGCGACATCCCACTCCCCGACCCATGCTTGTGCGAGTGCCTTACCGGACGGCTCGCCGAGGCCATCGCCGCCGAGAGCATCAGCGAGACTGTCGAGGCAGGCGATGGTCGTGTGGATGTAGTCGATATTGCCGGGCAGGTCACTTACGGGCGTGGGTACTTCGGCCGTACGTCGGGTCGCCGTGAGCAGGGCCTGAAGTTGACCGACCAGGCTCATCAGTGCGCGATCGGAGGCCCGAAAACCTGTTGAACGGAAGGGGTTTCCCAGGTACGACGACCGCAGTGCCTGCAAGGCACCATCGAGGGCGAGTACATCCCGTGGGTGGTCAGCCAGCCGATTGCGCTCATGTTCGGCGAGGGTTCGCATCGCGATGACACACGCCGCGCGTACGCGTGCCGGTGTACGTCGCGGGAAGACAAAGAGCGTGATGGGGATGGCGATGAATACAGCGACTGCGTAACCCTGGAGCATCGCAGCCAGTTGCTCCGTTGAAGTGGCCACCATGACGGTGACCACGAAGACGACCGTGAGGGCGGGAGCCGCGTTGGCGAAGGCGCCGCGCAGCACGACGAGGTAGGCGAGTGCCCCGGTGATGAGGAAGGTGACCACCACCACCCGCCAGATGACACCGGCGGCGAGCGTGCCGACGGTGATAAGGATGACTCCGGCGATACCGGTGGAGATCAGTGCGACGAAGCGCCGTCCCCATGTGCCGCCGAAATCGGCGAAGGCAAGCAGGGCGAAGACGCCGAAGGCCGCGAGAACGACGCCGGGGGACCCCGGCAGGAGCCACAGGGCGGTCGCCACCGAAATGGCAGTGCCAAGAGTCGTTCGGATGGCGCGACGCAGGGCAACATGCCCGGGGTCTTCGAAGGGCCACCGCACGCTGCGACCATATCGGGGTATCTAGGGTGAGGGTGTGAGCTCCGAGAGTCCCCGGCAACGTGATGACGGTCGCGAGATCCTTCCGGTCCTGCGCCTGTCCGATGTGCTGTTGCAGCGGCCAGCGGCATTCAAATCGCCTTGGCAGGCGCTGCGCATCGCTGTCGCGGTGACGGCGTCCTGGGCGGTGGGGGCATGGATCTCGCCGAGCACGTTCGGCATTTTCGCTCCCCTCACGACCCTCATGGTCATTGGCGCCTCTCCCTGGAGTGCGCTCGGCCTATCGGTGCAGCGCATCCTCGGTACGGCGGGTGGAGTACTCGCGGCCTCCCTGTGGGTCAACTGGGTCGGCATCTCGTGGTGGTCGGTGCTCATCGCTATGGCGGTGTCACTGCTTGTTGCGAGTCGACTTCCGCTGTCGCTCGGCGGACAGTTCCAGATCCCGGTTGCCGTGCTCTTCGTTTTCGCTCTGGGGGCAGGCTCGTGGGACCGTGATGCCTGGCGGATCATCGACGTGGCTATTGGCGGAGCTATCGGCATCCTCGCTGTGTACCTGCCACCATCGCGCCCGAACCCGGAGAAGTTCGAGGCCGCACTGCAGGTCTATCGCGAGGATATTTGCGGCCTGCTGGCGACTGCTGCGGTCGAGTGCGGCTCGCACAGTACGCCGATTCCCGCGGGGATGAGTCATGGTTTCGTCACGCAGAGTCGAGGCCTGCGAAGCGCTGCCGAGAAGGCCCGAAGCGAATTGGTGAGCCTTGCCGAGAGTCACGCATTCAATCCGCGCGGCCGACATCTGCGGGCAGACCTCGAGGACGACGCCATCCGCCTGCGGCGACTGTCCGGCATGGGCGTGCAGATCCGCGGAATCGCTGGCGCAGCCAACCTCCAATACGACCGCGCCGGTGAGCCGCCGGCGCTCACGTCGGACCGATTCGCCAGCCTCATGGGCGACCTCGAGGGGCTCGCCCGCGCAGCGCTCGGGGAGACGGGGGCCCCGGTACGGTCCGCGTCGGCTGCTGAGGTCGATGCGTTGGCAGCAGCCTTGGACACCCGCCTTCGTCGTATCGCCGATGAGCTCGCCGCTGACCACCCCGGACACGTGCTCGAGTCCGTTGCCCTCCTTGGTCGAATTCAGTACGTCGTACGCCAGATGGTGGGCTTCGGGCGCATCTCGACCGGCGAGGACGAGGAGGAGGAAGCGCTGCCGGGCATGGTTCGGTAGCCTCGGCGCGTGCTGCTTTCCGATCGCGACCTGAGGGCCGAACTCGATGCCGGGCGGGTCGGGCTCGACCCCTACGACCCGGGCATGATCCAGCCCTCAAGTGTCGATGTGCGCCTGGACCGCTATTTCCGTGTTTTCGAGAATCACCGCTACCCGCACATTGATCCCGCGGAGGAGCAGCCTGATCTCACGCGCGAGGTGGAGACCGGTGCCGATGAGGCCTTCATCCTGCATCCGGGCGAGTTCGTGCTGGCGTCGACGTACGAGGTCGTCACATTGCCGGATGACATCGCCGGTCGCCTCGAGGGCAAGTCCTCGCTCGGTCGTCTTGGTCTCTTGACTCATTCCACCGCAGGCTTCATCGATCCGGGCTTCTCCGGCCACGTGACGCTGGAGCTCTCCAACGTGGCCACCCTGCCCATCAAGCTGTGGCCGGGCATGAAGATCGGCCAACTGTGCCTGTTCCGCCTGTCGTCGCCGGCCGAATATCCCTATGGATCAAGCGTCTATGGATCTCGCTATCAAGATCAGCGCGGTCCGACGCCGAGCCGTTCTTTCGCCAACTTCCACGTCACACCGCTAGGTGAGTAGTGAGCGAGGACCTCGAGGTCTTCACCTACGCCGAGTTCGGCGAGGGCATCACGTGGCTGTCGCAGCGCCTGATCGATGACGAGTGGCTG
>JALQUH010000084.1 GCA_023263845.1 Candidatus Nanopelagicales bacterium | reverse complement strand
CGTGCCGATGTTCACGTGCGGCTTGGTCCGCTCGAACTTCGCCTTAGCCACTGTGGGCTCCTCCTGTTTCGGTCCGTCCGTCTGTCGCGGATCGGGATCTCTTCGTGGGTTATTCCGTTGTACTTCGATCCGCGACTATTCGCCGCGAGCCTTCGCGATGATCTCCGTCGCCACGTTCTGGGGAACCTGAGCGTAGGAGTCGAACTGCATGGTGTAGCTGGCCCGGCCCTGGGTCCTGCTGCGCAGGTCGCCCACGTAGCCGAACATCTCCGACAGCGGCACCAGAGCGCGCACGATGCGGGCGCCGGCCCGCTCGTCCATCGACTGGATCTGTCCGCGACGGGAGTTCAGATCGCCGATGACGTCGCCCATGAAGTCCTCGGGCGTCGTCACCTCCACGGCCATCATCGGCTCGAGGAGTACCGGAGCAGCCCGGCGGGCCGCATCCTTGAACGCCATCGAGCCAGCGATCTTGAAGGCAAGTTCAGACGAGTCCACCTCGTGGTAGGCGCCGTCGAGCAGCACGACCTTGAGGTCAACCATCGGGTAGCCGGCGAGAACGCCGTACTCCATGGCCTCCTGGCAGCCAGCGTCGACCGACGGGATGTACTCGCGCGGGATGCGCCCACCGGTGACCTTGTTCTCGAACTCATAGCCGCCCTCGGCCTCAGCCTCGGCGTTGGGGTAGAGCGAGATCTGGACCTTGGCGAACTGGCCCGAGCCACCTGTTTGCTTCTTGTGCGTGTAGTCGACCTTCTCGATCGGCTTGGTGATGGTCTCGCGGTAGGCCACCTGCGGCTTGCCGACGTTGGCCTCGACGCGGAACTCGCGACGCATCCGATCGACGAGGACGTCAAGGTGCAACTCGCCCATGCCAGAGATGATCGTCTGGCCGGTCTCCTCGTCGCTGGCGACGCGGAAGGTCGGATCCTCCTCGGCGAGCCGCTGGATCGCGGTGCCGAGCTTCTCCTGGTCGCTCTTGGTCTTCGGCTCGATAGCCACCGAGATAACCGGGGCGGGGAAGTTCATCGACTCCAAGATCACCGGGTTCGCGACGTCGCACAGGGTCTCACCTGTCGTGGTGTCCTTCAGGCCCATCACGGCCACAATGTCGCCAGCGCCCACCGAATCGATCTCTTCACGCTTGTTGGCATGCATTCGGTAGATCTTGCCGATCCGCTCCTTGCGATCCTTGGTGCTATTGAGCACCTGGGTGCCCGTCTCGAGTCGGCCGGAGTAAATACGAATGTAGGTGAGCTTGCCGAGGTGCGGATCGCTCATGATCTTGAAGGCCAGCGCGGAGAACGGCTCCGAATCGTCGGGCTTGCGCGCGACAACGGTCTCCTCGTCGCCCTGCTTGTGGCCCTCGACCGCGGCAACGTCGAGCGGCGACGGCAGATAGGCCACCACGGCGTCGAGCATGGGCTGGACACCCTTGTTCTTGAACGCCGAGCCGGTGAGAACCGGTGTGACCTTGTCGGCGAGGGTGGCACGGCGGATACCGGCCTGGATCTCCTCCACCGAGAGCTCCTCGCCCTCAAGGAACTTCTCCATGACGGCGTCGTCGGCCTCGGCCAGGGTCTCGAGCAGCTTCTCGCGCCACTCCGCGGCCTTCTCGGCCATGTCGGCGGGGATATCCTCGACGACGTAGTCCTCCCCCTTCTGCGTCTCGCCACGCCACGTGAGCGCGCGCATGCCGACCAGATCGATGACGCCGAGGAAGTCGGCCTCATTGCCAATCGGAAGCTGCAGGACCAGCGGGGTAGCGCCGAGGCGATCGACGATCATGTCGACACACATGTAGAAGTTGGCGCCCGTGCGATCGAGCTTGTTGATGAAGCAGATGCGCGGCACGTTGTAACGGTCGGCCTGACGCCAGACCGTCTCGGACTGGGGCTCGACACCGGCCACACCATCGAAGACGGCGACAGCACCATCGAGAACACGCAGCGAGCGCTCGACCTCGACGGTGAAGTCGACGTGGCCCGGCGTATCGATGATGTTGACCGTGTAGCCCTTCCACTCACAGGTGGTGGCCGCGGAGGTGATCGTGATGCCACGCTCCTGCTCCTGCTCCATCCAGTCCATCGTGGCTGCGCCTTCGTGGACCTCACCGATCTTGTAGTTGATACCGGTGTAGAACAAGATGCGCTCGGTGGTCGTGGTCTTGCCAGCATCGATGTGCGCCATGATCCCGATGTTGCGGACCTTGGCGAGGTCGATACCCAGTGCGGTGGACACCATCTT
>JALQUH010000040.1 GCA_023263845.1 Candidatus Nanopelagicales bacterium | reverse complement strand
GGCCGCTCGGGCAGTCCGTCGAGGTAGGCGTTGGCCACCTTGGCCTTGTAGTGGCCGTAGGGCTCAAGAGCCTCGTCGGGGATTCCGAGGCCGGCGGCAACCGTGGAGATCCGGTCCATGGTCGTCGCTTGCGCGATTTCGATATCGGACGGCATGTCTAGCCTTTCGCGGCGCGGACGGCGTCGACGATCGCGGGCATGATCTGCCCGGCATCGCCGACGATGGCGTAGTCGGCGTACGACATGATCGTCGCCTCAGGGTCGGTGTTGATTGCGATCATCGTCTTGGCGTTCTTGCAGCCGGCGATGTGCTGAGTGGCGCCGCTGATGCCGATGGCGAAATACAGATCGGGGGCGACCTTGGTGCCCGTCTGACCCACCTGCTCAGCGTGCGGCCGCCAGCCGGCGGAGGTGACGACGCGAGAGCAACCCACGGTGCCACCGAGGAGTTCAGCGAGTTCCTCGAGCGGGCCGAAGCCACCCTCACCAACGCCGCGACCGCCGCTGACGATCACCTTGGCCTCGGCCAGGCTCACACCACCGCCACCGCTGCCGACTCGATCAACGACGCGGACGGCGAGGTCGGCGTCGGTGAGTTCGGGGGAGAACTCCACAACGGATGCCGGTGCCGCACCTGGGATGGACTCGGTGGCGAACGCGTGCGCGGCGACCGAGGCGATGAGCATCGGCGCGTGGACGCGGGCCGTCTCCAGGACGTTGCCGGCCCAACGATTGCGCGTCACCGTTGCGACGCCAGCACCGAGGGAGATCTCGGTGCACTCGGCGGCGAAGGGCTCGTCTAGGACAGCCGCCGCGTGGGCAAGGACCTCGTTGCCGCGCGGGGAGCCGACCGCGAGGACAGCCGCCGGGCTGACCTGCTGGGCGGCGCTGGCCAGGGCACGGCCGGACGCCATCGGGGTGTAGTCGGTGATTCGTGGATCCGCAGCGACGTGCACGGTGCCGACACCGAACTCGCCGAGGCGGGGCGCGAGGGCAACGGCGTCCGAGCCCACCATGACGGCCTGAACGTCGGAGTCCAGGCCGCGTGCCGCCGTGATCGCCTGCAGGGAAAGTTCGTCCAGCGTGCCGCGATCGTGGTCGACGTAAACGAGGATCATGCGAGGACTCCGATCTCCTTGAGGATTTCCACGACGCGTGGAGCCGCATCCGGACCGTTGCCGATGACTTCGGCGGTGCCGACCTCCTGCGGTGGGAGGGCCAAGCTCACCTTCTCCACACGTGGGTCCGGGCGGGCTGGATTGGCGGTGTCGATGGGCTTCTTGCGGGCCTTGATGCGGCCGGGCACCGACGGATAGCGCGGGATGTTCAGACCGTCCTTGACCGCGATCACCGCGGGCAGGGCAACCTCGTAGACCTCACGCTCAGAGCCCACGACGCGCTCACAGCGGGCGATGCCGTTCTCGACCGACAGGCCCTTGACCCCGGTGACGATCGGCCAGCCAAGCGCGTGGGCGAGTCGCACACCCACCTGATAGCCAGAGACGTCGGCCGACTCAGTGCCCAAGATGACAGCCGAGAAGTCGGTCTCGTCGGCGCGAATCGCCTCCGCGAGTGCCGCGGCCGTGGCCTGGGCATCCCACTCGGCGCCGTCGGTCTCGAGCAGTACGCCGCGGTCCACGCCGACCGCCATAAGTTCGCGGATCTGCTCGCTGGACTCCGGTGTGCCGAGAGTGAATGCCGTCACGGTGCCACCGTCCGTCTCCTTGAGCTGGACGGCGGCCTCTGTGGCGCATTCCTCGTGCGGGCTGAGTGTCCAGCCCATCGCACTGCTGCTGGTATCGATCTCGGTGCCGTCGGCGGTGAGGGTCCACCGCCCCGGCGAAAGGGGTACGCGCTTGATGCAGACAGCGATATCCATTACGACAAGATCCGTTCGTTGTTCGGGTCGAAGAGTGCGCCGGAGCCGGTCACGGTCACCGGGTACTGCTCGCCGAGGTACTCCACCAGCAAATTGGTGCCGGGTGTGGAGAAGTCGGCGGGGAGGTACGTCATCAGGATGTGCTTGCCGACCGATGGGGCCGAGCCAGCGGATGTGACGTACGAGATGCGGCCATGCGGATCGACGATCGACTCGCCCTCGAGCGTGAGGATCGGCTCACCACCCATCATGTAGCGCTTCTCACCGGTCGAAGAGGTGTGGTCATCAACGGTGAGAACACACAGCGTCGCCGCGGGCTCCTCCTCCCGGTGGCGCAGGTATGCCTCCTTGCCGACGAAGTCGGCGTCCTTGACCTTCTTGGTGGCCATGCCGGCCTCGATGACGTTGAAGTCGCCCTCGAGTTCGGGTCCGTACGCGCGGTAGGCCTTCTCCAGGCGCCCCGTTGTTCCGTAGACGCCAATGCCGACGGGGATGAGGCCGTGCTGCTGGCCAGCCGCCCAGATCGCGTCCCACACCGCCGGGCCGTCGGCCATGGAAACGTAGAGTTCCCAGCCAAGGTCACCGACGTAGGAGATGCGCGAGGCGAGGACCGGCTTGCCGGCGATGGTGATCTCGCGGCATGTACCGAAGGGGAAGCCTTCGTTGCTCATGTCGGCGTCGGTCACCGCTGCGACGATGGCGCGAGCGTTTGGGCCCCAGACGCCGACGGTGGAGATGTCATCGGTGAGGTTGGTGAACGTCGCACCCTCGGCCGCGTGGTCCTTGAACCACTTGAAATCCGACATGCCGTGAGCACCACCGGTGACCACACGGAAGTGATCCTCGCCCAACCGCATGACGGTCAGATCGGATCGCCAGCCACCGCTCGGCAGGAGGACGGGGGTGTAAACGACCTTGCCGACGGCAACGTCCATCTGTCGCATACACACGCTCTGCACCGTAGCCAGTGCGCCGGGGCCGGTGATGTCGAAGAGGGCAAAGGCGGTGAGATCGACCAGGCCGGCCGTCTTGCGCATCTGCAAGTGCTCGGCGTTGATGATCGGCGACCACCAGCGCGACTCCCACTCCGCGGTGCGCGGCATGACCGCATCGCCGAACTTCTCGACAAGGCCGGCATTGGACTCATACCAGAAGGGGCGCTCCCACAGCACCGTCTCGTAGAACACGGCGCCGAGGTCGGCCTCACGGTCGTAGTAGGGGGACTTGCGTACGCCGCGGTTCGACGCCCACTGTTCCGCCGGGTGGACAATGCCGTAGGTCTTGTTGAAGCCCTCGTTCGCACGATCCTTGATGTGCTTGGTTGTGGTCTGCTCGGGGTAGAAGCGCGCAATATCGGAGGCGTGCAGGTCGATCTCCGGCTCGCCGAGAACCATCCACTCGGCCAGCGCACGACCCACACCGGGGCCCTCCTTGACCCACACGGCCGCAGCGGACCACAGGCCCTTGACCTCAGGAGTCTCGCCGAGGATCGGCATGCCGTCCGGGGTGAGGGAGAGCAGGCCGTTGATGGCGTACTTCTCCTGGGCGCCCTCGTCGCCGACGATTTCGGGCATGAGCTCAAGGGCGTGCTCGTCCTGGTCGGCGAAGTCGTCGGGCGTGAACGGGAACTCGGTGGGGGAGAGGGCAGCCTCGGCGTTCGAAGGGATCTCCTCGGCGTCGTACAGGATTGGTCGGTGGGCGTAGGAGCCGATCTCCAGGCCCGTGCCGTGCTGACGCTCGTACATGTTGGTGTCCATGTCGCGGACGATCGGGTACTCCAGGTCGCCCTTGGCGTCGGCGAACATGGCCACGGGGCCGATGTCCTTCATCTGATGCACGGCCGGGGTCAGCGGAATGTTGGCACCCGCCATGGCGCCGAGTTGACGGCTCCAGCAGCCGGTCGCGATCACGACGTAGTCAGCCTCGATGGTGCCCTGGTCGGTGACAACAGCCTTGATGTGGCCGTCTTCTACCGTGAGGTCCTTGACCTCGACGTTCGCGAAGGACTGCAGCGCACCCATCTCGATGGCCTTCTCGCGCATCAGCGTGCCGGCACGCAGAGAGTCGCAGACACCGACGCCCTTGGTGTAGAAGCCGCCCATGATGACGGTCTCGTCGATGAACGGGACCATCTCCTTTACCTCGTCCGGGGTCAGGATGGCCATTCCGTCGACGCCCCAGGACTTGCCCGACGTCACGCGCCGGTTCAACTCCTGCATGCGCTCAGCCGAGCGCGCCACCTCAATGCCGCCTGACTCGAAGAAGGTGTCCAGCTCGATGTACTGCCGAAGGCTGTCCAGGGTGAGTTGCGCCATTTCCTTGTTGTGGTCGACGAGGAAAATGAAGTTCGACGCATGGCCGGTAGAGCCTCCCGGGTTCGGCAAGGGGCCCTTGTCGATCTGGACGATGTCGGTCCAGCCCAGACGGGCCAGGTGATAGACCATCGAGTTGCCCACAATGCCGGCGCCGACGACGACGCACTTGGCCTTGGTCGGGAGACTGCTCATTGCTTCCTCTTTCGTTGTCACGTGAGTTGTGCGGTGGGTGGTACTGATCTAGATGGCGCGGCGGATCTCGGCTTCGAAACCGCGCACATGTCGAGACATGACTTCGGCGGCAACCTCCGGGTCACCGTCACGGATGGCGAGGAGGAGGTCGCGATGTTCTGCAACCGCCTCGTTGAGGTTGGGCACGCGGTCGAGCGCGAGAAACCAAATGCGTAGTGCGTGCATGTAGTGCTGGTCGCACACGGCTTGCAGGAAGTCGTTGTGGGCCCAGCGGTAGACCTGGTGATGGATGCGCTGGTCGAGTTCGATGAGTCCGCGGGCATCGGGGGCTGACGCCATCACATCGATGGCGAGCAGGAGTTCGTCGACCTCGACAAGGTCTTCATCGGTACGCCGTACAGCGGCCAGTCGAGCGGCGAACGGCTCGCTCTCCTCGCGCACCTCTGACAGGGCCGAGAGGTCACGCGGATCGAGGGCTGCAACGAACATGCCGCGGCGCGGGTAGACCTCGACGAGGCGCTCGTGAGCAAGGGTGCGCAGCGCCTCACGGATGGGTGTGCGGCCGAGCCCAAGGCGGCTTTGGAGGTCCGGCTCACTGATGAGCGCTCCGGGGCCAAGATCGCCGGTGACGATCAGGGCGCGGATCTCGTGGTAGGCCCGTTGGGCCTGGGAGGCCCCCTCGGCGAGGTCGGGTTGCACGAGCGGAATAGCGGTCACGGGTATAGATATATCAGTTATGAGGAATTTTGTACATCAGATTTCCCGCGAGAGGCGAACAGCCGGGAGAGATGGGGGTCCAGACCGGCTCCGACGGGCCAGATTTCTAGCGGGAGGCCGAGCCGATCGGCGGCCCGCTGGGCGGCGCGTTCGAGATCGGGCGTTTGCCGGCCAGCGAGCCAGACGACCTTGGTGAAGTGACCGAAATAGTCATCACGCAGCTCCGGATGGCGATCGAGCCCCAGTTCGCGCCAGATCATGCGGTCGAATGCCACGACGGTGAAGTCGATGAGGATGAAGGTGCCCGGTTCTGCGGCCCACTGGGCATCCAAGGTGTCGGGGGTGGAGAGCAGGTCATAGCAGTGGCGTTCGGGTAGGCGCGTTACGCCGTACCGTTCGCACACCTCATCGAGTGCCCCATAGCTTCCGCAGTCCGCGTATGCGACGGCCACGTCGTCATGCAGTGTTCGCAGCCGGATGATTTCCGCTTCCACTGCCGGCGCAATGCGTTCAGGGTGATTGTGCAAGACGGGGGGAAGGGGGTAGACCGCCACATCCTTGCCGGCCGCCCAGTCCATCGCCTCGCGGCTGATCGCACCGCAGGTGATGATGGCACGCGCCGCATGGGCGCGGGGTCGGGATTCAGACGGGGAAGGCGAGTTCATCGACGAACCGATCGTTGAAGTCGGTGCGGTCGGACAGTTCGACATACGAAATCTCGTCGATGAGGGCGACCGCTCCATGGCGTTCGGGCTCCGAGAGCAGCGCCATCTTCGCGCCTTCGCCCGCTACGTTTCCTGCGCTCACGATGCGGGCTGCGGGAATCTTGGGCACGAGGCCGATCGTGATTGCGCTCTTGGCCGAGAGGTAGGTGCCGAAGGATCCGGCGAGTAGGACCTGCTGGATGTCGCTCGCATCAACGCCGATCTCCTCGGCGAGCAGCCGCCAGCCGGTCGAAATGGCGGCCTTGGCAAACTGCAGTTCGCGCACATCGCGCT
>JALQUH010000280.1 GCA_023263845.1 Candidatus Nanopelagicales bacterium | reverse complement strand
GACGGCGTTGATGTGGCTTACTACCTCCTGCACTCACTGCAGCGGGGCGATGAACTTGAGCGCGAGGAGCGCCGTATCGCCACCGTCTTCGCCGATGCGGCTCGAGCCAACGCGGTCGGCCGGATCATCTACCTCGGCGGCCTGGCCCCCGCGGACTCCGAGCGAGGCGCAAGCGCCCACATGCGCTCACGTGTGGAGGTCGGGCGCATACTCGCCGAGTCCGGAGTACCCACGATCGAACTCCGGGCCAGCGTGATCATCGGATCAGGGTCGGCATCCTTTGAGATGCTGCGCTACCTCACCGAACGGCTACCGGCCATGGTGACTCCTCGCTGGGTTCGCCAGCAGACCCAACCCATCGCCGTGCGCGATGTCCTGCGCTATCTGGCCCTCGCGGCCGACCTGCCGCCGGACGTATCGGGAATCTTCGACATCGGCGGTCCCGAGGTCCTCACCTACGAGTCGATGATGCGCCGCTACGCCGCCGTCGCAGGGCTCGGCCGGCGGATTATCTGGCCGATCAACGTGTTGACCCCAAGCCTGTCGAGTCACTGGGTCGGCCTCGTCACGCCGGTCCCGCGCTCCCTGGCCCGACCCCTCGTCGAATCGCTCCGCCACCCTGCGGTCTGTCGCGACGATCGAATCCGCACGCTCATACCCGACCCCCCGGAGGGTCTGCTGCCCTTTGACCGGGCCGTCGAACTCGCGCTCGCGCGGGTCCGAGATCGCGACGTGAAGACACGCTGGTCCTCTGCGTCCTACCCGGGTGCGCCGAGTGACCCCCTCCCTTCGGACCCGGACTGGAGCGGCGGAACGATCTACACCGACGTCCGCACGGTCGAAACCACATGCACCCCGCAACAGGTGTGGCGCTCCGTCGACCGTATTGGCGGCAGCCACGGCTGGAAGTCCGCACGGCTGCTCTGGGAGATCCGCGGCGCCATGGATCGCGTGGTCGGCGGAGTGGGGCTACGTCGCGGCCGGCGCGATCCGGAGAGTCTGCGCGTCGGTGACGCCGTGGACTTCTGGCGCGTTGAGGAACGCATTCCACCCCACCTGCTGCGCTTGCGAGCGGAGATGAAGATGCCGGGTCTGGCCTGGCTAGAATTCACGATCGACCCCACAGAATCCGGCGCCCGGCTCACCCAGCGGGCCCTCTTCGTTCCCCGCGGCCTTAGCGGCCACGCGTACTGGTGGTCGGTTGCCCCCTTCCACCGATTCGTGTTCCCCGCGATGGCACGGCACACTGTTGATGAGGCAGAGCGCCTCCCGGCCCCTGCGCCCGACCAGCCGACACCTTCGGCCCGGCCGGGCCCGGCCGCCTGAACGACGAGGACATCATGGGATTGATCCGACGCGCTGCATCGCTGGCCTCGGTGCCGGTGAGCACCGGCGCGCGCCTTGCCGGGGCTGCCACGGCCACCGCGCTCGGCGCTGACCGGGACGCGGTCTATGCGAAGGCAACAGCAGCATCGGTCGAAACCCTCACGTCAGCACTGGCCAAGGCCCGCGGTCCGGCACTGAAGTTCGGACAGGCACTCGCGGTGTTCTCCTCGGCACTCCCGCCCGAGCAGGCTGCCCAACTCACGGCGCTCACCCGCCTCTACGAGGATGCGAAGCCACAGCCGCTGAAGACAATCGAGAAACAGCTCGCTCAGCTGCCGGACGGGGTTGAGGTGGAGCCGGAGGCGATCGCGGCCGCCAGCCTCGGGCAAGTGCACCGCGGAGTGTGGACCGACGGCACTCCCGTCGCGATCAAGGTTCAGTACGCCGATGCTCCCAAGGTCGTCAAGGCAGACATGCTCCAACTGCGCGCGATGGCGCCCCTGGTCGGTCGGCTGCTGCCGACGCTTGATGTCAAAGCACTGATTGACGAGCACGCCGAGCGCCTGACCGAGGAGCTTGACTACACGCACGAGGCGGACTGGCAGGAACACTTCCGGCGCGCCTGGGAGCCCGAGGGGATCGTGATCCCCCGTGTCCTCATGGCGACCAAGACGATCCTCGTCACGGAGTGGATCGACGGGACTCCGTTCACGGCGCTCTCGGATGCGCCCGCGCATCGTCGCGATGCCGCAGGGCGTGCACTCGCCCGCTTCTGCTTCTGGTCACCGCGCCTTGTGGGAGCGACGCACGCCGATCCGCATCCGGGCAACTTCCGTCTCCTCGAGGACGATCGCCTCGCCGTCCTCGACTTCGGCAGCGTCGCCGACGATTCCGGACTCTTCACGAACCTGTTCGCGCAGACTCTCATCTTGACCACCGAGGGCCGCGACGACGAGGTCCTGCAGGCGTGGCGTGATGCGGGACTGGTCGCCGAGTCCACGACGACCGCCCAGTTGATCGAGATGCTCGATCCCGATGTGCGGCCCTACTCGCGCGAGGAGTTCACCTTCAGCCGCGAATGGTTGCAGGGTCGGTCCCAGCAGTTCCAGGATCCGGTGCAGGCTCTGCAGGGCGCGAGCCGATTGCGATTCCCGCCCGACTACCTGCTCGAGCATCGCGCCGTCATGGGAACCGTCGCACTGCTCTGCGGGATCGACGCGACCGTCGACTTCCGAAACGTCATCTCGGGTGTCGGCGACGAGGTCGCGCACGCCTGACCGATTAGCCAAAGGGCCAATCTCCGAGGAGCAGGCCGTCTCCGCCCGCCCAGGGCCATCGGCCGTGTTCGTCGGGGCCGACGACCTGCAGGGCGCAGACCGGATGGCCGTACGCGGCGTACACCAGGTGGGTGAGCCACAGCACCTCTGGCTCATCGACCGGCACCAGCGCCAACCGGCGCGATCCAAAGGTCACCCAGCACGGCTCAAGCCTGGCACCGGACGAGACGTGGGCGGCAAGGCCGGTCAGGATGTCGCGCTCCCGCGGCAGGTGGCCGCCAACGACGATCAATTCAGGGTGACCGTGGTGCCGGGTCAGCCCAGCGGTGTAGCGCACGTCGACATGGTCACCATCGACCGCCACACAGCCACGGGACAGTGCCCAGCCCTCGTCGCGGATCGTCCGCCTCAGGCGAGCGACCTCGCGTCGTTCGCTGCTCGTCAACGGGGGCAATCCGACCACTTTGTCCATGCCACCGGAGGCTAGATCGCCGGTCTGACATCGACCGCGCCACAATGGTCGGGTGAGCGATGCGAGCGAGATGGCCCAAGGCAGCCCCTACGAGCGATTCGGTGGCCACGACTTCTTCGCCGCCCTCGTACACGACTTCTACGTCGGTGTCGCGGGCGACCCTGTCCTGCGGGAGATGTACCCCGAGGACGATCTTGGCCCGGCCGAAGAGCGCCTGCGCATGTTCCTCGAGCAGTACTGGGGTGGTCCCACAACGTACTCGGACCTGCGCGGTCACCCTCGGCTGCGGATGCGGCACTCGCCTTACCAGGTCAACCTCGACGCCCATGACCGCTGGCTGGAGCACATGGGCGCGGCAGTCAAGGCCCGAGGGATGACGCCGCAAGACGAGGCCGAACTCTGGGACTACCTGAGTCGAGCGGCGTTCTCGATGGTCAATTCGGACGGCTAGCCGCGCTAGTGAACCACGCGTAGGGGCCGCTGGCCCGGCGGTACCGTGCGAAGGAAGATCTGACCCCGCACCGTCGTGAATCGCTTCCATCCCGAGGTCGTGCACGCCGTGACGCGGGAAGCATCGTCGACGAGAAACCCGAGACGGCAAGCCGCATGCAAGACGCGCATCGGCAAGCCGCCGAAGGTCGGTCGATTCCACAGATCATCGGCGAGGACCTGCGGGTCCACAACGTACGGCGCCCGCGATTTGAATTCCGCGATCGACTCATTCACCGGGGAGATGACGTCGCCGGCGACCCCCTGGATCGGAAGGTGCCAGCCATCCGACGGTGGCAGCACGGAGAGCGCCGGGGTGGCTCCAGCGGCTTCGACAAGATCGAGGACCACCTCGTCCGCGGTGACCTTCAGCGCGGAGCGAGCGGCCGGAAGCGACATGACCACGTCCACGGATTCGCTCACCGGGTTTGAGAGGGGCAGTGCCGCGAAGGCGAGAACCCCCATGGGGGGCGCCGAGTAGATGCCCAGCGCCTGACCGCGGGCGATGAGGCGAACGCAACCGGTGTCGTCCCAGGAACTCAGCCGATCCAAGTGCGCGGTGAGCAGCCGACCTTCGTGCACCGGGAGGGCCACCTGCGTGGCCGTAGGCATCACGGGAGGTGCCGCCTCACGACCGTAGGGGATGCCATGCCCCCTAGCCTGCCGCTCCGCCGGTCGGACGGCAACTCAGAACCGGGCGGACGACTACCCGCGAGTGAGTTTGCGGTAGGTCGCGCGGTGCGGCCGCGCCGCCTCGGCGCCGAGCCGGTCCACCTTGTTCTTCTCATAGGACTCGAAGTTGCCCTCAAACCAGAACCACTGTGAGTCGCCCTCGTAGGCCAGGATGTGCGTGGCGATGCGGTCAAGGAACCACCGGTCATGCGAGGTGATGACCGCGCATCCCGGGAACTCCAGCAGCGCGTTCTCCAACGAACCGAGCGTCTCCACATCGAGATCGTTCGTGGGCTCGTCGAGGAGCAGGAGATTGCCGCCCATCTTCAAGGTCAAGGCGAGGTTGAGGCGATTGCGCTCACCACCGGAGAGCACCCCGGAGGGCTTTTGCTGATCCGGGCCTTTGAAGCCGAATGCCGAGACGTATGCGCGCGACGGCATCTCGACATTGCCGACCTTGATCCAGTCTAGGCCGTCCGACACGACCTCCCACACGTTCTTGGTCGGATCCAGTCCAGCCCGGCTCTGGTCGACGTAGGACAACGTGACGGTCTCGCCCACCTTGATGTCACCACTGGTGGGGAGTTCGTCCTTGTCGTCCGAGCCGCCATGTGCGGCCGCGACGATCATGCGGAAAAGCGTGGTCTTGCCCACACCATTGGGACCGATGACTCCAACAATGCCGTTGCGGGGCAGGGTGAAAGACACGTCGTCGATGAGGATGCGATCGCCGAAGGCCTTGGTCAGATGCTCGGACTCGACAACGACGTTGCCGAGGCGAGGCCCCGGGGGAATCTGGATTTCGTCGAAGTCAAGCTTGCGCGTCTTCTCGGCCTCGGCGGCCATCTCCTCGTAGCGATCCAGGCGAGCACGGCTCTTGGTCTGGCGCGCCTTGGCGCTGGAACGGACCCACTCCAACTCGTCGGTCAGGCGCTTCTTCAACTTCGCGTCACGCTGTCCTTCGACCTTCAGACGGGCGGCCTTCTTCTCCAGGTACGTCGAGTAGTTGCCCTCATAGGGGTAGGCGTGACCGCGGTCAAGCTCCAAGATCCACTCAGCGACGTTGTCCAGGAAGTAACGATCGTGGGTGATGGCGACGACCGTCCCGGGGTACTTCTCCAGGTGCTGCTCCAG
>JALQUH010000269.1 GCA_023263845.1 Candidatus Nanopelagicales bacterium | reverse complement strand
TGTGGAGCCGAAGAGAACATCTGCATCGGTCTGGTGACCGACACGGGCAAGGTGGACGACAAGTCGTTCAACCAGTCCGCGTGGGAAGGCGCTCTCGAGGCAGCCGCTGCTACCGGTGGCTACGCCAAGTACGTTGAGACTGTCGATCCCAAGGACTACGAGAACAACATCAACCAGTTCGTGCAGGGCGGCTACGATGTCATCATCACCGTCGGCTTCCTCATGGGTGAGGCCACCGTTGCCGCGGCCCAGGCCAACACTGGCGTGGCGTTCATCGGTGTCGATCAGTTCCAGGGCGAGGCGATCCCGAATCTCACCGGCCTGGTCTTCAACGAGGACAAGGCTGGCTATGCCGCGGGTTACCTCGCTGGTCTGATGACGAAGACGAACAAGATCGGCGCCGTTCTTGGTACCGACACGGTTCCCCCGGTCGTTCTCTTTGGTGAGGGCTACAAGGCGGGCGCGCTTGCCGCCAATCCGGCCGTGGACGTCACGCTCGTGTACCACGAGCCGAACAACGCCTTCAACGATCCCGAGTGGGGTGCGGCGGAGTCCCAGAAGCAACTCGAGCAGGGCGCGGACATCATTTTCGGTGCTGGTGGCAACACCGGTAACGGAGCCCTCATCGAGATCGCCAAGGCACCCGGTGCGGGCGAGTCGATCTTCTGCATCGGTGTCGACACCGACCAGTACAACACGGTTCCGCAGGCAGCCAAGTGCTTGCTGACCTCGGCGGAGAAGAAGCTCACGCTGGGCACCAAGGATCTGGTCGTCCTCGCCAAGGATGGCAAGGCTCCCGGTGGCAACTTCTTCGGCCTCACCGGCCTTGCGCCGTACCACGACACCGAGGCTGCGGTCCCGGATGACGTGAAGAAGAAGGTCGAGGAGGTCATCGCTGGCCTCGACGCCGGCACGATCGCGACCGACGTAACGCTCGGCTAGTCAGTTCTGATTCGGACGGGGGAATGACGCGTAAAGCGTCATTCCCCCGTCCATTTCTATGCAAGGATTCGGTCCACCATGGCAACCACTGACCCGGCGCAAACCGACCTCGGTTTCACCGACCCGGACCCCCGCCGGTCCGGCCCCCTGGACCGGCTTCCGGCCATCGCGATTCCCGTCATCTCCGTCCTTCTCGCCTTCGCCATTGGTGGAGTGCTCATCTGGATTCAGGGTGTCAATCCTCTCCAGGCGTACTACGTGTTGTTCAGTAGCGCTCTTGGCACACCGGAGGGCTTGCTTCGCGTCATGGAGAAGTCCACGCCGCTGATCCTCACCGGCCTCGCCGTGACGGTCGGCCTGCGCACTGGCCTGTTCAATATTGGCGCGCAGGGGCAGTTGCTCGTGGGCGCGATCGGCGCTGCGTGGGCGGGTTATCACTTCCAATTGCCGATGATCGTGCACCTACCGTTCGCCATCATCTTCGGCATGCTCTGCGGCGCTGCCTGGGCGTCCATCGCGGGCGCCTTACGTGCTTACCGACATGTCTCCGAAGTCATCACGACCATCATGCTCAACAGCATTGCGATTGCCCTCGTTGACTATCTGGCGAGCAGACCGCTGAAGGAGCCCGACCAGCCGATCTCGCGCACCCCGCTTGTGACCGACTCCGCATCGCTGCCGTTCTTCGGTCCGATTCCCTCGGGGTTCATCCTGGCTCTGCTCGTTGCCATCTTCTTCGGCTGGTTCCTCGTGCGCACGACCCAGGGCTTCCGCTTCAACACCGTGGGCTTGAATCCGAGCGCGGCCCGCTATGCCGGTATGCCGGTCAAGGGGACCATTTTGCTGGCGATGGCGGTGAGCGGAGGACTCGCCGGACTCGGCGGCGCGGTAGAGACTCTGGGCATCACGGGCCGTTTCGAGCCCGCCTTCAACGCGGGTCTCGGTTTCGACGGCATCACGATCGCTCTTCTAGCGCGCGCCAACCCCATCGCAACGATTCCTGCCGCACTCCTGGTGGGCACCCTGCGGTCCGGTGCCGCCACCCTGCAGTTCCAGACCGGCATTGAACCCGAGGTTGTCGACGTCATCCTCGCCATCACGTTGCTCTTCGTCTCCGCTCCGATCGTCGCGCGCCTGCTGTTCCGCAACCGCACGATCAAGCAGACGACGGTCACCTCGGGGTGGGGCTCATGAGCGCTAAATGGGCGTACTCTCTGAGCGCCGTCATCATCGTGGCCATCCTTGTGTCGTTCGTGATGGATCCGGTGCGCACCACATCAGTGCTGTCGTTCTCCCTCCGGTACGCCGTACCGCTGATCCTCGCGGCGATGGTCGGCATCGTGTGCGAGCGCTCCGGCATCATCAACATCGGTATTGAGGGGCAGATGCTCATGAGCGCCTTCGCCGGATTCTTCGGCGCAGCGCTCACGGGGAGCCTGATCGCCGGTGCAATGATCGGCGTCGGGACGGGCATGATCATGGGTGCCTTCCTCGCGACCGGAGCGGTGACGTGGAAGATGGATCAGATCATCGCTGGCACGGTGATCAATATCCTGGCGACCGGCCTCACCAGCTTCTTCTATGCCCAGGGTTACGTCTTGCCTGGCAACACACCGACGGTCTCGATTCCCTTCCTCGCCGATCTCCCGCTGGTCGGGCCGGTCCTCTTCGACAACGGCATGTTCACTTACGCGGCGATCATCATCGCCCTGGTCCTGTGGGTTCTGCTGTTCAAGACCGTGTGGGGGCTGCGGACCCGGTCGGTTGGAGAGAAGCCGAGCGCATCGGACACGTCCGGTATCGGCGTGGAACGCACGCGCTTTTGGAATGTGACCTTCGCTGGCGCCCTCGCCGGTCTTGCCGGCGCCTATCTGTCTCTTGAGGCGGCCGGCACCTTCGAGCGCGGATTCACCGCGGGGCGAGGCTTCACCGCGCTAGCCATCATGATCTTCGGTGCCTGGAATCCGATCGGCGCGCTGGCCGCAGCACTGTTCTTCGGACTCACCCAGGGTGTGGCTAGTCAGTTGCAGGCGGATGCGGTCGTTGACATCCCACCGCAATTCGTCAACATGCTTCCGTACGTCCTCACCATCGTCCTGCTCGCCGCAGTCTCCGGCCGAATTAAACCTCCGGCCGCCGTCGGCAAGCCCTATGAGAAGGATTAGCGATGGCTGACGACAGGTCGATTGCTCTCGAGGCCCGCAACCTCACCAAGCGTTTCCCCGGCGTCGTTGCCAATGAGGATGTGTCCCTCCAGGTACGCCAGGGAGAAATCCTTGCTCTGCTCGGTGAGAACGGAGCGGGGAAGTCCACGCTGGTCAAGATGATCTACGGTCTCTACTCCCCGGATGAGGGGGAGATCTTCATCAAGGGCGAGCAGGTGCGCCTCAAGGGTCCGCGCGATGCCATCAGGCGCGGTGTTGGCATGGTCCACCAGCACTTCCAACTGGTGCCGGTCTTCACCGTCGCCGAAAACGTCATCCTCGGTGACGAGCCGCACCGGTCGGTTTTCGTCAACATGAAGGCGGCCCGGGAGCGCGTGAAGCAACTCGCTGAGGATTTCGGTCTCAAGGTGGACGTTGACGCCAAGGTCGAGGACCTGCCTGTTGGTACCCAGCAGCGCGTAGAGATCCTCAAGGCGCTCTACCGACACGCAGACGTCCTCATCATGGACGAGCCAACAGCCGTGTTGACGCCTCAGGAGACCGATGATCTCCTGCGCGTGATGCGCGGCTTCGCCGACAACGGCGTGGCCGTCATCTTCATCACCCACAAACTTCGTGAGGTACTCGCCGTTGCCGACCGCATCGAGGTGCTGCGTGGTGGCAAGGTCGTCGGCACTACGCGACCGGCCGACACCGATGCGGCGGGTCTCGCTCAGATGATGGTCGGTCGCAGCGTGCTCCTCACCGTCGACAAGGCGGAGGCGAAGCCTCAGGACGTCGTTCTCGACGTTGTCGATCTGACGGCGGAGAACGACATCGGCCTGCCCGCGGTGCGCGACGTCAGCCTGCAGGTGCGCGCCGGTGAGATCTTCGGCATCGCCGGGGTTGAGGGCAACGGCCAGCGCGAATTGGTCCAGGCGCTCACCGGTCTGCGCAAGTGCACCGCCGAACGTGTCACGGTGCTCGGCCAGGACGCCCTGGGCAAGAGCCCGCATCACATCCACGCAATGGGCGTGGGTCACGTACCGGAGGATCGTGAGACCGACGGCCTGGTGGGGCCCTATTCCGTGGCCGACAACATGGTGCTCGATCGCTACGACGAGCCAGACTTTGCGCGTCGCGGCGTCCGTCGGCGAGGCGCCATCGATGAGCTGGCGACGACGCTCGTGGCTGACTACGACGTTCGCACGCCGTCAATCCAGACCACGGTGCAATCCCTGTCCGGGGGCAACAAGCAGAAGGTCGTGATCGCCCGCGAACTGGCGGCGAACCCGGCCTTTCTTATCGCTTCCCAGCCGACGCGCGGCGTGGATGTGGGCTCCATCGAGTTCATCCATTCCCAGATCGTGGCCGCTCGCGATGGAGGGGCCGCCGTTCTTCTGGTGTCTGCCGAGCTTGACGAGGTGCTGGGTCTCGCCGACCGGATCGGCGTGATGTATGACGGCAAGATCGTTGCTGTTCTCGAGGCGGCTGACGCTGACCGCGCACACATCGGCCGTCTCATGGCCGGCGACGTCGACTAGGGCTACCGCCCCTGAGCGAAGG
>JALQUH010000256.1 GCA_023263845.1 Candidatus Nanopelagicales bacterium | reverse complement strand
AGGCACCCTCGGCCTGGCTGTCTTCTTCCTCGGCTTCATGGCCATCGGCGGCAACTGGTTCATCATGTATCTCAACTCCAAGTTCAACGGCCTGGAGCCGGCCTTCCAGAACTCCGTGATGACCGCGCTGATGATGATCTTCGTCGCCGGCGTCCTCATCGGTGGCCACCTCGCCCCGGAGCACCAGGACCACCGAGGCGAGTCCTAAGGGGGCATTGGTGCCCCTGATGCCGTAGGGGTACCCTCGTCTTCGCCCTGGTGACAGGGTGACGCGCGAGTGGCGGAATAGGCAGACGCGCACGGTTCAGGTCCGTGTGCCCGAAAGGGTGTGGGGGTTCAACTCCCCCCTCGCGCACCCAGTACGTCGATTCCTTACGGCCGTGTTCGGCAGATCGATTGCGAAAAGCTTCGTGAATACCCAGAAGAAGCGTCAACGCAAACGGGGATGGGGCTCACTCTCGGGATACATCGAGGAATGCTCCGGATTGCTCGCGTCAAGGCGCGCCAAGTCGTCCGGTGAGAGCGCCAGGCTGACCGAACGGACGATCGAATCGACCGTTGCCGGCTTGCTTGCCCCGGGAATGGGAATCATCACCGGCGTCGTCGCGAGCAGCCAGGCGAGCACGGTCTCCTGCGCCGACGCCCCATAAAACTGTCCGACTTCAGCGAATACCGTGTAGCGCGACCCCACCTCATGGGCCTGGTCCGCGCCGCCTAACGGCGACCACGGCAGGAAGGCAATGCCCTCCTGCGTGCAGCGATCCATGACGTCGCGGTCGACCCGGTAGCGCGGCGACCACTCGTTCTGAACGGACACGACACCCCCGTCATCAGGCCCTCCCAATTCCTCAAGGGCAAGTTCGAGTTCGGGGAGGGTCACATTGGACAGGCCCACAGTGGTGGCAAGCCCCGCATCCTTGACGGCACCGAGATTGATGATCTGCTCCAGGAAGGTCCGACCAGGATCGGGTCGGTGAAGTTGGTACACATCCATGCGGTCAACGCCGAGAGCGCGCAGGCTCGCTTCGGCGGCTCGCAGCAATCCGTCACGGGACGCGTTGCGGCCCCACACCTCCCCGTCGCTGCGCGTGATCCCGCCCTTGGTCGCGACGATCACACCTTCTAGGGATCCGGCGTAGGAGCCGAGGGCCTCGCCCACCAGAAGCTCGTTGTGTCCGATGGCATCCCACGCGGGCGCGTAGATGTTGGCGGTGTCCAGCAGTGTGATACCGAGGTCAAGGGCGCGATGGATGACCTCGATGCTGCGCTGCCGCTGGTCAACGTGCCGGGAGAAGGACAGCGGCATGCAGCCAAGTCCGACCGCGGAAACCAACCACGGACCGAGCCGTCGCTGAGGCAGAGAACTCATGGCGGCGAGACTATCGGGAAGGGCCTTGTGCGCGGAGAGTTCACGTACGGCACCAGCAGTGCTTGAGCGCTGGCATCATGTGGACGGCGCAGACGGGAGAGCCATGAAGCATCGCGCAATTGTCACGGGGGGTGGTCGCGGCATCGGCCGGGCCATTGTGGATCGGCTATGCGCCGACGGAGCCCAGGTGCTGACCTGCGGCCGCGGTGAACGACCCGCGGATCTGCCCACTGATGTCCGCTGGGTTCGGGCAGATATCGCAGTCCCCGGTCAGGCAGAGGACGTCGTTCGGTGGGCTGTTGCTGAGCTCGGTGGCATCTCACTCCTGGTCAACAACGCTGGCGTTCAGATCGAGAAGAGCATCTCCGACAGCACCGACGAGGACTGGGATCTCGTGGTCGACACCAATTGCCGTGGCGTGTTCGCCATGTGCCGTGCTGCACTGCCGCAGATGGCCGAGCAAGGCGGTGTCATCATCAACATCGGTTCGATCTCCGGCAATGTTTCCGATCCGTCCATGCCGCTGTACAACGCATCCAAGGCATTCGTGCATTCACTGACGAGGTCTATCGCCATCGATCACGGACCGTTGGTTCGGTGCAATGCGGTAAGCCCCGGCTGGATCGCTACCGGCATGGCCGATGACGCGTTCGCGGTCGCTGCCGATCCTCTAGCTGCCAAGGCCGATGGCCTCGCCCGTCATCCGGCTGGACGTCTCGGGACCCCTCAGGATGTGGCCCACGTGGTGGCGTGGCTCGCCTCGGCCGACGCGGCGTTCGTGACCGGACAGTGCATCACGGTCGATGGGGGCTTGACCGCCGCAAGCCCGCTGAACCCGTATCTGTTCTAGGCCCAGTCGTCATCCGCCGCGCATGTTCCCTCGCCACCTTGCGCGTGACAGGATCAGGGCGTGATGAGTGACGACGGCCCGAGTCTGGATGCGACGCGATTGACCAAGCAGCGGTACCTCGATCTCCTCGACGCGGACTTCGAAGCGCTGTGTGTAGCGGCCTCGTCTCATCCCGACGTGCAGGTGCCCTCCTGCCCTGGCTGGACTATGCGCGACCTGGTCTCCCACATGGTCGGGGTCTACCGACACAAGGCGGCGACCATCGACCTGGGCGAAGCGCCCCCGGATCGCGCAACGGGGGGCTGGGGTGATCTCGATGCTGATCGCGATCCCATCGGGCAACTCCGGGCAGCCCATAAGCAGATTCGCCAGCGGCTGCTGGATCACTCCATCGACGATCCCGCTTACACGTTTTGGCCGCCGGAGCAGACGGTCGGTTTCTGGGTGCGTCGGATGCCGCAGGAGACAGCAGTTCACCGGTGGGATGCGCAGGCAGCCGGCGAGTCGGTCCCGGCGGAGATTGCCGAGGACTTGGCGCTCGACGGGGTCGACGAACTCCTTGGTTGGCTCGCCTGGGACTGGGGCGATGAGGATGCGCTAGACGGGGCAACCGAGCAGCAGGTTGTCATCTCAAGTGGTGTGCACTCCTGGACGGTTACGGTGCATCCGACCCAGTTCGTGGTTGCCGGCGGAGTCCAGACCGACGAGCCCGACGCCTGGATTACCGGCCCCGCGCATGACCTCCTGCTGCATCTGTGGGGCCGGAGTACGCAGAACGTCGTTGAGTCCGGTGACCACGAGGCGTTGGATCTGGTGCGCACGCGACTCCACGGTGCGACGTCGTGATTGGATCGTG
>JALQUH010000248.1 GCA_023263845.1 Candidatus Nanopelagicales bacterium | reverse complement strand
CAATGTCTTCCGGCTCCTTATGCGCATGCGACGCACCTTCACCTCACGTGACCGCGCGCTTGCGTGGAGGGGTGTGATGGGGCTCGTCTTGGCCCTGGTCGTGTGGCTCGCGTCATTCCTCGTCGGCTACGGCCTGATGATCTACGGCGTGAGCCAGGGCGGCATCGGCCAGTCACTGCTGCAGGCCGGCTCCGGACTTTTCACCCTCGGGGTGATGGGACAACCGACCGGAAGTGTCACCGTCGTCGACTTCCTCGCCGCGATGACCGGACCGGTCGTTATTGCCTTGCTCATCGGATTCCTGCCCACCCTGTACTCGACGTATCTCTCTCGCGAGGATCAGGTTCTGGTGAGTTCGGCCCTCACCGGGGCGCCCGCGTGGGGTCCGGAGATGTTGTCACGTGCCCAGCTGATTCAGGGCGAGGACAAACTGCCGACCATCTACCAGCAATGGATCGAGTGGACGTCTCAGGTACGACTCACCCAGTCGCTCTATCCGGCACTCAACCGCTTCCGATCCCCCGTCGAGAGCCGCAATTGGCTCATCTCGTTGGTGGCCACCATGGATTCGGCGGCGCTACGCCTAGCGATACACAAGGCCACCCCGGATGTGCGCACGGTCGCTCTGCTGGAGCAGGGGGCACAAACGATCCTTTCGCTCTACGCCACCGAGGTGGAAATCAAGCAGGCATTGCCCTTCCGACGATGGGGCCGCCGCCTCGAGGTGACCCTGGCGATCTTCGGCCTCAGCGCTCACCGTGGGACATCTACTGAGAAGTTCACCGGACCGTCAGCGGGCCTGACAGCGCAAACGGTCGCGGTGGCAAAGGCCTTGAGCATTGACAGCCTGCGCGGGCGACTCGCAGATACGCAGGGAGTGTTCGACCAGTACGCCACCCAGTTGTCGACGATCACGCGCGAGGAGTTCGACCACGCGATCGACCTCATGAAGCGCGCGGGGGTGCAGATGGATCGCGATCCCGACGAGGCCTTCGAGATCTTTCGACACGAACGCGGTCGGTATGAGTCAGCGGCCTACCACCTCGCGCAGATCCTCTACGTCGTCCGCGCGCCCTGGACTGGCGAACGCAACCCCGCAACACCCGTGCTGTGGCCGACCCTCGCGGTCGACCAGCTTTCCGACTAGCGCAGGGTGATCTGACGGTTTTGCAGGCCCGCGCGGGCGCGGCGCTCCTCTGAGGTGAGTGGAGTCGTCTGGGCGAGCGCGGCATCGAGTCGGCTGAGGAAGTCCGCTGCCGCGTCTTCACACCCATCGGCCAAGGTGCCCTCGGTGAGTTCCCACACCGGGACCAGAAGTCCATCGGCACGAAATGACCCGACGAAACGGGAGGGAACATCCGACAGGGCGCTCTCACCGGCCGCATGAAGGCGGGCGAACGCATCGAGCAACTTCTCCTCGGCGTACGGCATGACCCAGCGCAGGAACGTCTTGTCGCCCATGTCGACCCAGTACGCCGCGTCTACTGAAGCGAGGCGCACTGTCGGCATCACCTTGCTGTTCGCGCGATCAAGGGAGTCACGCACACCTGGCGCGTCGACGCTGGTGTCCTCAGCCATCCAGTAGTCGAAGTCGTCATGGATCGTCACCTCAAGCGGTGCATCGGCGATGAGATCCTGCAGCCGCGGCCCGGGGCCCGGGAGGCCCGCCGGTGGGATCGGCGAACCCGGCTCTGCCTCGAGTGCGCGCAGCAGCGCGTCGGCGGCATCGCGACTCGGATCACCGGAGCCGGTCGTGACCTGCATGGCC
>JALQUH010000226.1 GCA_023263845.1 Candidatus Nanopelagicales bacterium | reverse complement strand
ACTCGGCCAGCCGGGCCGCGACCTCGAGCATCTCCCCGGCCAGGGATGCATCCGCGACTGCCACGGCCGGCAGGTTGTCGAAATGCTCCAGGGGGATGATGAGGATGTGGGTCGGCGCCTTGGGGTCGATGTCCCTGAAGGCCACGACCCGATCGGTCCGTACGACGACATCGGCCGGTATGTCACCGGCCACGATCGCGCAGAACAGGCAGTCGCTCACGGATCCATCCTTGCATCCGTCCACCGTGACGTCGACGACAACACGATCCCGGCCGCGACGGTTCCCGCCGTGGACGTGCGCAGAACCGTCGGCCCCAGCCGTGCCGGAACGGCCCCCGCTGAAGCAAACATCTCACGTTCTCGGTCGCTGACCCCGCCCTCGGGTCCCACGATGAGCAGAACATCACCCGAGGTAGGTACGTCGTACACCGTGATCGGAGTGCTGGCTTCCTCGTCGAGCACGAGCGCCAGGGTCGAAGCGGACACGAGGGCGGCAATCTCATCGGAACTGTGGACCTCGAGGATGCGTGGATGGTGGGCGCGACGGGCCTGCTTGGCCGCCGCATGCGCGGTGCTCCGCCACCGATCAACTCCCCGACGGGCCCGCTCGGCATCCCAGCGCACCACCGAGTGCGCCGCGCTCCACGGCACGATGACGTCGACACCGACCTCGGTCAGCGACTCCACGGCACGTTCACCCCGATCGGACTTGGCCAGCGCCTGCACCACCATGAGCCGTGGCTGCGGCGGCGGTTCAAGCACGATCGTCTGCACACGCACATCCACTCGGTCACGCTGTGCGGATGTCACGTCACCGGTGATGCGCCGGCCGGCACCGTCCACGAGATCGACCATCTCGCCAGCGCGTACGCGCACCACCTGCGCCGCGTGGTGTGCCTCGCTGCCGGTGAAGCTCACTTCGCCGCCCACGACCGCCTGGTCCAGCCCGTCGGCCACGAACGTGTGAACGCCCATCAGCGACCGCTGAAGGCACCGCGCAGGCGCGAGAAGAACCCACCGGATTCCTCGGACTGTTCCTGCGTGCGCAACTGCGCCCCCTCCTCGCCCCGGTCGGTGGCGAGTTCGCGCAGCAACTCTTCCTGCCGCGCGGTGAGGCGGGTCGGCGTTCGGACGTCAAGGTGCACATGCAGGTCTCCCCGGCCGGAGCCGCGCAGGCGCGGCACGCCTCGACCCCGCAGGGTGATCACGGCCTGTGGCTGGGTTCCAGCAGCGATGTGCACCTGCTCCTCGCCGTCGACGGTCTCAAGCACCATCGAGGTACCGAGTGCTGCGGAAGTCATCGGCACTTCGACCACGCAGTGCAGATCATCGCCGCGGCGTTCGAAAACGGGGTGCGGCATCTGCACGATCTCGACGAAGAGATCGCCGGGTTCGCCGCCACCTGGCCCGACTTCACCGCGACCGGCGAGTTGAATTCGGGTGCCGGTGTCGACACCGGGAGGAATACTCACAGTCAACGACGTACGCGTGCGCACACGGCCTTCACCCGAGCACTCCACGCACGGATGCGGAATCGTTGTACCGAAGCCCTGACATTGGGGGCACGGCCGCGAGGTCATGACCTGACCGAGGAAGGAACGCTGGACGTTCTGAATTTCCCCGCGCCCCTTGCACATCGGGCACGTGGCCACCTGGGTATCGGGGGCAGTGCCGGCTCCCTCGCAGGCGGTGCACACGACGGCGGTGTCGACCTGGATCTCGCGCTCCGCACCAAAGATCGCCTCGGCGAGGTCAACCTGCAGCCGGATCAGGGCATCTTGCCCCCGCCGTACGCGCGGCCGAGGTCCTCGCGACTGTCCGCCTCCGAAGAAGGCGTCCATGATGTCTCCGAAGTCGAAACTCGCCCCGAAGCCCCCGCCACCGCCGGCGTGGAACGGATCACCGCCCAGGTCGTACATCTGGCGCTTCTCCGGGTCGCTGAGCACCTCGTACGCCGCGGTGACCTCCTTGAAGCGATCCACCGCGACCGGGTCGGAGTTGACGTCCGGATGCAGTTCGCGAGCGAGCCGGCGATAGGCGCGCTTGATCTCGTCGGGGCCCGCTTCGCGTGTGACGCCGAGCAGGGCGTAGTAGTCAGTGGCCACAGACATCAGTTCTCGTCGAGGATTCGGCTGAGGTATTGCGCGACGGCGTGGACCGAGGACATGGTGCCCGGGTAGTCCATATGCGTGGGTCCCACGATGCCAACCCCTGCAACGACCGACTCGCCACGACCGTACCCGGCGGCGACCACACTGGTGCCTTGGAGGTCCTCGACCGGGTTCTCGTGGCCGATGCGCACGCTCACCTCACCAGATACCTCTCCGAGCAGCCGCAGCAGGACCACCTGCTCCTCCAGTGCCTCAAGGACCGGTTCGAGACTGACCGAGAAGGCATCGCGATTACGCGCAAGATTGGCCGTGCCACCCAGCATGATGCGTTGCTCGACCGAATCGAGGGTTGTTTCCATCAGCGTGCTCACCACGACCGCGACGGCAGGGCGCTCATCGCGCGGGAAGGACTCAGCGAGGTCGCCCAGGATCGTCGCGAAGTCCTCGCATTTTTGACCCACCACAGCCTCGGAGGTCCGCTGCCGCAGGCGTCCGAGAGCTTCGTCATCAAGCGGCGTCGGAAGGTCCACCGACCGCTGCTCCACCCGTCCCGTGTCGGCGATGAGAACCAGGAGCAGCCGTGTCTCACTGATGCGCACGACCTCGAGGTGGCGAACCGTCGAATGAACGAGGGAGGGGTACTGCACGAGCGCGACCTGCCGCGTGATCTGGGCAAGGAGGCGCACACTCCGCGCGACCACGTCATCGAGATCAACGGCTCCGGCCAGGAAATTCGCAATCGCGCGCCGCTCGGCGGCGGACATGGGCTTGACCCCGGCTAGGCGATCAACAAATGCGCGGTAGCCGAGGTCGGTCGGGATGCGCCCGGCACTTGTGTGCGGTTGAGCGATGTAACCGTCCTCTTCGAGAGCCGCCATGTCATTGCGGATCGTGGCACTCGACACGCCTAATGCGTGCCGCTCGACCAGTGCCTTGCTGCCCACTGGTTCGCGGGTGGCGACGTAGTCCTCGACGATGGCGCGCAGCACAGCTAGCCGACGTTCCTCGAGCATCACACCTCCCTGACCGGTCTGCAGCCCCACGTGAGCACGAGTCTGGCACTCGGCAATATCGAGTGCCAGTCTACGGCGTCCGGCATGATGGGTCCTGTCGACGAGGAGGCCCCATGACCCATCCCATCCCTGAACCTGAGCCGACCGAGCCAACCGAAGCCCCCGCGGAGCCGGTTGCCAGCCCAGCACCTCCTCCTCCCCCCATGGGAAATCCCCCGCCACCGGGCTACCCGCCACCGGGCTATCCACCTCCGGGCTACCCGCCGCCGGGCTACCCGCCGCCCGCCTACGCCGGCTATCCCGGCTACCCGCCGTACGACCCCTACGCGAAGTCCCGCTTGACCGCCGGGTTGCTGGGCATCTTCCTCGGCGGATTTGGTGTGCATCGGTTCTACCTCGGCTACACCACGATCGGCGTGCTGCAGATCCTGGTGACCATCGCCACCTGCGGGCTCGGCAGCATCTGGGGCCTGATCGAGGGCATCTTGATCATCAGCGGCTCCACCATCACCACTGACGCAGAGGGCCGCCCGCTCCGCGAGTAGGCCAGTTACTCCAGCAAACGACGTACGACGGCGTCTGCGAGTAGCCGACCGCGGTCGGTAAGGACCATGGCGTCTCCGACGACATGGACCAATCCCTGCATCGCCAACTCCTCCACCACCGCAGGGTCGGTTGTCGTCACGGAGAGGCCTTCGCGCATACGGGTGCCCAGCATCACTGTTTCGACTGAACGCTCATGCTCGGTCAGCACCTCGTCGCCGGCCACGGGCAGTTCACCTCGAGCAATCGCCGCGGCGTACTTCGCGGGATGCGTGTGGTTCCACCAGCGGCGAGCCGCGCGAGCTTCCAGAAGCGCCGATCGGAGTGCCCGACTCCTACGGCGAGCACGTGCGACTGATGTTCGATCTCCAGGTGCTCGCTTTCATGACCGACGCCACGCGAGTCTTCTCGTTCAAGAT
>JALQUH010000153.1 GCA_023263845.1 Candidatus Nanopelagicales bacterium | reverse complement strand
ACCATTGCCTCATGCAGCACGACGGGATCCACGCCCCCGGCGGGCGCGAACGGCGAGATGCGCGCGAGGTTGAGAATGTCATCACTCCAGGCATTCCCAATACCGGCACTGACGTGCTGCTCACGGATGAGGTTCTTGATGTGGCTTCGGCCATGCTCGGTCAGGATCGCGGCGAGCGCTGACGCATCGAGGTCGAGTGCATCCGGACCTAGCCGCGAAATCCCGGGAACCTGTGTCGCGTCTGTGACGACGTACAGGGCCAAGCCCTTCTTGGTGCCGGCTTCGGTGATGTCGAATCCACCCGCCGGTTCTCCGTCGTCGCTCACGAACCCCATGCGCAGGGCCAGCGGCCCCTTCCCAGGACGAGTCGGGCCATCGGGCAATTCGTCTCGCCACTGCGGCCACCCGGCCCGGGCGAAGTGCACGACCAGGGCGGCCGTCTCCGCCTCGACGATGAGGAACTTGCCGCGACGGCGCACGTCGGCGATGCCCTGGCCCTCGAGAGCGTGCAGAGGTGGATCGAAGGTCTTCAGCGCAGCCAGGCTGGCAAGGTCTACCCGGGAGATCCGAAGACCCAGGAGATGTCCACGTAGGTGGTGCGCCAACGCCTCGACCTCCGGCAGCTCGGGCACCGGCTAGACCAAACCCATCTGCGCGGCCGCTTCGCGCAGCATCTCCCGGGCATCAGGATGCGCAGCGCCGTCGATGATGGAGCGCGCCTGCTCGGACTGACTCAGCCCGACGACCGGGGCAATCCCCTGCTCGGTCGCGACGTAGCTGTGCTGCACCGTCGTCACCGGCTCTTCCAGGCGAGGCACGATCGTCGAGACATCGGCCTTGGGGTGCCAGGACGGCAGTGCCATGAAACTTGCACCCCCACGCGAATGCAGGGCTCCAACGACAAAGTCCGCCGATCCACCAATCCCACTGAAGATGCACCCCTTGATACGGCTGGCGTTGGCCTGGTCGAACAGATCGACCTGCAGGGCTCCATTGATGCTGGTGAGCTGGCGCTGCCGGGCGATTCGACCGGGGTCGTTGGTTGTCTCCGTGCGCAGCATGCGCACGCGACGGTTGCGGTCGATGAAGTCGTAGAGTTCCTGGCTGCCGAAGAGGAAGGATGCCGTCAGCGGCACGTCGGGATCGAGATTGCCTGCACGATCGAGGGCAAGCACTCCGTCGGAGAACATCTCGGACCAGATACGCAGCCCCTTGCGGTCGCCGAGTCGCTCGAGCACGGCATCGGGCACGCCGCCGATGCCGAGTTGAAGCGTTGACCCGTCCTCGATGAGCGTGGCGATCCGCTCCCCGATCTCCCGGTGGACCGGCGAAGGATCGGTGATCGTGTGCGTGGCGATCGGTTCATCGACCTCGACGAGATAGTCGATCTCGTGTTCGTAGATCTGCGCATCGCCATATGTGTAGGGCATGTTGGGGTTGGCCTGCACGATGACGGGGGCGCCGTATTCGCGCGCCACCTCGATGGCCGCCGGGAGCACGTTGACTTCGATGCCGAGGCTCACCGTGTCGTAGCGCGTGGCCGACGTGTGGAGCAGGACCGCATCGGGTCGCAGGACATCCCGGTAGAGCGCGGGGACCAGGCTGAGGCGGCTCGGCACATAGCTCAGGCGCGGAGAGTGCCGCATGCCCGGCCCGACGAAGCACGTCTCGTAGGTCACGCCCTCGCGATCGGGAATCCCCTTCTGCGCATTGAGCATGTGCAGGCGGTAGTGCGGAACCTGCTCATCGACCACCCTGAGCAGGGTGTACGGGGTCGCGAAATTGCCCGAGGCGACCACACGCGGGTTGGTCGGAAGGCTGGCGAGAACGTGGGCGAGCTGCTCGGTCGTGATGCGCTTCATGCGAACAGTTTCCTGCTAGAGGATGAGGTCGTCGCGGAGTACCTGCTCCTGTAGTGACATGCGCAACGGTGCCAGTCGTAGAACGGCAGGTGGGCCACCGAGCAGATCGGGGATCTCGGTCATCAACTCGGCGAATCCATCGGCGCCCTGATGAGCGCGCTGGGCCTCATCGTCGGTGAAGATCTCGTAGAGCCACACGATGTTTTCGTCATCCGGGTCGGTGTGGACGACGTACATCTCCGTGCCCGGTTCCTCACCGAGTCCGTCGGCGTACCGGTTGAGGGCGTCGAGAAGGGCCGGGCGCATGCCGGGGTTCGCGGTGAGTCGGACGAGCAGGCCCACCCGGTCCGGCAGCAGTGCGTGGGTCGGCTCGCTCATCTGCCCACCCTACGACTGCCTCACTCGGTAGGCGACCTAACGGAATGGGGGACGGTCGTCGAGTTGGATTGAGGCGCGGCCTGCTGCCCGCCACACCCGAGCGGTGGCATCTCGGTCCTCCGGCGTAACGAGGTTGCCCATGACCCGCAAGGCGATGGTCATCAGCCAGGTGGAGCGCATTCCGATCGGCCCGAGCTTGGGCAGCAGACCAGGAACGGTGAAAATGCCGGCCAGCCGCCGGGCGATGGAGAAGGCCTCGCCGTAGCGCTCGGCGAGCAATCCCGGCCAGATGGTCGTCAGGTCGTAGTCGGCAGCACGACTGGCCAGCACTTGGGCCGCTAGGTGACCGGTCTCCAGTCCGTAGTCGATGCCCTCGCCGTTGAGCGGATTGACGCAACCGGCAGCATCGC
>JALQUH010000151.1 GCA_023263845.1 Candidatus Nanopelagicales bacterium | reverse complement strand
GCGAGCGCAGGTCCTCGTGACGAGCGACCCTCCCACGTCAGGGGCCCCTGTTGTCCACAGAGGCCCCGGCACCCCTTGTTGTTGCTGCCCGCCGTCTTTGACGCTGACCCTTGCGATGAGACGACCCGTCCCCCTCCACCCCGGCCCTGGCGTGGCGCGAGCAGCGGGCGCTCGATGCAGTTCCGGCGCGACGGCCTGCGCCGCTCAGCAGCATCGCCAAGCTCGCCGGCTTAGGCACAACCGAGGCGATGGCAGCGCTCGGAATTCTCGACGCCCTTGGCCTGGCCGAACGCAGGGGCGAAGGCTGGGTACGGCGCACGAAGGGGAAAGGAGACTTGCTGGCCGGGTGAGTCGCTGCCCCTGTTGGAGACGGCGCGGCGTCAGTATGGAGCGGTGGCGTACGACGACTGGGCCGAGGTGAGCGAGCGATTCGCCGAGCACCTGCGCCTTGAACTCGGTCGCAGCCCCCACACTGTGCGCGCCTATCTCGCCGACCTGGAATCTCTGGCCACCTTCGCACGTTCTCGACAGATCACCCAGGTCGCCGACCTCCGGCTTGCCACTTTGCGCGGCTGGCTCGGTGAGCAGGAGCAGGCCGATCTGGCTCGGGCGACCCTGGCTCGCCGCGCCGCTAGCGCACGGGCGTTCACCGCGTGGTGCACGCGCCGCGGACTCCTCGATAGCGACATCGGCGCGCGGCTGGCTAGTCCCAAGCGGGGCGGTCGATTGCCGGCGGTGCTCAGCGACGACCAGGCCGCACAGATGTTGGGTGACGTCGAGGCGGCGGCTGACGATCCCCTCGGCTGGCGTGACCACGCGATACTCGAGCTCCTCTACGCGACCGGAGTCCGCGTGAGTGAACTCGTCGGACTCGACGTGGACGACGTCGATGATGGTCGCCGCACCGTCCGAGTGCTGGGCAAGGGTGGCAAGCAGCGCACGGTGCCCTTCGGCGTTCCTGCGCACAGGGCATTGGAGCGTTGGCGTGAGCAGGGTAGGCCGGAGCTCGTACGTGAAGGTTCAGGTGCGGCGCTCTTCCTCGGCGCCCGCGGCGGAAGGATCGACCCGCGCACCGTGCGCGAGGTGGTCCATCGGGCCGTTGCCGGTGTCCCGGGTGCTCCGGATATCGGGCCACACGGACTGCGGCATTCGGCAGCCACTCATGTGCTCGAGGGCGGGGCGGACCTGCGCGCAGTGCAAGAGCTCCTCGGCCACGCGAGTCTGGCGACCACGCAGATCTATACGCACGTGTCGGTCGAGCGGTTGCGCAGCGCATTCGCCCAGGCCCATCCCCGCGCCTAGTCCCTCGCTAGCGCACACTCGCGAAGAGTCGCTGATGTGAGGTGGGCTTGAGGATGATCGAACGGCGGATGAGGGTGATCGGGTCGCGGTAGACGCGCCCGTCCTTCAGGCCCCAGTGCAGTCCCGCAGCATGACCGCCGCCGACCAGTGTGCCGATCTGGTCGGCGGCGGCCACGACGGCGCCCACCGACACCGATGGGCGAACTCCCTCGTACGTTGTCCGCCAGCGGCCCGAGGGGAGCCCAGATAGTCCCTCCGGGTGTTGGATGCTCACGATCCAGCGACTGGCGATAGGGCGTGCCACGACGACAGTCCCCGGACCGGACGCCCGGACGCTCTGCCCGACAACTCCGGCGAGGTCAATGCCGCGGTGCCCGGGACCGTAGGGGCTTTCAGGTGAGTGGAAGGGCTGGTCGATGACGGCGGGTTCGAGAGGGGCAACCCACCCGGGAGTCTTCGTCGGGGGTAGAAGGATCACGCTCGGGCGCTCGTTCGTCACGGGGGCGACCGCTACAGGATGGGGCCCGCCGGTTGTCGACGGGAAGAGAAGGCCTGCGGCGAATACGACTGCGCTGAGGAATGTCGTCATCATGCGGCCACCATGGGGACTCGACAAGCACGTCGGAAGGTCCTACCGGGCACCTGTGGACAAAGCACCCCGGCGGATCCCGTAGACTCCTGCACTGGTCCGGGTCCGCCCGGATACATCACGCACCCAGCCCCACTCGGGGCAGGGCCGTCGGTCCCGGCTCGCCGGGATGGCCTGAGCGGGTGCTAGGAGTCGCCCACAACCGTGGGTGGCAAGGAACCGACAGCGATCGGCTGGTTCGATCGCGCCCGAGGAGTGCCCCATGGCCGTCGTCACGATGCGCCAGCTGCTGGAGAGTGGAGTCCACTTCGGACACCAGACCCGGCGCTGGAATCCCAAGATGAAGCGCTACATCTTCACCGAGCGCAATGGCATCTACATCATCGATCTGCAGCAGTCGCTGTCGTACATCGACCGCGCCTACGAGTTCGTCAAGGAGACCGTCGCCCACGGTGGCACGGTCATGTTCGTCGGCACCAAGAAGCAGGCGCAAGAGCCCATCGCCCAGCAGGCGACGCGCGTCGGCATGCCCTACGTCAACCAGCGTTGGCTCGGTGGCATGCTCACCAACTTCTCCACCGTGGCCAAGCGCCTGCAGCGCCTGAAGGAACTCGAGAGCATCGAGGCCGATCCCGCATCGACGGGTCTGACCAAGAAGGAACTTCTGGTCCTGGATCGTGAGCGCACCAAGCTCGATCGCACCCTCGGCGGTATTCGCGACATGGCCAAGCTGCCGAGCGCCATCTGGGTGATCGACTCGAACAAGGAGCACATCGCCGTCGGCGAGGCACGCAAACTCGGTATCCCGGTCATCTCCATCCTCGACACCAACTGCGACCCCGATGTCATCGATTTCCCGATCCCGGGCAACGACGATGCGATCCGCAGCGTCACCCTCCTGACCCGCGTCATCGCCGACGCGGTGGCCGACGGGCTCATGGCCCGCGCTGGGCGCTCGACCGACGGCGAGTCGGTAGAGGCCATCGCCGCAGAAGAACCCCTGGCCGAGTGGGAGACCGAGCTCCTCGCCGGCGGCACTGTGACCGAGACCGTCGAGGTCGTCGAGGCCGCCCCCGAGGCTTCTCAGGCCCCGTAAGTCCTCCTGCCCACGCAGTGGATCGCGTTGATCTGCCAGCGATCCGCTGCGCGTGCCCACCCGAACACCACCGTCAACGCACGACTTCAACGCAAGACAGGGAAGGTCATGTCCAACATCACGGCAGCCGACGTCAAGAAGCTTCGCGACCTCACAGGCGCGGGCATGATGGAGTGCAAGAAGGCCCTTGAAGAGTCTGGTGGCGACCTCGACAAGGCGGTCGAGGCGCTGCGTATCACCGGCGCGGCCAAGGCCGCCAAGCGCGGCGCGGAGCGCACAGCTAGCAATGGGCTGGTCGTCGCCCAGGAGAACGCCATGATCGAGCTCCTATGCGAGACCGATTTCGTCGCCAAGAACGAGGACTTCCAGGCGCTTGCCGGCACGATCGTGGCCGCTGCCGCCGCACAGCAGATCGGCGACGTTGAAACGTTGCTGGAGACCCCCATGACGGACGGCCGCACCGTCAGCGGTGCTATCGGTGAGCTCGCCGGCATCATTGGTGAGAAGCTTGAGCTTGGTCGCGTCGCCCTGCTCCAGGCTCCGGTCGCGACGTACATGCACAAGCGCTCCTCTGACCTGCCCGCGCAGGTCGGCGTGATGGTCTCCTACGCTGGCAGCGAAGACGACGCTCGCAATGTCGCCATGCAGGTGGCCGCGATGCGTCCGACCTACGTCTCGCAGGATCAGGTCCCCGCCGACGTTGTCGAAAACGAGCGGCGCATCGCCGAGGCGACTGCCAAGGAAGAGGGCAAGCCCGAGGCCGCGCTCCCCAAGATCGTGGAGGGTCGACTGCAGGGCTTCTTCAAGGACACGGTTCTGCTCGACCAGCCGTCGGTTCTGGACAGCAAGAAGTCCGTCGGCCAGGTCCTCAAGGATGCTGGTACGACCGTGGCCGCGTTTGCGCGCTTCGAGGTCGGCCAGAGTTAGCCTGCGGGTCTGACCGATCCCGGGCGACCAAGACGTCCGGACCGATACGGTCGGGGTAGTCCCCGGGGCGGTAGCACCACCTCGCCGGGCAGACGGGAGGAGCGCACATGCCGGATCGTGGCGTCGTGGTTCAGCCCTCGCTCGAGGGCACGATCGAGACGTGGCCGGAGGCTCCCGAGGGCGGCTGGAACACCGTCCTGCTCAAACTCTCCGGAGAGGCGTTCGCCGGAGACGGTGAGCTGGGAGTGGATCCGGATGTCGTGCAGTCCATCGCCCGTCAGATTGCGGGCATTGTGCGCTCCGGGACCGAAGTGGCCGTCGTGATCGGTGGCGGCAACTACTTCCGGGGAGCGCAACTGTCACAACGGGGCATGGACCGTGCGCGAGCCGACTACATGGGCATGCTCGGGACCGTGATGAACTGCCTGGCGCTGCAGGACTTCCTGGAAAAGCAAGGAGTCGACACGCGCGTTCAGACGGCGATCACCATGGGTCAGGTGGCCGAGGCCTACGTCCCTCGCCGCGCCATGCGACATCTGGAGAAAGGTCGCGTCGTGATCTTCGGGGCTGGCCTCGGCGCGCCGTACTTCTCCACGGATAGCACTGCGGCCCAGCGGGCCCTCGAGATCGGTGCTCCCATCGTTCTCATGGCCAAATCCGTGGACGGGATCTATGACTCCGATCCACGCACCAACCCCAACGCGGTTCGCTTCGAGCGCCTGTCGTACGACGAGGTGCTGGCGCGTGATCTCAAGGTTGCGGATGCCACTGCGATCAGCCTGTGCCGCGACAACAACCTGCCGATTCTGGTCTTCGATCTGATGGTCGAAGGCAATATCGCCCGCGCTGTGCGGGGTGAGAGGATCGGAACCCTGGTCACCAAGGCCACGGACGACGACGAAGTGCAGGAGGCACGAGCGTGAGCGAGCAGGTCGACGAGATCCTCATGGAGGCCGAAGAAAAGATGGAGAAGGCCATCGAGGTGGCTCGTGAGGACTTCACCTCCATCCGCACCGGCCGTGCCAATCCCGGCATGTTCAACAAGGTGATGGTCGATTACTACGGCACCCTCACTCCGGTGAATCAGCTCGCGTCGTTCGCCTCGCCTGAGGCGCGGATGATGATCGTGACGCCGTACGACAAGGGCTCGCTTGCCGCGATCGAGAAGGCCATCCGTGATTCGGACCTAGGCGTCAACCCCACGAACGATGGCAACATCATTCGTGTCGTGCTGCCGTCGCTGACCGAGGATCGCCGCAAGGAGTACATCAAGGTGGCGCGTCACAAGGCCGAGGAAGCCCGCGTCTCGGTGCGCAACATCCGCCGGCACGCCAAGGACTCGATGGAGAAGTTGGTCAAGGATCACGAGGTGGGTGAGGACGAGGTCAAGAGGGCTGAGAAGCAGCTCGAGGACCTGACCCACAAGACCGTCGAGCACGTTGATGAGAT
>JALQUH010000132.1 GCA_023263845.1 Candidatus Nanopelagicales bacterium | reverse complement strand
AGGTGTGGGAAGAGGTCGAGTTCTGGTTCGAGCTCTCCTGGCGCATCGACCCCGACGGCTCGCTCGGCATTCGCAAGTACTTCGAGGCACCCGGACGTCCAGGTGACAAGGTCACGGTCGACGACTACTACGGCTACGTCTTCGACAACAACGTGCCGGGACTGCCCGAGAAGGCGGCCAAGGAGGGCCTCACTCCACTGGAGTACATGCGCAAGTACGGCGTGGTCGAGGTCGTCAACGGCCTCTACCGCCAGGATGAGCGCCCACTCACCGAGGCCGAGCTCGCCGGTGCCGTGCCGGACGCCCATGGAGTCCTGCGCAAGCCGGTGACCCCGGAGTCGCAAAAGCCGCTCGTCGGTGAGACCGGCGCGGTCGGCATCGAGATGGAGGACGGTTCCAAGGTTGCCGGATGGCTCACACCGTCGCGCAAGCTCGAGTTGTACTCCACCGCGATGGAGGACTTCGGCTGGTCTGAGTACGCCGCTCCGACGTACATCAAGTCCCACGTGCACCACGGCGAGATGACCGAACACGGCGACATGCTGCTCGTGCCGACGTTCCGCCTGCCGACGCTCATTCACACCCGTTCGGGCAACGCTAAGTACCTCAACGAGCTGAGCAACAAGCACCCGATGTGGATGAACCCGATCGATGCCAAGCGTCTCGGCGATCTGAAGACCGGCGACATGGTGCGCGTCACCACCGAGATCGGCTACTTCGTCGTTCGCGTCTGGGTGACCGAGGGCGTGCGTCCGGGTGTCACGGCACTGTCACACCACATGGGTCGCTGGCGCACGACCGACGATGCCGGCAGCCGCTGGGTCACCGGCAAGGTCGACGTCGGCAAGATGCCGGACGGTCGCTGGCGCCTGCGCTACAAGGAGGGCGTCAAGCCCTTCGCCAGCGGCGACGCCGACTCGATGCGCATCAACTGGGAGGACCCCGGCGTTCATCAGAACCTCGCCTTCCCGGTTCATCCCGACACTTGGTCCGGCATGCACTGCTGGCACCAGAAGGTCAACATCGAGCGGGCCCACGACGAGGACAAGTACGGCGACGTCGTGGTCGACACGGCCAAGTCGCGCGAGGTCTACCGCGAGTGGCTGTCGTGGACGCGTCCGGGCCCCGGTCCTGAGGGTCTGCGCCGGCCGGAGTTCATGATGCGCCCCGTCATGCCGCAGCTGCAGGCCTACTGGACCGGCGATATGCCGGAGGCCCGCCTCCAGCAGTAGGTCATTCCCCCTTTCACCGAGTGTCGAGCTACCCCTCGCGCCGGTGCTACGCAGCATGGTGAAGTCCGTTGATTTCCCTATGGACAGCGTCCGCTATGAGTGAGTAGCCCTACGCGGCGATGCAGCCACCTAGGATGCCACTCATGCGTCGTCACCATGATCACGAAACCGACGACCTTGTCGATCGAGGAGCTGACACCCATGTCCAATGAATTCGAAGTATCACGTAGAGGTTTCCTCGTCGGCATGGCTGGCGTGGCCGGTACGGCGCTGGCGGTCGGTGCTGCTGCCCCGGCACTGGGTGCGCAAGCCAAGGGCGGAGTTCAGTACACGCCCGGCCAGGCGCTGAAGTGGCTGAAGCAGGGCAATAGGCGCTGGGTGAACGGGAACATCAAGCAGAAGGACCACACTCCGCCCAATAGCGACATCTCCAAGGGTCAGTGGCCCTTCGCATCGATCCTCTCGTGTGCCGATTCCCGGGTGAACGTCGAGAGAGTCTTCGACGTACAACAGGCCAATCTGTTCAACGTGCGCAATGCCGGCAACATTGGCTCTGACGGCATCAGCATTGGATCTTTGGAATACTCGGTTGCCGTCTTGAAGGTCGCACTATTAGTGGTTCTGGGGCACAGCAACTGTGGCGCCGTCTCGGCCTCGCAAAATACCTTGCGCACGGGGGAATATCCGGGTGGCGATATCGACGACGTTGTGAATGCCATCCTCCCCGCCATCGAAGGCCTTCCCAAAGACCAGACGCTGCCTGAAGGTACGTGGGCCAATGCGCAGTACTCCGCACGTGCCCTCAAGAAGAGCACCATCATTCGAGACGCGATCGATAGCGGCACGCTGCGGGTGAAATACGCGACGTACGACATCAAGTCGCGCCGCGTCACCTTCGCCTAATCGGCGCTGACGCTCGGGATCACGATGCGTCGCGTGATGCCGTGTCTAGACTCACCTGCCGCTCGCAATTCCTCCGCCGCTGGACGTTGTGCGCTTAGAAGGCAGATGTCGCGCCCTCAGCGGACAATCCATCCGTCAACCGATGGCGGCGGTGATCAACGCCCTCTCGGCATCGGTCCAGGGCCGTGAACTGCGGGTCTTGTCATCCCGTACGACCCCTACCGAGATGGCGGTCGCCGCGACACCTCCGCCGGGCAGCAGGATCTGCTCCTCGGTTCGCAGGCTCGTCGTGCCGATGCTCACCGGCCGGCATGTGACGGTGACCTCTTCGGTCCCCATGGGGATTTCGTCGCGGTAGTCGATCTCGATCCTGGCGATGACCATGGAGAGGTAGACGTCTCCCAGCAAGTCACGCATGAGGCGATCGCGGGCAACCTCGAGATAACTGAGGTAGACCGAGTTGTTGACATGCCCCAGGGCGTCGAAGTCGCGCCACCGCAGTGTCACGGGGGTCACTACGCTCACAGCCATCCAGGAAGGCTAGCCGCTGTCTCCGGGACTCACACGATCTTGGGGTAGGTGAGCAGGATAGCGGCGGTGCCGACGAAGAGGACGAGCCCGAAACTCAGCAGCATCCAGGCACTTATTTCGCGTTTGACGCGACCGGAGATGGCGGCGAAGAAGAGGACCGTCGCGAAGAGGACGGCAAGCAACGTGTAGTTGTCCCCGCGCTGGTTGTTGTCCAGCGCCTGCTGGAACAGAGAGTCCGCCCGAGCATCAGCCTCCGCGGCCGCCACCGCATCCGGCTGGACATACTCCGGCATAGCAAAGGGACTGTCTACGGCATCGGGATTGTTCTGCGGGTCAGTGGCAATCCACGCATCGAACGCTGTCGCCAGCGGCTCGGGGAATCGATCCGCGAGATAGGTGGCCTGTCGTTCGTCGCCGGCGGCCACTGCCCCGATCCACTGCGTGTATAGCTGCACCTGAATCGTCAACTGACGGTTTGCGTTGCCATCGGCGCGCGACGCCTCGATCCTCGCCGTTGACGCCTTGCTGAAGGAGATGGACATCTCCCCACCCCACTTGCTGGCCTGGAATCCGCTCCAGGCCGTCGCGATGGCGGTGACGGAGAGTAGGACGACCGCGATGAGTTCGCGCCAAGCGGACGCCGTTCCGGGCATTCGCAGGACGGAGTCGCTCGCTTCTTCCTTCGCCGCCTCAGGCGTCTCGGCGTCACTCACAGGCAGAAAATACACCGGTCCTTCCGCCGTGGCTCTTGCCAGGACACCCGATTGGCTCGCCTTCCCAGGCTCGGCGTATAGTAGCTCAAGCCGCAAGGCCAGCGCGGGGTGGAGCAGCTCGGTAGCTCGCTGGGCTCATAACCCAGAGGTCGCAGGTTCAAATCCTGCCCCCGCTACTGAATGACAGAACCCAGGGAAAAGTCCCTGGGTTCTGTCATGTGCTGGACCGGTTCTTTCGTCACATGACGGGGCTAAGCCCGGCGATCTGACGAAAGAACGGGCAGCCGCTCACTTCCGCAGGATCTTCTCCATGGGTCGGCCCTTCGCGAGTTCATCGACCAACTTGTCGAGGTAGCGGATCTGTCGCATCAGCGGATCCTGAACCTCCTGTACCTTGACCCCGCACACCGACCCGGTGATCAACGACACGTTCGGGTTCAGTTGCGCGGTTGCGAAGAACTCCTCGAACGTGACGCCGGAATCCAAGTGATCCCGAAGTTCGGCCTCGTCGTACCCGGTCAGCCAGCAGATGACCTCATCGAGTTCCGCGATGCTTCGGCCCTTCTTTTCCACCTTGTTGACGTACGCCGGATAGACATCCGCGAACGCCATGGTGAAGATCCGACTCATAGCCACGCATGCTACGCCGCCGCACTAGGACGCAAGGCTCAACGCCGTCACGCCAACGACGAGAACAACGACACCGGTGATCTGCAGGCGTCCGAGTTTCTCCTTGAACAGCACATAGGCCATCACGGCTGCGATTGGCGCGAACTGAGAAGCGAGCACTGACGTCACCGCAATCTGGTACTGCGCGCCGATCGCAAAACTCACGAATCCGAGGACTTCGGTGAACCCCATGGCGATCACCAGCGGAGTTGTCGACCTGGTGATGCGAAGTCGTCGTAGGACGATGAGTGGAATCAGGATGATGAGAACGCCCGCCAGCCGCGGCGGTAGCAGGACCCAGGCGATCGGCAACTCATCGCTGAGATTGCCGATGGCGAAGAGGGATATTCCAAAGCATGCCGCCCCGACGGTCGCGAAGGTGACGGCCAGTACCGGCCGCTCGTGCACCAGGGGCTCGGGATCCGGGGCAATCGCCGAGATGACGATGCCACCGACGATGACGAGGAGGAGGAAGGCGATGACGGGAGCGATGCTCTCGCCGAGAATTGATGCGATGACGGCCGAGATGGCGCCCTCCGTTGCCAGGATGGGCGCGACGACGCCGACCTTGCCGATACGGAAGGCGAACCCGGCCACCAGAATGCCGATGACGTTGCCGAGGCCCGCGACGACCATCCACGGAGTGCTCGCACCAAGGTTCGCCGGCACGCCGGAAATGAGCAGGAACGGCAGCGTGATGACGAGCCCGACCAGCATCGTCCAGGCGACCGAGGAGCCCGGGCCGATGATCTTGACAGTGCGGGATGAGATCAGGCTGCTGCTGGCGAAGAACGCCGCCGTCAGCAGGCCGAAGACGACGCTCACCACGGGGCGGACACTATCCCTCGACTCCCCCTAGCCACGGAACCGGGATGTAACCGTGTTCACATCCCGGCAACATGCCCCCGGTACGGTCGTCTCCGTGACTGTCACCCCGGACGACGCCGTCGCCGACCTCGACGCCGCACTCCGCGAGGACATCCGACGCCTCGGCGCCCTTCTCGGTCAGGCCCTCGCCAGTCACGAAGGCCCCTGGCTCCTTGACCTGGTCGAGGAGGTTCGAGGTGCCGTCCGCGAGTCCCCCGGCGGAGCCACCACCCTCATCGACGACCTAGACCTTCACCAGGCCACCCTGCTGGCCCGTGCCTTCTCCATCTACTTCGACCTCGCGAACGTCGCCGAGCAGGTGCAGCGCGCGCGCGATGTCACGGCCCGACGACGTACCGAGGGCAGCCTCGTCACGAGCACCGCCCGCCGCGCGCGCGAGCAGGGCGTGACTCCCGAGCAGGCCGAACAACTCGCGAGCGACATGTCGGTGCGACCGGTCTTCACCGCACATCCCACCGAGGCGGCACGCCGTTCGGTCCTCACCAAGCAACGACGCATCGCCGACCTCCTCCTCGATGAACACCTGGACGACGACACTCGCTGGGCACGCATTGCCGAACTCGTCGAGCTGCTGTGGCAGACCGACGAACTGCGCCTGGAACAGCCCCAGGTCGTCGACGAGGCACGCAACGCCCTGTACTACCTCGACGACCTTGCGCGTGGCCCACTCGCCGAGGTGCTCGATGACCTCGCGACGGCCTTCCGTCTTCTCGGTGCTGACCTCCCACCGGACAGCACCCCGCTGACCTTTGGTTCGTGGATCGGCGGTGATCGCGATGGAAATCCCTTCGTGACGCCCTCCGTGACACGGTCGGTGATCGACTTCCAGCGCGACCATGCCATCGGCGACATGCTCCCGATCGTCGACCGACTCCTTGAAGATCTCTCCGTCAGCGAGCGGCTCGCGGGACCCGACCCTGATTTGCGCGCGGCGGTTGAGGCGGATCTGGCTCACCTCCCCGAGTTCGACGAGAGATACCTGCGGTTGAATGCCGAGGAACCGATTCGGCTGAAGCTGTCACTCATCCGGATGCGACTTCGGCTGACCCGTGAGCGCATCGCGAACCGCAGCCGTCACATGCCACACCGCGACTACCGATCTACGCGAGATCTGTTGGACGATCTCTCACAGGTCCGCGCCTCACTGATGGCCACAGACGGCACGCTTGCCGCGCTGGGCGTCATCGACCGCGCCATGCGCGTAATCGCGTCCATCGGCCTTCCGCTTGCCACCCTCGACATTAGGGAGCACTCCGGCAAGTACGTCGACGCACTCGATCAGCTGTTCGCGCGCGTCGGCGTCACGGCCAACTATCCCTCCATGGCCGCTGACGAGCGCTTCGCCCTACTCAGCGACGAACTCGCCTCGCGCCGTCCCCTGGCGCCGAGCCCACCGCCACTGGACCAGGCCGGCATGGCGACGTACGGCGCCTTCGTCGCCGCCCGCGAGGCCATTGAGCGCTACGGCCCGCGCACTATCGAGACCTGCATCGTCTCGATGACCAAGGGGCCGGACGACGTACTCGCCGCCGTCGTGCTCGCCCGTGAGGCTGGCCTGGTCGATACCGACCGAGGGACGTCGATGGTGGGCTTCGTGCCCCTCTTGGAGACCGTCGATGAGTTGCGCGCAGCCCACGAGATCGTCGGCACCCTGCTGTCCGATCCCACCTACCGACGCCTTCTCGCCAGCCGCGGCAACGTGCAGGAGGTCATGCTCGGCTACTCCGACTCCAATAAGGACGCGGGCATCACGACCTCGCAGTGGGAGATCCACCTCGCACAGCGTCGCCTGCGGGATGTCGCCGCCGAGGCCGGAATCGGGTTGCGCCTGTTCCACGGTCGCGGCGGCACGGTGGGCCGCGGCGGTGGCCCGACGTACGACGCGATCCTCGCGCTGCCCGCGGGCACCGTCGCCGGCGAGGTGAAGATCACCGAGCAGGGCGAGGTCATCTCCGACAAGTACATGCTCCCCTCGCTCGCGCGGGAGAACCTGGACCTGTCGCTCGCGGCGGT
>JALQUH010000092.1 GCA_023263845.1 Candidatus Nanopelagicales bacterium | reverse complement strand
AGGGCGGGAGTCCTTCCCCCTGGCCCCGGATGGGCCCGCAGAAGGTTAGCGGCTTCCGCCGATTCGGTCACTTTCCCTCGTGGCGCGGGGGCACCGGACCGTTCTTTCGTCAATGTGGGGGGCTAAGCCCGGTGATGTGACGAAAGAATCAACGCCCCTGTTCATCGCGGCGGCGTAGGTCGGCGACGTACTCGGCCCAGGCTTGCTCATCGGGGTCGATCGGCTCCGGCTCCTTTGCCGCCTCCACCGCCTCGGCTTCCGCGGTGAACGCCGCGATGCGGTTGCGGTAGCGGTCGGTGAACCACCGCGTGAGACTGCCGTGCTTGCGGTAGCGGTTCCAGATGACGATGGCAAAGAGCCCGATGATCGGCCACTGGAAGGTGTAGGCCCACGCACGGCCAACACCCTCCTGCGCACGTCCATACTCGATCACCGTGGCGACGGTGCACAGCGCAAGGACGATGACCAGTGGCAGATGCAGAGTGAACGCGTCTTTGATCTTGCGGCTGTTCTCGCTGCTCACGCGTCCACCTCCGATCGGTCCTGACCCTCAGTGTCGTACGACGACCGCGATTGCTGAAGCGAACGACGGAAAATGAGGAGAAGTACAAGGCAGATCTCGGCAACGGTCCCGGCCAGCAGCACCTGCCAACCCGTCTCGGTGGGCTCCGAACGCTGGCCCCACCACAGCGCCACGGGCCACATCACCATCACGATGATCACTGCGGGGACTCCACGAGGACCGATCGCCGCCATGGCGAACAGCCAGCCCACGAAAACCAACGCGACACTGGCGAGGATCGCAGCAAAGCCGACACCGAGGAAGCCGGTCGGCACGACGTCGGCCAGGACGACAGCGGTCACGAGCAGCGCAACCGCAAACGGCTCCGGGTAGGCAGCCGTCCATCGACGCAGGCGCTGTGGGCGACCCCCGGCCCACACGATCACCAGGGGCGCCGCGAGCGCGAGCAAGCCGAGTGCGGCGGCGGTGATGCGGTCGCCCGCGATGGCACCGGCCGGTGGGGCCGTGCGGGACAGGGCGATCGAGAGCCCGAGCGCCACCCCCATGAGAAGAATCTCGAACGTGGCCAATCGCAGGACCATCATGCGGCCAGTCACCTCCCCGGCCGCCGGCACAGCGCGTTGCCGCTGCCGCCAACCCAGCACGATCAGCGCGGCGAGAATCACTGCCTTGGCCAGGATCAGAGCGCCGTACGGCGAGGTGATGAGCGACGCGAAACCGTCCATGCGCAGGGAGGCGTTGAGCAGTCCGCTCTCAGCCAAGATCAAAACCGCGATCAGCGCGAGCAGGCTGAATCGTCGGATGGCGACGTCGGCATCGGGTGGGTTCATCAACAGATAGCCGCAGACAGCGACGAGCCCGCCAACCCACACCCCGACGGCGAGCAGATGCAGCGCGAGGGAGATCGTCGCCGCGGTGTGGCCACCACCGAGGCCGGAGTGGCCCGTCAGAGCCGGAAGTGCCGCAGGAATGAGTGCTGCGACAAGCACGATGATCGCCGTAACACGGCCGACAACCGCCCAGCCCAAGGCGGCAACCAGAGCAACGAGACCGACCTGCACAGCCAGGATCTTGCCCAGATCGGTGAGCAGCAGCGACGAGACAATCGTGAGATCAAGGGAGTCCGGTAGCGATCGACCCAGGAGTTCCGAGATGGTCAGCGGCACCATGGCGAGCAGGGAAGCCAGCCACACCAGGGCCGACAGAGACGCCGCGCCGAGAAGTCGTGGGATGGGGCGACCGAGCAGCAGGCCTCCCACGATGAGGAAGCCGAGGGTGAGGCTGGCCGCGACATCGCGGATCCATCGATCGAGGGGCAGGCCCCACAGGGTCTGCCATGGGACTACCGGCAGACCGACGACTCCGGATTCGCGCAGGGCATCCAGGGTCGCCAGGACCAGCAGCAGGATCGGAATCCCGACGAGAAGTCCCACAGCGGGACGTCGAGCCAGTGCGGACACTACGCCGATGCAGACACTAGGACGCAGAAGGCGAGGGGCTTGCCGACGGAGACGCAGACGGGCTCGGCGTTGGCGTTGGCTTGTCCGGATTGAACAGGCTGAAGCCGCCGAAATTCTCCGGTGTCGGGTTCGAGCTTTCCTTCAGGAAGGTGGTGCATAGGGCACCGAGCAGGATCGCCACACAGATCCACGCCATCCAGTAGCCCGCGAGCCGCGCCTGCCACGGGTTGTCCGTGGCGATCAGTCCCTCGCGGGAACGGTTGGCGATTCCAAGGAGGATGAACGCCGAAATCAGCAGGTTGAACATGTTCGACCCGGTGAGCAGGAAAACGGCCGACGCATACGAACCGTTTTCGACCCCAAACGGGAAGGTCGCCATCTGCCACCACTGCATCGCGATGGTCGCGAGTGTGATGAGCAGTGCGACGGTGGATGCGGCCACAAGCCCGCCGCGATTGCCGGACCGAAGACTGCGGATACCGATCCAGAGAACGACGGTGGCGAGCACCGTGAGCCCGAGAATCGCCCAGAAGGGCCAGTCCGCGGCCCATGGCAGCGGAGAGCGTCCCTTGACGTCAAGGTTGCCGTTCAAACTCGGGGTGTTCGGCGCCCAGCCGTTGTTGACGTTCAGCGACCACAGGTAGCAGTAGCTGACGATCAGCGCCATCGTGCCGGAGAAGTCGACGACGATGAGGAAGATCAGTCCGATTCGGTTGCGACGTCCAACGACGGAGACCGGCTCACCGGTAGTCGGGGACAGGACTGGAGAACTCATGATGTCCCCGCCTTCTCATACTCTTCCTGCAATCGAGCCTCGACCTTGTCCGGCTCCAGGCGCACGCGCTCGGCGTAGAGCCGGTCGTCGTCCTTGCAGATGGCAACGTAGAGCGCGCGGTCGATCCCCAGGCCGAGCATGTAGACCTGCATCTGGGCCCAGTGCTGGGGCTTCGACTCCTTCACC
>JALQUH010000266.1 GCA_023263845.1 Candidatus Nanopelagicales bacterium | reverse complement strand
CGTCCTTCGCCTTGGGTCCGGCAACGAAGATGCCGACGTCCCCGAAGGCGCGCCAGGCGGAGTCCTGCGAAGGCGTTGCCGTGTACGTGAGTGTGGTCGAGCCGTTGGTGGCGGTGTAGGTGCCGTGATCGTATGCGAAGGTCCACGTGCCGATCGCTGACGAAGTCGCACTATCGAGCGTTGCCCAGTTGCCGTTGTGTAGCCGAGCGATCTCGGCGTTGCCGGTGTCACGGAAGCGCAAAGCGACCCCGGTCTGAGTTGTCTGGTCGGCGTGCATGAGGAGTCCGAATTCACCAGCCCCCTCCAGGGTGATCTGGGAGGTGATGCGCGTCGTGGGGATCGATATCCAGGGGAGGGCGGCGATGCTGAACGGCGCGTTGTCCTTTGTGGGGGCGCACTCGCCACCGGTCACCTCGAAAACTTTCGCTGGGGCTGACCAGATCTGCCCATCTGCGAGGGTTCGACCATCGAGGTAACTCTTGCCCGAGCCGGCGAAGCCGTCGCTCATGGAGCCGATGACACCCGGTTCGCCATGCTGGGCGTAGAGGTCAGCACTGCTGATGGTCCCGAGGCTGGCCGCGAATCCGGTGGTGGTGGGGAAAAGGATGAGGGCGCCGACGAGCCCGAGCCCGCCGACGACCCCCATCCTCGTGGGCACGGGACTAGCCCACGATCGCCACGGCGATGCTGTCGACCAGCTCGCCGTCTACGCTCAGGGAACCGACGTCAATCGTTTCCGTGCTACCGCCACCGAGCGAGACGGTCCCTGTGGATTCGCCCAGAGATGTGGTGTCGTCGGCGAGGGTCACGCTGAATGCTTTCCCATCGCAAGCAGCGGCCACGCCCGTGAGTACTACGGAGGCGACGTTGTAGCGCTGGGAAGCCGCCGCGTACGCAACGGTGTAGTCCACACCGATGCCGTCGGTGTCACATGAGGCGACAACTCCGGAGTCGACTCCAACGCTGTCGGAAGTAACGCCGCCCAAGGATGCGGCCGATGCAGAGACGGCTCCGACGGCGACAATGCCCGCGGCGCCAGCAAGAACAATGCGATTCACGCGACCCTCCCGAGGTCCAAAACGATCTTGGTCCCCGGCGCGCCTGGAGGGCTGTCCTCCTGGCGCGATGTTGCGCACCCGCCGGCCGGTAGCAGGCGTCACCCGTGGCGCGTGTTACTTGGTGACCTCATGAATGTAGGGATGCCCGGGGGGGTGTGTCAACGCGAATCGTCCGTTAATCGGATGGTGGGTCTGGCCCACAGCCGAATCTGCCCGCCCGTGCCAGAGTGTCGCCGTGAACCAGATGAACCCGCTGACCCGAGCGATCGGCCTCGTGCTGCTCATGATCGGCGGCTTCTGGTTCTTCATGGGCATCGGCGTCATCAAGGACAGCGTGCTGTCGAACAATCCGATCGGCACGGGGCTCGGCGTGATCTTCCTCGCCGGGGGTGCATTCGTCCTCTGGCGCGGGTGGGTCCCCAACGGCGGTCGCACCGGTGGCGAAGCCCCGCAGCAACCCCCCGAAGATTCCGCCAAGGGCGAGTGACTTCAAACCGACCGACGAAGGATGAATCCACAGGGACACAATGGCGGGCATGGAGTCCGAAGTCCTACGCCTCACGACCGGTGACCGCCTCACCACGGATATCACCGGTGCCGTGGCGCGATTCTGTGCCGACAAGGGCGACGGACTGTGCAGTGTCTTCGTCCCGCATGCGACGGCCGGCGTTGCCATCTTCGAGACCGGTTCGGGGACAGAGGAAGACCTCGAGCTCATCTTGGAGTCGATGCTCCCGCGAGGTGCGCGCTTTGCGCATCGGCACGGCTCACCCGGTCACGGCCGCGATCATGTCTTGCCGGCTTTCATCTCGCCCAGCCTGGTGATCCCCGTCCTCGATGGTCGGCTCACTCTCGGCACCTGGCAGAGCGTGGTTTTCGTGGACTCGAACGTCGACAATCCGCAGCGCGAGGTGCGGCTGTCCTTCCTCGCGAGCGCATGACACGTGCCGTGACCGGCCGCTAGCCTCACTAGACGGCTTAGGTGGGAGGTGTGGTGTGCGTCGCTGGCTTATCGGCGGAGCAGCAATCGCGCTAGGGGCGGCGCTGCTGCCACTGCCCGCGCAAGCCATCGTGCTTACCCCCACCGAACCGAACCGTCAGTGTGGTTGGCCCATTGCGTATCCGGGCGACGCCAACTACGCCTTCCCAGATACGAACGCCGCTTACTTCGTGCAAGCTGCCATTTTTCAACTCGACGAGCCCGGTGAGAAGATCGTCATCACGGGAAAAGACCCCAGGGCTCGGTACTGGTCCATGCAGACGTATCGCTTCACCGACTCGTCGCTGATCGATTCGGTGAACGACACGCAGGTCAAACGCACCGGCAAGGGCAAGAAGCGAAAGTGGACCATAACCATCGTGCCCAAGGACGACGACAACGGACGCAAGCCCAACGTACTCGCCGCATCCACCTGGAACGGCACCGATTTGAGCAACCTCACCGTGGTGATGATGCGCATCTACGTGTCCGAGATGCCTGGCGCATCGGGAGGCCCGCTGCCCAAGGTCACCATCAAGTCGGGCGAGGGCAAGAAGACCAAGACGGTCAAACTCAAGACCTGCAAGCCCTCTCAGGTCGGGCCGCCGGAGAACAGGCCTGTGCTCGAGCCCGCTGTCGGTGCTACCGACCGTTTCGCGCGGGGCGAGGCTGAGCGGTTCTACGCGAATGCGGACAACTCCTACCTGGCTGCGCAGAAGGCTTACGACCCCGAATCGATCCTGGTCGTCACGGGCAAGGCACCCCGGGCGCCCCAGGATGTTCGCTACTGGTCGCTGTGCCAGAACGTCAATGCCGGTGATCTGCCCGTCGTTGACTGTCTGCGTGACGATGAGGTAGCCGTTGATGCGGACGGGAATTACCACATAGCCGTCGTGGCGCCGGATCAGATCGTCGATTCCGATCGATCGTCGTACGACGGGGTGAACTTCCTGGACTGGAGCACTCAGGCAGGCTCGACGCAGGATGACGCCTTCCTTCTGTATCGCAATCTGCTGCCGAAGAAGAATTTCGCGGGCGCGGTCACGCGAGTCCCGTATGGGCAGTTCGCCGAGGACTACCTCGGCGATTACGCCCCACGCCTGGAGTCCATGACCCGCGCGGAGTTCGACGACGCCTTCCGCGTTGGCCCGTGAACCGGCTCACGTAACGCCACGCGCTTGACCCCTGCCTGAGCGCCGGGTCACGATCTTGTCGCAGATGTCTCGTGCCGCGTGTGTCTGCTCGCATCCGCGCGAGGCGGCCAGCAGGGTGGAACGCGTGGCTGGCCCCCCTACCGACCCGAATGGTGAACCCGCAGACAACACCGAGACGGACAACATCGAGCGCCTGATGGCAGCGGTCGGCCAGGCGCAACTCGCTGCTGGATATCCGGTCAATCAAGTGGTGGACACTCTCGGCAAAATCTCCAGCGTCTACGACCGGCCCAATCTGTCCGCATATGTCTTGCCCAACGGCGTTTTCGTCGACGACGAAGGGACCGGCCGAGCCCGGGTCCTCACCAGTTCTATTGCATCGATGCGGCTTGACCAGGCCACGCAGGTTCATCGCATCACCCGGGACGTCATCAACAAACTGGTAACGCCGGTGCAGGCAATCAAGCAATTAGCTGCCGTCCACTCGTTGAAGGCGCGCTTCCCGAATTGGGTCGTCATCGTCGCTAACGGATTCACCGCGGCAGGTTTTGCCCTGGTCTTCCGAGTCAGCCTCTGGGGGGTCGGCATTGCCTGGGTACTTGGCATGCTCGTCGCGCTTGCCCTGGTGTTGACCGCCAACCGGCCTACCCTGTCCGCTCTCGTGCCCTTCACCTCGGCATTCGCAGCCGCGTTCATCGTTTTCACCGCGAGCACGTTCTTCGACGACGTTCAACCCGTGCGGGTCGTGGCCGCGCCCATCATCACCTTGATACCGGGGGTCGGTCTCACGCGCGGCACCCAGGAACTTGCCAACAACCAAATCGTTTCCGGCTCGTCGAGGCTGATCAGCGCGGCCGTGCAGATTCTCGTCCTCACCTTCGGCATCCTCTCCGGTGCGCGGCTTGCGCCCGTGGAGGACTACAACTTCGCCGACCTCACCGAGGCCCTGCTGCCCTGGTGGGCCGCGTGGATTGGTGTTCTGATGTTCGCCATTGCCCAGTCGATGGTGTCCAATGCGCCAAAGGGATCCATTCGCATCATCGTGGTGCTCCTCCTGGTCACCTATGGCGTCATGGCATTGGTATCGGCCGCCATCGATCCGATCCTGGCGGCGGGCGTTGCCGCTGGGGCGGCGCTGCTCGCCGCCACCTTGATTCAACGCCGGTCCCGGCGTGGCTTCCCCGCCTTCGTGATCTTTGAGCCTGTCTTCTGGCTGCTGGTGCCGGGTTCGCTCGGCCTGGTTGCCCTGACGGAGGAGTTCGCCGCCCGTGACGCTGCTCTGACGAAGCAGGTCGATGCGGCTGGCAGCCAGTCCTCATCCGTCATCAATCTGACGACCGGAACCGATGTGCTGACGGTGGCGGCTGGAACGATCATTGCCATCACCATCGGCATGCTCCTCGCGAGCGCCATTGCCCGGGTCGTGCCGGCTCGGGAGGGCGCAGCCCTGGGCTAGTACGTCTCGGCGCGCCGTTCCGACGGCTCCCGATCTTGCTGTGACAGGGTCGAAGTTCCCATGACCGCCACTGCTCCCACTCTCGAGCCCGCCGGGCCGCTGCTGCGTCGGTGGCAGGTCGAGGCGCTTCGTCGGTACGACGACTCTGGGGCGCGAGACTTCCTCGTCACAGCGACGCCGGGAGCGGGCAAGACGACGTTCGCTCTCACCCTCGCCGCCCGCCTGCTCCACCGGCGGGCCGTTCAACGGGTCGTCGTGGTGGTTCCCACCGACCACCTGCGCGGTCAGTGGGCCGATGCGGCCGCCGGGCTGGGGCTGTGGCTGGACGCGGACCTTCCCAACTCGGTCGGTCCGGTTCGTGATGGCAGCAAGGGCTACGTCGCGACGTACGCCCAGGTCGCCACCAAGCCGATGCTGCACCGCAGCCGCACGGAGGCGAAATCAACACTGGTGATCATGGACGAGATCCACCATGCCAGTGACGGCCTCACCTGGGGCGACGGGCTGCGCGAGGCCTTCGACCCGGCCAAGCGCCGGCTGGCCTTGAGCGGCACACCCTTCCGTACCAGAGCCGATGAGCGCATCCCCTTCGTGCGCTATGAGGAGGACGACGACGAGATTCGATCCCTGGCCGACTACGCCTACTCCTACGGCGATGCGCTCGCTGACGGGGTCGTGCGCCCCGTCGTCTTCGCGGCCTACACCGGAGTCTCACGATGGGTGAACGACGCCGGCGATGCCTTCGCGGCGACCCTGGGCAGTGGCAGCAAGCGTGAAGAGGACAAGGCTTGGCGTACCGCGCTCTCGCCAACGGGTCGATGGGTGCCGCACGTCATCGCTGCCGTCGATGAGCGTGTGCAGGCCCAGCGCGCCGCCGGGATCGAGGATGCCGCCGGCATCATCCTCTCCAACGACCAGGAGACCGCCCGCGCGTACGCCGCCATCGCGGAGAAGGTCACCGGGCAGGCTCCGGCCGTCGTCCTCTCCGAAGACGCAGACGCCTCGCAGCGTCTGAGCAATTTCACCCGCGGTCAAACACGTCTCGTTGTGTGTGTACGGATGATCAGTGAAGGTGTCGACATCCCGCGTGCAACGACGTTGGGCTATCTGTGTTCCGCTCGAACGCCGCTCTTCTTCGCTCAGGCAGTGGGGCGCGTCGTGCGAGCGCGCGGTCGAGGTGAGTCGGCATCGGTCTACCTGCCGGCGGTACGCCCGCTCCTGGCCCTGGCCGCCGAGATGGAGGCGGCTCGCAATGCGGTTGTTCGCGTCCAACCCGCTGACGGGCACGACATGGAGCCGGAGATCGAACGGATCGAGGGCAGCGGTGAAGGGTGGACTGCGTTGGACGCCGACGCTCAGTTCGCGCACGTCCTCACCAGCGGTCGCGCGATCACGGCCGCCACCTTGGATGTTGACGAAGACGCCGCTGACTATCTCGGGCTACCGGGGCTATTGAGTCCGGAGGACATGGCCACCGTGCTCGCTGCGCGCGACGCCAAACTACGTCGTCACATCGAAGCGGTGAGTGATGAGCCGCTAGTTGCTCCGAGCACCTGGCGAGACACAGCGGAGATTCGCAAGGACATCCATCGCATGGTCAGTGTCATCGCGGCCAAGTCGAGCAAGGCACACAGCCAGATCCACGCCGAGGTTCGACAGGCGGTACCGGGGCCGCCGACCTCTGTTGCCGACTACGACACGCTGGTCGCCCGCCACGACTTCCTCCTCGCGCTGGCTACCTGATTGGGTTGACATGGTCGGACGTATCCGATCGGATCTGCGTGGCTGTTCGGGGCGCTACTAGGCCTGACGGGTGAGGCGCCCCAGTGCGCTTTCTAGGACGAGCAGCGCACCAAGACGGACGGTGCGGCTATCGGGGGAGTCGGCGCTTGCGTCGATCTCGGTGATGTCGATCGACCTCACCTTGGGGGATCGCGCTGCGTAGTATGCGAACTGTCGCAATTCATCGGCGCTGATGCCGCCCGGGGCCGACGCCGGGCAGCCGGGCACCTCGGCGCGATCGCAGACATCAACGTCAAGATCGACGTGGACCGGGCCGCCGCCCTGTGTGGCCACGCTCAGTGCGGTAGCCATCACATCCTGGGGTGACCGTCGACGGAGTTCGTCGCGGGTGATTACGGTGATCCCAAGTTCTCGCGCTCGGGCGGCGTATTCACGTGAGTTGGAGAAGTCGGCGATACCGATCTGAACGACGTTGCGCCCCGGTAGTCCAGCTTCGATGAGGCGACGTACCGGAGAGCCGTTGCTCGCGCCATCGCGAAGGTCATGGTGGGCATCGAGAGTCACCAGGCCGGCCGACGAGATTGCCTCGCCCCACATTCCCCGTGCAACGGAGTACGTGATCGAGTTGTCGCCCCCCAGCGCAATGAGTAGTGAGGTCGCGGCGCCGAGCTGGGCCACGCGATCCACGACGCGCCGCTCGCCCTCGGGGCCATCGGGCTCATGCACGTCGCCAGCATCCACTGCGGTCAGATCGCGCAGATCCGCGTCATGTGTCCAGGAGTATGTCGAATAGCGCGCCAGCGCCTCGCGGATGGCGTGCGGCGTGAGGTGGGCGTGTGTCGGGCTGAGCGACGTGCGCGAGGCGGGTACGCCGAGGAGGGTGATGTCGGACCCGGGGAGTTGGTCGGTGGTGAACCAGTTCCGGGCCCTGGGCCACAGCGGATCGTCGGTCATGTCGGCAGTCTGTCGCATGGGGGGCTCAGGCGTCGGCCCCTCGGAGCTTCTGCTGAGGTTCCCCGGATTCGCCTCGGAAACACGGAGGGACCGGCATCGGCGGAGGAATCGGTCCGATAGTCGAAGGGAGCAGCCGGTGACCGCCGGGTTCGACCGCTAGGAGGCATTGTGAGAGTCCATCGATCAACATCACGCGTTGTGTCGGCAGTTGCGGCCGGCGCGCTCGCGCTGACCGGAGTCGCCGTTGGCGCTGGTGTGGCCCAGGCGGGCTCCTCGTCGAATGGCGTCTCTGTCCAAGATCGTGACGATCGACCCAAGCCGGACAAGCCCCATAAGCCGGGCAAGCCGGATCGGCCCGATGACTCCGTTGGCCAGCCGGGCAATCCCACCGGTGATACCTGGCTCGAGAGTGTGGTCACGCGCACGGTGACTCCGGAGGCGCAGGAAGCGTTCGATGCCGAGGTCGCCGAGGCCCGTGCTGCGCTGAGCACGGCCATGGAGGAAGCAGGTCGCGATAGCGAGGCACGCGACGCCGCCAAGGCGACGTTCCGTACCTCAGTGCAGGCGGCCGTGGCTGCCTTCGATGCCGCGACCCTGCCCGCTGACCAGGTGCAGCCCGTCGCTGACTACCGTGCCGCTGTAGCGGCCGCCCACGTGGCCAAGGCCGAGGCGGACGATGCCGCCAAGGCAGCCTTCAAGGCGGCCAGGGCCGAAGCCAAGAGCGCATTCAAGGCGGCCAAAGCCGCAGCCACGACCCCTGACGAGCGTCGCGCGGCCGCCAAGGACTACCGCGCCGCGGTGAAGGCCGCCAACCAGGCGCACCGGGAAGCTAAGTCTGCCGCTCGTGCGGACAAGGCAGCAGCCATCCAGGCGGCTCGAGATGCGCTGGTGGCCGCGCTCATCGTTCCGAGCCCGACGCCCGCATCGTAAGTCTGTAGACCAGTAGCGAAACGGAACCGCGGATAGCCATAGAGCTGTCCGCGGTTTCGTTTCGTTTAAAGGTGATGGACAGACGCTGGTTTGTTCGACTTACGAGGTTCGGCCTGGATACGCAGCAGTTGAGATGTTGCCGAGGGTTATCACTTCCGTTGCCGGAACGTGGCGCGACAGATTCGTGGATCTCGTGCACTAACTGACCACGGTCTCAACGAAATTCCCGGACCATGAGATGTCCTGAGTCCGTGCCGGAGCCGTGAAGTCCACCTTGGTGAGGTCCACGACGTAGACGGTGGGGTCGCTGACCGTCCGGTAGGCGTAGCGCTTGCCGGTGAGATTGCAGATCGAGTCCCAGACGGTCACCTCGTCGACTGGCTCGCCGTGCGGACCGGGCTCGCGGATGATGCCGGGAGTGATGTCGAAAGAGTTCAGGATGTGCAGCGCCGTGAGTTCGGCGTCAGGACCGTCTGTCGGCTGGTCGCTCAGGGCGACTTGGGCGGCAGCACGGACGAAGCGGGCTGGCGGCGTGTAGTCACCCGGTAGGCCCATGAGCCCTTGGCCCTGGCCCAACGCGTTGAACGTCATCCCGCCGATCGTTGCGGCGCCGGGGGAGTTCGCGGAGAGGCCGACGTAGTTGTTGAGGTTGGTCAGGTGCCATTCAAGGTAGGGCGCATTCGTGCCTACGCTGGTGGGGTTATCGACCAGGTGAATACCGTCGGGATGGACCTCGATCGCGAGCGACCCGGTCGCGTCGTGGAGGAGGAAATGGCCCGGGGGCGGATAGCCAATTCCGGGGTCAAGGCCCCAGATAGTGACACCCTGCATCGCCTGCTTGACCTCGTCGAGCGTTGCGCAGGTACCGAGCAGATAGGGAATGACATCCATCTCACTGAGTTCTCGGCCGGTTCCGGTGAATTCGGTGTAGAAGCAGTAGCCACCCGGCATGTAGAGGAAGTGCGCCGACAGGCCCGCCTCATTCATCCCGTCGGTGAGCCACTGTGGATGGCCGAAGCCGCACATGCCAACGACGCCGTACTGACCCTGCCAGTCGGTACCGGTCTTGCCCTGGGGGGCTGCACCCTTGCCGGCGTAGGCGCGGGGCAGCACACCGAGCGACGTGGGGATGCCCAAGGGGAATTCCATGGATCTGCCGACAACGATGGATCCATCTGCTGCCTTCTTGACCTTGAAGTTGGTGCACATGGGCTGGTCCTCCTGGGTCATACCGTTGCCTGGGTGGGCGGCGGAGGCCTCAGTTGCGCCGTACCGGCCCCGGGCAAGTATGCCGCTGCCACGATTGCGGCCGCCTGAACTTGCTGGCAAAGGACCGCCTTTCGTGGTGAAGGGGGGCGAGTACTGTGCCGTCATGACCATGACGGATGA
>JALQUH010000069.1 GCA_023263845.1 Candidatus Nanopelagicales bacterium | reverse complement strand
GGCGCGCGCGGAATAGCCGTGGCCAAGGGAAAGCAGGGTCTGCGTCATGTGCCTTACGTGGCGCTGTCAGAGTGGATTTGCAAGGGTTTCGACGCGGCCCCCGGTGGGCGCGCGGGCGGTGGGGCATGGCGCTCTGGCAGGGTTTTGCCGATGCCGCGCGACCGGACTCGCACCGTGACAGGCGGCGGATTAGGAAAAGGGACCTAACCCGGAGCCCCCATGCTGACCCGACGTCTCTTTTTGCTGAGTTCCGCCCTTGCCCTGGCGGGCTGTGCCAAACCGTCCCGGTCGGGCGTGGTCTCCGACAGGGCGGACCGGCGCGCGCTGCCGCTGCATCCCAATGAAACGCCCGAACTGCGGGCCAAGATCAATCGGTGGGCCGACCACTACGGTCTGCCGCGCGGCCTGGTGCATCGTCTGGCCATCCGGGAGAGCACGCACCGCCCCTCCGCGCGCAACGGACCCTATTGGGGGCTGTTGCAGATCCTGCCGCAGACGGCCCGTACAATGGGATTCCGGGGGGCGAACGCGGACCTTCTGGATGCGGACACCAACCTGAAATACGGGCTGAAATATCTGCGCGGGGCCTATATCGTCGCGGATGGCGATTGGGACGCCAGCATCATGTGGTACGCGCGCGGCTACTACTATGAGGCCAAGCGCAAGGGCCTGCTGGTCGAGACCGGCCTGCGGTCCGGGTAGACAAGGCCGGGACGCTGTCCCTAGGATGGCGTCATGATGACCGATGATCCAGATCTAGCAGGGTGCTGAAATAGTCCTGCCTCGACAGTCATTTGAGAACATGATTCAGTCCCTCAACGATTGCGGCGGGGGTGATGATGCGGGGTTTGGACGAGACGAGCGGGTCGCTGTTCAGCTATGTCGATCTTGAAGAGCGCATCCCTGCGCGGCACCCGCTGCGCAAGATCAGGCAGGTGGTCAACGACGCGCTGGCCAGTCTGGATGCCGATTTCGAGGCGCTTTACATTGACTTCGGGCGTCCCTCGATCCCACCCGAGCGGTTGATCCGGGCGAGCCTTCTGCAAATCCTGTTCTCGATCCGCTCTGAGCGGCAGTTGATGGAGCAGATGGATTACAACCTGATGCTGCGCTGGTTCGTGGGGCTCGGGATTGACGATCCGGTTTGGGTCCCCACGGTCTTCACGAAGAACCGCGACCGGCTGCTGACGACCGAGATGTCGCGCAAGGTGATGGCGGCGATCCTGGCGCATCGCGAGGTCGCGCCTCTTCTGTCGGACGAGCACTTCTCCGTCGACGGCACGTTGATCAAGGCCTGGGCTTCCACGAAGAGTTTCCAGCCGAAGGCCGAGGCGAACGCGCCTGACGATGAAGGGCCGGGCGATCCGCCCGGCCTGGATACCACCCTTGAGCGCACCCCTGAGACAGTGCCTTCCGAGACCCCAGCCGAGACAGACCCGATGCCCCGCAACAGCCGCCGCCACCGCAATGCCGAAGTCGACTTCAAGGGCGAGAAGCGCTCGAACGCCACCCATGCCTCGGTCACCGATCCGGATGCGCGTCTTTACAAGAAATCCCCCGGCACCGGCGCGGTGCTGTGTTTCATGGGTCATGCGCTGATGGAGAACCGGCACGGGTTTGTCGTGCAGGGTGATCTGACCCAGGCCGACGGTCATGCCGAGCGGCGCGCGGCGCTGGACATGGTCCATCGCCATTCCCCCGGATCGACCCGGCGGCTGACGCTGGGTGCTGACAAGGGGTATGACGCGGCCGGGTTCGTGTCCGATCTGCGTCAAGCCTGTGTCACGCCTCATGTTGCCCAGAAATCGCGATATTCAGCGATCGACGGGCGCACGACCCGACATGAGGGATATGCGTTGTCCCAGAAGCACCGAAAGAAGATCGAAGAGCCGTTCGGCTGGGCCAAAACCATCGGTGGCATGGCACAGACCATGTATCGGGGCGTCGAGCGCGTCCGATCCCGCTTCATCCTGACCATGGCCGCCAACAACCTTGCCCGGCTACCACGGTTGCTGGGGGCATGAAGGGAGAGATGGCCCCAGGAGCGAGCCGCAGACGCGCCGATAGGCATGCCCCATCAGTCGAACCGGCTCTGATGACGGGACAGCGTTCCGGTTCAGAGACTATTTCAGCGACCTGCTAAGTGTGGCCTTGGATGACGCCACGGGCCGGTATGCTGTTCGGAAGGCTGGGTTCACATCGGTTCAGAGAGCTGCAAGCGCTCGAGCCCCGGGACTGAATCTCCCGCCTTGAACTTCGAAGTCCGTGTCGCCTACTCCTCGTCGATCGCTCACCCCGGCCTTGCGGCCATGCCGTGTCCTTACCCTGCGCGGGCTCGGATCACGCCATCCGGTAATTCTCCTGTTTCGTTGTCATTGCCCAGATCATGCGGGCCATCTTGTTCGCCAGCGCTACGGCCGCGACCATCTTCGGCTTGCGCGCTACCAGCGCGGCCAACCAACGGTTCGTGCTGCCGCCCTTGCGGACCACCCAGCGGATCACGCTCATGGCGCCGACGATGAGCAGGCGGCGGATATCGGTCTGGCCCATCTTGCTGACCGAACCGAGCCTGGTCTTGCCGCCGGTCGACCTCTGCCGAGGCACCAGACCAAGCCATGCGGCGAAGTTGCGTCCGCTGTCGAATGTATCGAGATCCGGTGCGAAAGCCGCGACGGCACCGGCCGTGACGGGACCGATCCCCGGGATGGTGCAGAGCCGACGCAGTTGCACATCTGTCTTCGAAGCCGCCTCGAGTTCGTTCGCCAACCGCTCGATAAGCTCAGTCAGCCGCGCGATCTGTTCGACGTAGATCGTCCCCATCTCCCGGACCGCGGCTGGCAGGGCGTTGGTTTCGTCGGCCAGCGCGGTCTCGAGCACCTTCAGGCTCGCGGGTCCCTTCGGCGCCACCAGCCCGAACTCGGCCAGATGACCTCGAAGGGCGTTGATGAGCTGTGTGCGCTGCCTGACCAGACATTGGTGCGTCCGGAAGGCCACCGCCCGGCCTTGGGTCTCGGCACTCTTAACGGCTACGAACCGCATGGTCGGGCGCGAGGCCGCCTCAGCAATAGCCTCGGCATCGGCCTTGTCGTTTTTCTGCCGTTTGACAAACGGCTTCACATACGCCGCCGGCACCAGACGCACCTCATGGCCATGGGACTGCGCCACCCGGCCCCAGTGATGCGACGTGGCACAGGCCTCCATCGCCACGATACAGGCCTGTTGCTCGGCCAGAAGCGTGGCCAGCCGAACCCGCGAAAGCGCACGGTTATACAGAACCGCCCCCTCCGCTCCGATTGCGCAAACTTGGAAGCTGCCCTTCGCCAGGTCGATCGCCAGCATGCTGATCGTCGTCGTCATTGATGTGCCCTCCGTTTGGTTCCAATGGAACCATCATGGCATACGAGATGCCGCTGGGTGGAGGCATCCACCGCATCAGTTCAGTGATACGATCCTGCCCCCCTACCGGAATCTATCCCAAAGATACTCTGCGCAACCAAGGAAGCCGCTTGCATGCGCGACAACACCGCGTGTAACACTGCAATGCGAATTAATTTTTTGGGGTCACAGGTTGAATTCGAAGATAAAAATTCTTCCTGTAGTATTGGTTCTGTCTCTAGCGGCCTGCGAAACCAGCTCGCCTGCGGTCGAGACAGCGCAACTGACCATGGATATTCCGGAAGGGACCAAGAACCCGCAACCGCCCGAAGGTGCGCGCGCGAGCCTTGCAGCTGTGTCGAGAGATATTGCCGCGCGCGAGGCGGCCTATGCCAACGTAATGCAGGAGGCCCGCACCAATGCGATGGTGCACGGAGTCCTGCGTGGCGCAGTTGTTGGTCTCTTGATCGACTCTTCGGCAGCTGGTGCTGCGACAGGAGCGGTTCTGGGCGGTGCGATCGGTTATTCCATTGGCGATCAGACCGGGTCGCGGATCGTGCAGAGCCACCGGAACTTCCTGTTACGGGAAGAGTCGCTCAAGCGGGTCATCCGGGCTGCAAAAAGCGACACCTTGAACACGAGCTTTGATCTGTTGCTGGCTGGCAATTTCGTGAAAACTGCGCAAGCCGCCGCCCCAGGAGATGCAGCAACGGTGGCGCGGGCTCGGCAATCCTTGCTGGAATTCCGCGAGTTTGCCGTGTCACGCGCGGTGGCGCTGCAGGAAGTGATGCCAGTTTACGAAGATCACCCAGAGATCCAGGCTCAGCTGCAAGACGAACTCACCGCGCAAAAGGCGATGTTGGTTCAGTATTATGCGAACCTTAAATCTCTTACAGAGGAAGAGCGGTAGAATGCGGCTGGGTTACAAGACAAACCTGATCGGTTGCGCGTTCGCGGCTCTCCTTCTTTCGGGCTGCGCGGGCGTGGTGACGTCCGAGGTGCCCTGCGAGGACGCGAACCGCAAGATCACCTATGGCAACCTGCTCCAGAACTCGGTGCGCGGCACCTATGATCAGTGCCTTGAAATGCTGAGGCAGGAAGCCGTCCAGTCGCTGGAACGATAAGGTGCGGACGCTTGTGATCATCGGCATGATGCTGGTCCTGACGGCCTGCGCGCCGGCCCCCATGGCGAGTGCTTACAATGAGCGCGTGGGTGCTGAAGAGCACAAACTGTGCACAACGGAAATTTGCAAACCGGGCACAGTGCGCAGCTTCACCTCATTGCCACCCCTGTATAAGGCTTACTTGATACTTACCTACCCGTTCTGGTCGGCGTAGCCAGTGGGGTCGTCAAGCGGGAGCTTTGGTTTTGCGTTATGGGTTAACACTGAGTCTTGTCGGACTGCTGGTTGTTACGTTAAGTTTCTTTGTATCATTCTTGGTTGCCGAGGCGATTTTTCCGTCGCGCACCGAGTTGGATCGCCCGTTGGACGCGTCGGTTGAGCCACCCGAGCTTGAGACCTCTGCGGAAGAGGTGCCAGAGACACCGGCGGCCGCGCCCAGTCCTCAGCGTGAGCCGCCCGTCGTCGATGCGCCCGTGCCGACACCAGATGTTACTGCTCCGGCTGAGGTGGCCGAAACGCCCCCAGCCGCGCCTGCGGAACCTGCACCGACACCCACCGTGCCAGAGGAGGTCTCTCCTGCTTCGATTGCGCGTGCGCCCGAGTTGATATTTCCCGATATATCGCCGGAGCTGCGCCCGCGCTTGCGCCCCGCGGATCTACTGAGCCAGACGCCTGAGCCTGAGCAGGCCGCGCAGGAGCCTCCGGCGCAATCTTCCACTGCCCCGCGCGCGGCTGAGCCG
>JALQUH010000064.1 GCA_023263845.1 Candidatus Nanopelagicales bacterium | reverse complement strand
CAAGGGGGAGCTGATCGGCTGCTTCGGGCTCACCGAGGCCGACTTCGGCTCGAATCCCTCGGGGATGCGCACGGCGGCAAAGCGCGATGGCGACGACTGGATCCTCGACGGGTCCAAGATGTGGATCACCAACGGCACCGTTGCCGACGTGGCCATCGTGTGGGCGCAGACCGACGACGGCATCCGCGGCTTCGTCGTCCCCACCAACACCCCCGGGTTCAGCGCCCGCGAGATCCACAAGAAGCTGTCACTGCGCGCCTCGGTCACCGCTGAGCTCGTTCTCGAAAACGTTCGCCTCCCGGCGTCGGCGGTGCTGCCCGGTGTCGTCGGGCTCAAAGGCCCGCTCGCCTGCCTCAACGAGGCCCGCTTCGGCATCGCCTTCGGCACCCTCGGGGCCGCGCGCGACTGTTTGGAAACAGCCATCGACTACGCCAGCAACCGCGTGCAGTTCGATCGACCGATCGCGGGCTACCAGATGACGCAGACCAAGCTGGCCGACATGACGCTCGAGCTCGGCAAGGGCATGCTGCTGGCACTGCACCTGGGTCGGCTCAAGGACGAGCACAAGATCACCCCGGAGCAGGTCAGCCTCGGCAAGCTCAACAACGCGCGTGAGGCGCTTACCATTGCCCGAGAGTGCCGCAGCATCCTCGGCGGCAACGGCATCACCTTGGAATACCCCGTCATCCGGCACATGAACAACCTGGAGTCGGTCTACACCTACGAGGGCACCAATGAGATGCACACACTGGTCATCGGCCAGGCCCTCACCGGGATGCCGGCCTTCCGCTAGATCGCCGCGGGCCAGCAATGCCCCCTGACGAATCAGGCATGCGGAGCGGCGCCTTCACTCCCCGAGCGGGGGCGGCGGCAGCCGGTACTCCACCGGACTGCCCGACAGCGTGATCGGATTGGCCACGGTCGGCACTCCCCTGATCTCCACGACCGGATCCAGTCCGAGCCGCTGAGCCAGGGCAAACGCGTGCTCCAGATCATTGATGGGCCCGCACGGCACTCCCGCGGCGGCGACAACCTCCTGCCACTCCCCGGCCCCTCGGGAGGCCAAGGCGCCTTCAAGAAGGGCCTTCAGCTCCGCACGATGGGCAACGCGCTGGGGGTTCGTCGCAAACCGCTCGTCATCGGCGAGTTCGGCACGATCTACGGCAGCCACCAAGGCACGGAACTGGCCATCATTGCCGACCGCGATCACGAAGGGCCGGTCGGCCGTCGCAAACACCTCGTACGGCGCGATCGAGGGATGGGCGTTGCCCAGGATCCCGGGCACGACGCCTGCGGCGACGTACCCCGATGACTGGTTCACCATCGCCGACAGAAGTGAGGACAGCAGGTTCACTTCGACGCGTTGGCCTTCGCCCGTCTGATCACGATGATGCAATGCCGCCAGGATGCCGACGGCCGCATGCAGTCCCGTGATGACGTCGACAAGCGCGACGCCCACCTTCGTCGGCTCGCCCGGCCCGGGGCCGGTCACGCTCATCAGCCCACCCATCGCCTGAACCAGGAGGTCGTAGCCCGGCAGCGAAGCCCCCTCGCCCGAGCCGAAGCCGCTGATGGAGCAGTAGATCAAGCCGGGGTGTTCGGCAGACAGTGCGTCGTAGCCCAGGCCCATGGCATCCAGGGCGCCCGGACGGAAGTTCTCCACCAACACGTCGCTCTCCGCGATCAGCGCGCGGACCTGGGCGATGCCCTCGACACCGGACAGGTCGATCGTCCGCGAGGTCTTGTTGCGGTTCACCCCGGCGAAGTACGTCGCCATGCCGTTGTCCGCGTACGGCGGACCCCAGGCGCGCGTGTCATCACCCACACCGGGTCGCTCGACTTTGATCACTTCGGCGCCGAGGTCACCAAGCAGCATCGTCGCGTAGGGGCCGGCGAGCACCCGGCTCAGATCCGCAATGCGGATCCCACTCAAAGGTCCGCTCACGCCTCTCCTCGCAGCAGCGGGCCGAGGGCCTCGAGCACTCGGATGTCTTCGATGGTGGACGGGGGCGCCTCGTCACGGCCGTCGGCGATCGCGCGCATGGACCGACGCAGAATTTTGCCAGAGCGCGTCTTCGGCAAGGCGGGCACAACGGAGACCTGCCTCAACGCCGCCACCGGACCGATCCGTTCTCGAACCAGTGCCACGATCTCGTCTTCGATCCCCTCGCCGTCGACACCGGCCTTGAGGACGACGAACGCGCGCGGGATCTGGCCCTTGAGATCATCGCGCACACCGATCACCGCACATTCGGCCACGCGTGGATGTGAGGCAACGACTGCCTCGAGTGAGCCGGTCGAGAGTCGGTGCCCGGCCACATTGATGACGTCGTCGGTGCGACCCATGACATAGACGTATCCGTCGTCGTCGACGTAGCCGCCATCACCGGTGGCGTAGTTGCCCGGGAACACCGAGAGGTAGGAATCGATGTAGCGCTGGTCATCCCCCCACAGCGTCGGCAGCGTGCCCGGGGGCAGCGGCAGCCGAATGACGATGTTGCCTTCCGTTCCCCGGGGGACCTCCTCACCACTCTCGTTCACCACGCGAACGTCGTACCCGGGAACGGGCACCGAGGATGAGCCCGACTTCAGCGGCATGGGGTCAAGACCGCGGAGGTTCGCGGTGATGGGCCACCCGGTTTCGGTCTGCCACCAATTGTCGATGACGGGCACTCCGAGACGCTCCGTCGCCCATCCGAACGTGTCCGGGTCGAGCCGCTCCCCCGCCTGGAAGAGCGTCCGCAGACTCGACGTGTCGTACATGGCCAAGAGTTCGCCATTCGGGTCTTCCTTCTTGATCGCCCGGATCGCCGTGGGTGCCGTGAAGAGTGCATTCACCCCGTGATCAGCGATCACCCGCCAGAACGCGCCGGCGTCTGGCGTGCCGACCGGCTTGCCCTCGTACATCACCGTGGTCGCGCCCACGATGAGCGGGGCGTAGACGATGTAGGAATGGCCGACGACCCACCCCACGTCAGAGGCAGACCACCACACATCGTTGGGCCCGATGCCGTACACATTGCCGAGTGACCACGCCATCGCTACGGCATGGCCGCCGTTGTCGCGCACGATTCCCTTGGGTTTCCCGGTGGTCCCCGAGGTGTACAGGATATAGAGCGGATCGGTCGCTCTTACCGTCACGGGATCCACAGCTACTGCCGCTGCCATGGCGTCTATCCAGTCAACGTCCCGCTCCCCCATCTGCGCGTGCGCCTGCGGACGCTGCAGAAGGATCGTCGTGCGCGGCTGATGACGCGCCAGACGTACGGCTTCGTCGATCAATGGCTTGTACTCGATGACACGCGTCGCTTCGACGCCACATGAAGCGGTGACGATCACGGTCGGTTCGGCGTCGTCGATGCGGGCCGCCAACTCGGCTGGCGCGAAACCGCCGAAGACAACCGAGTGCACCGCACCGATTCGAGCGCAGGCCAGCATCGCCACCACAGCTTCGGGCACCATCGGCATGTAGACGATCACGCGGTCGCCCTGCTGCACGCCAGCGTCGCGCAGCACGCCTGCGAAGCGCGCCACCTGATCGAGAAGTTCGGCGTACGTCAGCCGGGTGACCACGCCCGTGACGGCACTGTCATGGATGAGAGCCACCTGATCGCCACGACCGGCCGCCACGTGCCGGTCCACTGCATTGGCGCAGGTGTTGAGCTCACCGTCGGCAAACCACCGATACAGCGGCGGGTTGTCCGCGTCGAGGATGACGGTCGGAGGGGTGACCCAGTCGATGGCAGCTGCCGCGTCAGTCCAGAAGGCATTCGGCTCGGCCAGGCTGCGCGCGTGAACGGCCTGGTACGTCGTTCCCTCCTCCATGACGCCGACGCTAGCGCACCGCGTCCCGCGATGGCCCGGGTGACGGACGATCCTCGCCCGGCCGCCGTCGGATGACCTATGGTGCCTCCGCTGCCGCGAGTTGTCCGCAGGCACCATCGATTTCACGGCCGCGGGTATCGCGCACGGTGACCGGTACGCCGCCTTCCTCCAGAGCCTGGACGAAGGCCCTCTCGTCGCGTGGCTCGGACGCGGTCCACTGCGAACCCGGGGTCGGGTTGAGCGGAATGAGATTGACGTGCACGAGGTGCCCCCGAAGCCGTTTGGCGAGTAGTTCGGCACGCCAGCGCTGGTCGTTCACGTCCTTGATCAGCGCATACTCGATGCTGACGCGCCGCCCCGTTCGGTCGGCGTAGAACCACGCGGCATCGAGCACCTCAGCGACGGGGTAGCGCGTATTGATGGGGACAAGGGTGTCGCGAAGAGCATCATCGGGGGCGTGGAGGGATACCGCTAAGCGCAGCGGCAGCCCCTCCTCAGCTAAGTCGCGGATTCGGGGGACGAGGCCCACGGTCGACACGGTGATCCCGCGCGCCGACATGCCCAGACCCGCGGGTACCGGATCGACAAGCCGGTGGATGGCGCCCATGAGTGCGCGATAGTTGGCCAGGGGCTCACCCATTCCCATGAAGACAACGTTGCTGACGCGCTCGCGGTCACCGGGAATCAGTCCAGCCTTGATCATGCGAGCACCGGCAAGGACCTGCTCGACGATTTCTGCCGTCGAGAGATTGCGGGTGAGCCCGGCCTGACCCGTGGCGCAGAAGGGACAGTTCATGCCGCACCCCGCCTGGGACGACACGCACATCGTGATGCGGTCCCGGTAGCCCATGAGTACGGACTCGACCCGCGAACCATCATGCAGGCGCCACAGCATCTTGACGGTGGCTCCCTCATCGCAGGTGAGTTCGCGGACCGGCGTCAGCAGTGTAGGAAGGAGCTCACGGGCAACGGTCTCCCGGTCGCTGGGCGAGAGGTCGCTCCACGTGTGGGGGTCGTCCTCCCAGCGACCGAACCAGTGCCGTGACACCTGGTCGGCACGGAAGGCCGGCATACCCAACTCAGCCATGACAGCGCGTCTTTCGTCGACGCAGAGGTCAGCCAAGTGACGCGGAGGACGCCCACGCCGCGGGGCTTCGAGGACGAGTTCACCAGGCTCGGGCATACCGCCAGTGTGTCAGCCCGTGCCCAAGAACAGCGCGAAGAGGGCCCACGCGGCGAAGGCGTTGATCACCAGCGAGTCCAGACGGTCCATCAAGCCGCCATGTCCGGGCAGCAGCGTGCCCATGTCCTTGATCCCGAGGTCGCGCTTGATGGCGCTCTCGGCAAAGTCGCCTGCCGTCGCGGTGATCGTCAAGACGATTCCCATAATGAGCCCCTGCCACCAGGGCGCTTCGAAGATCCAGATGAACGCTGCGACTCCGATCGCCATCTGGACCACGAGGGAGCCGGCGAAACCCTCCCAGGACTTCTTAGGACTGATAGTCGGAGCGATGGGATGCCGACCGAAGAGCACGCCGGTCGCATAGCCCCCGATGTCGTTACCGATCGTGAGCAGAATGAAGACAACAATGCGCCACGGGCCGTCAGATTCGGCCAGCATGAGCATGGCAAAGCCACCCATGAGCCCGATGTACGCGAGCAGAAAGACGCTCGCCGAGGCATCGCGCACATATCCGTCCGCGCCTCGCCTGATTCGCCAGATCAGCACGGCCACGACGGCTGCGCCCATCGTGACCAGGAGCGCCTGAGAGCCCCAGATGTACGCCGTCGCCATCGCCGCGACCGTGCCGGCGTACACCGGAGTCCGGGCTACTCGAATGTCACGGCTGGCGAAGGCACCGATGAGTTCACCGAGCGCGATGAGCAGGGCAGCGCCAGCGAGGACACCGAAGAGCCACTTGACCCAGATCAGGCTGACGACCACGAGCGCGCCAAGAACTACGCCCGACGCGATGGCCGCGGGGAGGTTCCGTCCGGCCCGCCCCGCGGAGGGCGCCGGCTCGCTCGGGTTGGAGGTCATGTCCTAGACCTCGAGGAGTTCGGCTTCCTTGTGCTTGAGGATCTCATCAACGTGCTCGACGGTCTTGTGGGTCAGGTCCTCGAGCTGCTTCTCAGCCCTCTTGACCTCGTCCTCACCCACCTCGTGATCCTTGACCAACTTCTCCATCGAGTCCTTGGCGTGCCGGCGGA
>JALQUH010000003.1 GCA_023263845.1 Candidatus Nanopelagicales bacterium | reverse complement strand
AACTTGCTCTTCAAAGACATCCCCGGCCTTCAAGCCAGCATCTTTTTCGTGGGCTTCTTGAACAACGCGATCCGCGCGAAAGAACTGTTCAAGCGAGATCGTGACTACGTCATCCTCGAGGGCGAGATTCTCATCGTTGACGAGCACACCGGTCGCCTCCTCAAGGGCCGGCGCTACAACGAGGGCCTGCACCAGGCGATCGAGGCCAAGGAAGGCGTGGAGATTAAGGCGGAGAACCAGACTCTGGCGACGATCACGCTACAGAACTACTTCCGGCTTTACGACAAGCTCTCCGGCATGACCGGCACCGCCATGACCGAGGCCGCGGAGTTCCATCAGATCTACACCCTCGGCGTCGTGCCGATCCCGACGAACCGGCCCATGGTGCGCATGGACGAGCCCGATCTGGTGTACCGAACCGAGACGGCGAAGTACACCGCGGTCATTGATGACATCGAGGAGCGTCACACCCTCGGCCAGCCGATCCTCGTCGGCACCACGAGCGTGGAAAAGAGCGAGTTGATCTCGACGGAACTCAAGAAGCGCGGTGTGCGGCACGAGGTCCTCAACGCCAAGAACAACGAGCGTGAGGCAGCAATCGTCGCCGAGGCCGGCCGCAAGGGAGCGGTCACCGTTGCCACCAACATGGCTGGTCGCGGTACCGACATCATGCTCGGCGGCAACACCGAGTTCCGAGCCGCGCAGGAGCTCGAACGCCGTGGGCTCGACCCGGTCGAGGACCCGGAGGCCTACGAAGCCGCGTGGCCAGAGGCGCTCAAGGCGGCCGAGGACTCGGTGCGCACCGAGCATGAGGAGGTCATCGAACTCGGTGGCCTGTATGTCCTGGGTACTGAGCGGCACGAGTCTCGCCGTATCGACAACCAGTTGCGTGGTCGCTCGGGCCGACAGGGCGATCCAGGCGAGACGCGCTTCTACCTCTCCCTGGAGGACGACCTCATGCGGCTGTTCAAAGCCGACATGGTCGATGCGTTCCTCCGCCGCTTCAATGTCCCGGACGACGTACCCATCGAGGCCAAGATGGTGACCAACGCGATCCGCTCGGCGCAGACGAATGTCGAAGCGCAGAACTTCGAGATTCGCAAGGACGTCCTGAAGTACGACGATGTCCTGAATCGCCAGCGCCTGGTCATCTACGACGAGCGACGTCAGGTGCTCGGGGGCGCCGACATCCACGAGCAGGTGCGCACCTTCATGGATGACGTCGTCAGTGGCTACGTCCGGAGCGCAACGGCCGAGGGCTATCCGGAGAGCTGGGATCTCGAGCAGTTGTGGACCGCCCTCAGCCAGCTCTACCCCGTGGACGTCACGGTGCAGGAGTTGGAAGACCAGTCCGGTGGTGGTCGGGCTGGGTTGTCGTCGGAATTCCTCGTTGAGGAACTCACCAACGACATCCACCTCGCCTATGACCAGCGTGAGGCCGACCTTGGAGTTGAGGTCGCGCGCGAACTCGAACGCCGCGTCATCTTGTCCGTCCTGGACCGCAAGTGGCGTGAGCACCTGTACGAGATGGACTACCTGCGAGACGGCATTGGTCTACGCGCTATGGCGCAGCGCGATCCGCTCATCGAATACCAACGCGAGGGCTATGAGCTCTTCAACGCGATGATGGACGGGATCAAGGAGGAGACCGTCGGCTTCATCTTCCACGTCGAGGTGCAGACTCCGGCTCCGGTATCGGAGGAGGCCGCCGAGGCGCTCGAATCTGTTGAGGACGCCACGGCTTCGGCGGCGGTCCAGTCCCTTGCGGCGGCTGTGACCGCGGCGCCAAAGGCGCCGCCCAAGCTCACCGCACCTGGCCTTGGTCCGCAGCGCCCGCAGCGACTTGAATACACCGCCCCCTCGGAGGGTGGTGGCGTGACGCACGAGGAGTTGGCCAGCGACGGCGAGGAGATCGAGATCGATCCCAACGCGAGCCGCGCCGAGCGGCGCCGCGCACAGCGCGCCAACCGTAAGCGGCAGTGAAGGATCTCAGCGAGGTCGTCGTCCGCGACGCCCCGAACCGCCCGATCTTCGTCGGTGGGACCGGACGCAGCGGCACCACGATCGCGGGACGTCTGCTCGGTCACCATCGCGATGTGGGTTCGACCAATCCGCGCGAGTTGCGCTTCGTCGCCTCGACCGGGGGAGTGGCCGACGCCTATGCCGGTCGCGTGACACCGCAGCAGGTCGTCGCCAACCTGTGGGAGCACTGGTACCTGCGCACCAAGCCGTCCGGAGCCACATCGGGGTTGTTCCGCCGATTCGATCGCGACGCGATGCAGCAGGTTTGCGACGTCTACGTCCGTGAGTTTGACCATGATTCCTACGCGGCATCCCGCCGGTTCGTCGAGACCGTCGTCTCGTCCCATGTGCGGCGCAATCCAGACGGACGCTGGGTAGACACGACGCCGGCCAACGCCAGGGCGGCGGACCGCGTGTTGGCCCTCTTCCCGGAAGGACGGGTCGTTCACATGATGCGGGACGGCCGGGATGTTGCCGCCTCCTTCGTCTCCAAGTCGTTTGGGCCGGCCGATGTCTTCGAGGCGCTCGAGGCATGGCGCGAGCGAATGATCGAAGCGTGGCGCGCCGAACAGGCCTGCACACCCGGAACGGTGATCCGCGTCGATCTTCAGGAGCTCGCCGTGGCCGACCGTGAGGGTACCCTCCAACGGATTCTCGATGGGCTGGACCTGCGCGATGACCGCCGCCTGCGCGAGTGGTTCGACGCCAAGGTCCTGCCGCACCAGGCGCATGTCGGTCGCTGGCGACGCGACTACGACGAGGCAACAGCGCGACGCATCGATGATCGATACGAGGAAATCATCGCTGAGCTCGACGACTCAGGCGTGCCCCGCCCCGCATAGCTCATGCGCTCCGAAGATTGGATCCCACTCGCGCAGGCGTACACCGCACGCGTCGAGCCGTGGATAGCCGGACGCCGACAGCGGGCTCCGCGAGGGGAGAAGCACGCTGTCGAGGACTTCCTCTTCGACTACTACCCGTACTCGCCGAGCAAATTAGCCACCTGGCATCCGGGGTACGGCGTCACGCTCGAGGGACCGCAAGCGCAACGCTATCTCGCGCTCGCCGGGTATCGGGCCGTTGCTGACGGCGTTGCCGCTGACGCGGATTGGCTGGGACCGCGCCGCGAGCGACTTGAACAGACGATCGCGATCTTGCAGGCGACAGGTCGACGCCCGCCGTTGCGGGGATGCTTTGCCCTGCACGAGTGGGCGATGACCTACCGGCTCTCGCAGGAGGAGTTGCGACACGCCTACCTACCCCTGCGTGTCTCGCCGGACGTCGTGGCCAGCACCGTGGAAGAGGTCGGCCTGCGGTGCACGCACCTCGACGCCTACCGCTTCTTTACGCCGCCAGCCGTGCCCCTCAACGCGATACGGCCCACCCGTGACACCCAGACGGACAACGAGCAGCCGGGCTGCATTCACGCCACGATGGACCTCTACAAATACGCCTTCTGGTTCTCGCCACTGGTCCCGTCCGATCTGGTCTTCGACTGCTTCGTGGCCGCGGCCCGCGCGCGCGAACTCGATATGCGGTCATCGCCCTATGACGTCAGCGGTTTCGGTCTTGAGCCCATCCGCGTCGAGACGGCCGAGGGTCGTCAGCAGTACGCCGTCCATCAGCGGGAATTGGTGGAAGCGACGACACCCCTGCGCCAGCGCGTCACCGAGACGCTTGTCGCACTCGCGGCCTTGGCGTAAGGCCATCCCGGCATACTGGCGGCAGGCATACCGGCGACCCGCCGTGGGTTGCGGCGAGATGGGAGTCAATCGTGAGCGGCGCCGACACCCCCACCACTCAGCGCGTCAGCGTGCTGGACACGGAACTTCGGTTGCGGGTCGAAGAGCGTCCGGTGCCCGCACCTGAACCGGGCGAGGTGCTCATTCGGGTTCGGTCGGTGGGCATCTGCGGCAGCGACATTCACTACTTCGAACATGGTCGCATCGCCGACTTCGTGGTCGAGTCCCCGCTGGTCCTCGGACATGAGGCCTCGGGTGAGATTGTCGCCCTCGGGCAGGGTGTCACGAATCTGTCGATCGGAGACCGCGTCGCTTTGGAGCCGGGAGTTCCCTGTGGGTCCTGTACGCAGTGTCGCGCGGGCCGATACAACCTGTGCCCGGACGTGCACTTCTTTGCCACCCCGCCGGTTGATGGCGCCTTCGCCGAGTACGTGACCTTGCCGCGAGCTTTTGCGCATCGTGTACCCGACAATGTGTCATTCGATGCTGCAGCCCTCCTCGAGCCGCTTTCGGTCGGTGTCTGGGCGTGCCAAAAGGGTGACGTGCGCCTTGGCACGCGAGTGCTCATCACCGGTGCCGGACCGGTTGGGGTCATGGCCGCGCTGGTCGCACGGGCGAATGGCGCGACGCAGATCACCCTGAGTGACGTGAATCCCCAGCGTCTGGCACGTGCCGCCGAACTCGGCTTCGACGTCGTGGACGCACAATCACAGGCCCTGCCCGACGTCGTCGAAGCAGATGTGCTCATCGAGTGCAGCGGGGCAGCTCCAGCGATCGTCGACGGCATTCGATGCGTTGCACCGGCCGGCAAAGTGGTGCTCGTCGGTATGTCGCCGACCGCCATGGTGGAGCTGCCCGTCGGGGTCATCCAAGGGCGCGAATTGTGGATCACCGGCACCTTTCGCTACGCCCACACCTATCCGACCGCCGTCACCTTGGCGGCGTCCGGTGCCGTCGACTTGGACGCGCTGGTCTCGCAGACGTTCGGACTTGACGAGGTCGAGCAGGCTCTCACCTACTCCCGGCAGGATCCGGCGGCCATGAAGGTGGTCGTGCGTGTCCAGGAGTAGCAGCACGGCAACCGCACCGATCTGGTTCGCGCATGAGCGCGACCGGACGTGGGCCTGCGCCTCGCCGTCCACGGCGGCGATGGATTTCCATCGCGGGCTTGCCGGATATGCCGCGACGCCGCTGGTCGAGTTGCCCCAACTCGCCCTCGAACTGGGGGTGGGTCATGTCTTCGCCAAGGACGAGTCGTGGCGGCTCGGTCTGCCGGCGTTCAAGGCGTTGGGGGCGTCCTGGGCGGTTCATCGTGCGCTTGCGGAACTACCGTCCGGAGGCGAACAGGTCGAGCCGGTGACCGTTGTCACCGCGACGGACGGCAACCACGGCCGTGCGGTCGCCCGCTTCGCGCGAGTGCTTGGTCACCCTTCCGCGATCGTGGTGCCTCCGGGCGTCCACCCCGATGCCGTGCGCGCGATCGAGGATGAGGGAGCGTCGGTGACCTTGGTCGAAGGGACCTATGACGACGCGGTCGCCTTCGCGTCCCGTCTGGCCGACGACGTCGACGGCATCCTGGTTCAGGACACCGCCTGGCCAGGCTACGAAGAGATTCCCGGCTGGATCGTCGAGGGTTACGCGACTTTGTTTGCTGAGGTCGACGAGGAACTCGCCGGGCAGCACTTCGGTCAACCGGACCTGATCTTTGTGCCGGCCGGGGTCGGCTCGTTGCTGCAAGGGGCCCTGTCGCACTATCGGGGCGAGCGGTCCGTGCCAGGAACCGCCGTGGTCTCGGTCGAGCCGCTGGCCGCTGCCTGCATTGCGCCGAGTCTTCTCGCCGGGCGTCCGGTGACCGTTCCCACGGGCAGGACGATCATGACGGGGCTCAACTGTGGCACGCCGTCCTCGCTGGCCTGGCCTTACATCGCTGCGGGTCTCGATGCGGCGGTTGCGATTTCGGACGAGGAGGACCTCGACGCGGCACGTGACCTCGCCACCCTAGGCGTCGTCGCGGGCCCGTGCGGCGCCGCCGGACTTGCCGCAGCCCGCGCAGCGCTCACCGGATCGGGCAGCGAAGGGCGCCGCCGACATCTCGGCGTGGGGCCTGAGAGCACGGTCATCCTGGTGATTACGGAGGGTGCTGCTGCCAACCCGCTGCCCAATGATGAGCAAAGGGTCAGCTAGGTAACCGCGACCAGTCCCATGTCGGCACACCCACGCTCGAGTGCGTCGAGGCCGAAGGCATCGACCGGGCCGTGGGCACCCGGAGCAACGTCGCGGGTCGCGGCCATCGCGGCACCCCAGGCCAACAAATCGGCGGTGAGATCGTAGGGGGAGGGTCCGTCGAGTCGGACGGACGCGAGCGGACGGCCGACCGCATCCGTGGCGTCGGCCTGCACCAGGGTGCGCGCGCCCGCGCGCGTGGCGGCATCGGGTCCTGAACCGGTGACCTTGCCCGCACGGCTCGCGATGCCGCGTCGCAGGCCGCTGCCCACACCCGGGATGCTCCCGACGGCACCGAGCGCGGAACCGGCGATGGACACCGGTCCCGTCCACCGGCCGGCCCAGCCGAGCCAGACGCCCACGTCGGTGACGGCAGGGTCCAGCGGGGGCACGGTGAGGTGTTCGCTTCCCGCCATGGCCATGCCCTTCCACTGTCGACCGCGGCCAAGATCGAAGGCGCGTGTGCCACCGGCACCGGGTCTGCAGTCCAGCAGATGTCCGCTGCGGAAGGCGTAGGACGGCGCGAAGAGAACCTCCGTGGCGCTGGCACGAGTTCCGGAGCTGATGCCGAATGACCCATCCACGAAGTAGCCCACATCAACGCGAGATGCGGGTCGGTTGGCCTCGCGGCAACGCCGCAGGACCAGGGCGGCGGCGAGATTACCCGGAACGTAGTCGTAGCCGAATGCTGGGATGAGGCGGGCTCCGGTGCGTTGAGCTCGCGGTCCGTCCGTTTCGAAGACGCGGCGGATGAATCCGGATTCACCAGTGGAATCCAGGTATGCCGCACCCGCATCGACGACAGCATCGACAGCCGCCGCGCCCAACGAAGTGAAGGGGCCCACCGTGGACACGAGAACATCTTCGGGGGATTGGAGTAGTCGGCGCACCGATGGCGGGTCATCGACATCGGCGACGGCGATAGTCGGCTCGGCCACGGGGGAGGGTGCAAGGGGGGCCAGGCGATCGGCCAGGCGGGACACCGCGTCATGGTGTCGACCGGCTAGGACAGGGGCGAGACCGGCGCGCACCATCGCATCGGCGGTGAGGCGACCGGTGTATCCGGTGGCGCCAAAGAGCACAATTCGCACGGTGCCACGCTAGCCTGCGCGCGTGAGTGAGACGACCACGAGGTTCTGGCACCCCTTTGCCGACATGGCGGCGGTGTCCACGCAGGGTGAATTGGTGCTGGCGCGCGGCGAGCGGGCCCGGGTCTTTGATGAGCAGGGCCGCGGCTACCTGGACGCCGCGGGCGGCCTGTGGTTCGCCAATGTCGGACACGGTCGACAGGAGATCGCGCAGGCGGCAGCACGCCAGATGTCCACCCTGGCGTCGTATTCGGCGTTCGCCGACCTCGCGACTCGGCCCGCACTTGACCTGGCCGAGCGGTTGGCGGAGATGGCACCCATGGCGGGTGCGCGCGTGTTCTTCACCAGCGGTGGCAGCGACTCGGTCGACACCGCGGTGAAGTTGGTCCGCCGCTACTGGAGCGAGGTTGGGCAGCCGCAACGTCAGGTCATCGTGACGCGTCAACATGCCTATCACGGCATGCACCTGGCCGGCACCAGCCTGGCTGGCATCCCCGCGAATCAGGCCAGCCACGGCGTCCTCGATCCGGCGGTCATCGTGATTCCGTGGGATGACGCCGAAGCCTTGAGGGATGTGCTCGACGAACGAGACGACATCGCAGCCTTCTTCTGCGAGCCGGTGATTGGTGCAGGCGGCGTGTACGCGCCACCGGAGGGCTATCTCGAGGCCGTGCGCGATACGTGTCGGCGGCACGGTGTGTTGTTCGTGGCTGATGAGGTAATCACCGGATACGGCCGCACCGGCGCGATGTTTGCGAGTGACCGGTGGAACCTTGACCCGGACATCGTGCTCACCGCCAAGGGGCTCACCTCGGGCTACCTGCCCATGGGGGCCGTCATCGTCTCCGGGCGCGTGGCCGATCCGTTCTGGACACCGCAGGACCACCCGGTTCTGTGGCGGCACGGCTACACGTACTCCGGACATGCGGCCGCTGCGGCCGCCGCTCTGGCCAATCTGGACATTCTCGAACGCGAGGGGCTTGTCGCTCGCGTCGATGAACTGCAGCACGACCTTGCCGGGGCTCTGTCCCCGCTTGCGGCGTACGACGTCATCGCGGAGGTGCGAACCGGCGTCGGCCTCTTGACGGCGGTGGACTTCACGCCAGAGGCGCTCAGCGCGGGCGTGCCCGCGCGCGTGCTCGCCGGCATGCGGGAGCGTGGGGTGCTGACCCGCACACTTGCCTCGGGTGCCATCCAGGTATCCCCACCGTTTGTCATCAGCGGCGATGACATCGTGGAGTTAGCCGAGGTCATGGGCGACTCACTCGCGGCAGCCGGTGCCGTGACTGCCCCGGTCACGGCGAGTGCGGCGGACCTGCTGCCGCAGATCACCACCGATGAGGGCGTCGACGGATTCGATGACGACCACTACCTGCGCGACCGACCGCCGCACCACGGCTAGCCGACGTCGACAGGGAGGTCGAGTGGACGAACTCCCGCCCCGTGCCTACCTGCTGTCTGCCGTCGCGCGGACCACAGCGGTGAGAGGCCCAGCGAGGGCTGAAGCCGCCACCTCCGTGGCTACCCGGCGAGGGACGGCGACCAAGACGAGGCTGTCGGCGCGGGTCGTTGACCCGGCGAGAAACCCCGACGAGTCCTGGCGCGGCACCGTGATGACACGGGCTGACTCGGCAACCACCTGCCCTCGACGGTCACGTGCCGCCACAAGATCGATGACATCCCCGGGCTGGAGGAACTCCGCGAGAGCCCGATCAGCGAGGCGCACCGGGACGGCCACCTCCCCGGTGGCGAGTGCGCCGGAGCCGACACCGCCGCCGAATCTCGACGCGGTGACCGGCTCGCCCGCATCGATGCCCGTCGCGAGAAGTCGACCGATGGTGTCAGCGGTGTTGGAGTAGGAGCCGACAACGACCAACTCGGCCGGGACGGCCGCGACCGTCACGTCTTCAGATGTGAGCGTCACCCCGGGTGGTAGGTCGCTCGCGGCTACGACGATGTCGGCCGTGACCGGCGGTGCCGGGCGCAGGACGCTGAGAGAGATGAGGACGGCCACTCCCGCGCAGGCGGCCGCGAGCGGCCGACGCCAGCGGTGGACGAAGCGGTGGATGCGGGTGAGTCCTACGCCAGGCAGCATCCCCCGACGGTAGGTCGATCACGGTGACCGTGTCGTCCGTCATCCACAGGGTCGGCCGTTGAGGGCGCCGCCCCCTAGCTGGTCGTCGCGGACTTCTTGCTCGATGAATCGGCGGAATTCGAGGACGATGTCGTCGAGGACGACGATGACGTCGACGACGTCGAGGTCTTCGCGCCGGAGTCGGTGTTCGGGCCGGTAGATCCGCTCGCGGGGGCGTCGGCCTTAGCTGAATCGGTACTCGACCCGGAGCCGGTCGAACTCGAGCCGGACCTGGAGTCATTGCGGTAGAAGCCAGAACCCTTGAAGACCACGCCAACATTGCCGAAGAGTTTGCGGAGGCGACCGCCGCACTCAGGACATTCGGTTAGAGCGTCGTCGGTGAAGGACTGAACCGCTTCCAGCTCGTGATGGCACGCGGTGCAGGCGTATTGATACGTCGGCACGGACCCTCCTTCAATGAAGTCCGGATATTAGCACTCCACCATCAGGAGTGCTAAACCTCAGTCTGTGGACGACGACCTGTTCCGACGCTCGGGCCGGTAGTGTCCGCGGCGTGAGCATTGACGTCCAATCCGTGAGCAAGTCCTTCGGCTCGGTACGCGCGGTTGACGACCTCAGTTTCTCCGTCCCAGATGGCAAGGTCACCGGCTTCCTCGGCCCCAATGGCGCTGGCAAGTCGACCACGATGCGCCTCATGCTGGGTCTGGACCGAGGCACCGGTCGCACGCTGTTCGACGGTCGACCGCTGATCGATCACCCCCATGCCAGCGAAGTGGTGGGGACCCACCTCGATGCTCGGCCGTTCCTGCCCGGTCGAACTGCCCGCGACCACCTGCGCATGCTGGCGACCAACGCCGGGGTCCCCTCCGCGCGCGTCGACGAGGTCCTTGCCACCGTCGGCCTGACGGACGTCGCTCGCCGCCGGCCGAAGACCTTCTCCCTTGGCATGGCGCAGCGGCTCGGGCTGGCCGGTGCCATCTTGGCGCGGCCACGGGCCCTCATGCTGGATGAGCCGGCCAACGGACTGGATCCGCAGTCCATTGCGTGGCTTCGCGAGTTCCTGCGCCACTATGCCGAGGCGGGCAACGCGGTCCTGGTCTCGAGTCACCTGCTCAGCGAGATGCAGCAGATGGCCGATCACGTCGTCGTCATCGCCCGCGGCAAGCTCATCGCGGATGGTTCCATTGAGGAGCTCTCGGCGTCGAGCACCGATATCTTCGTCCGCTGTAGCGACGCCGCCGCCCTCGCCGATCTACTGACCCGTGCCGGTGCCACGACCACTCCCGAGGGTTCGAGCGGCCTCGCCGTCACAGGTATGACGACCGACGAGGTCGGACGCGTGGCCTTCGAGGCGGGCATTGCGGTGTGGGAGCTCACCCTGCGCCGCGCGAGCCTGGAGGAGACGTTCATGCAACTCACCGGCGAGGGTCAAGAGTTCGCCTTCGGGGAGGCGTCATGAGCGGGGTGATGACATACGAATGGGTCCGCATCAGGACGGTGCGCTCGACCTGGATCCTCATGGCCCTCGCGGTGCTCATCCCCGCGGCACTCGCCCTGCTGCTTGCCTGGCTCGTGCAGGTGAACGGTGGCGGCAGCGGTCAAGGCCCCGGCGCACAAACCCAGTCCGTCGCGCTCGGCCTGCTGCCGATCAGCGCTGCGATCCTGTGCACGATCGGGGCAGCCGCGTTCGGCCAGGAATATCGGCATGAGCTCATCCGCATCACGCTCGCGCTCTTCCCGCGGCGCACTCCGGTCTTTCTCGGCAAGACCGTGATGGTCGCTATCTTCGCCGCAATCACCGCGGTGATCGCGATCGCGATCATCTCCCTCGCGGAGTACCTCGGCAGCATGATCAACAATGAGAACTGGAGTACCGATGTCGTGGGTGTACCTGGCCTTATGGCCATCGGCTACGTCACGATCTTCGTCCTGATCGCGTTCGCCCTCACCGCGCTGACCCGCAATCAGCCCCTCGGCATCATCGTGCCAATCGTGCTCGCCGTCCTCATCGAACCGATCATCTTCAGCATTGCTAGCGCGCAAGAGTGGACGTGGATGGATTGGGTGCTGCCGTTCAGCAACGGCACCGCCGCTCTGTCGGCAAATGGCGCCGAGTCGTGGGGACACCTCGCTGTCTTCGGCGGCTGGTTCCTCGTCCTCGCTCTCCCGGCCTGGCTCTTGTTCCTGCGCCGCGACGCGTGAGCACTTCGGCAAATCCGGCGCGGCACGGCAGCGAGACCGCCCTGCTCGTGGGGCTTGTCGCCCTCGGTGGATTTGTCGGTGCGGCCGCGCGGTTTGCCGTGATGGAGTTCGTGGCGGCGACCGCCTTGCCGTTCTGGCTGGCGACGTTCGGGGTCAATATTGCCGGCTGCACGGTCATGGGTGTCCTGCTCGCTCGCGTCTCGCGCCTGGGACGCGGCTCGGTCCGGATGCAGCAGCGCTGGCGCGCATTCCTGGGCTTCGGCATCCTCGGTACCTTCACGACCTTCTCCACCGTGAGCGCCGATGCCATCGAGCTCGCGCTCACCTCGAGCGTCGGCGCCGGCCTTTATCTGCTTGGTACGACGATCACCTGTCTGGCCGGTGTGATCCTTGGCGAACGGCTGGCCCGCGGGAGAGTCGCATGATCCCCTTCGTGCTAGTTGGCCTTGGGGGTGCACTCGGAGCGGTGGGTCGTTATGGCCTCGCGCGGTGGGCAATGGCGCGTGGAGCGCCCAACTGGCCGTGGGGCACCTTTGCGGCCAATGCCATCGGCTCTTTCGTGCTCGGGGTTGCCCTCGTCCTCGCCAACGGGGAGCCGCTGCTCTTCATCGGCGTCGGCTTCTGCGGCGGCCTGACGACATTTTCCTCCTTCGCCGCCGACATGCTCATGCTCGTGCAGGCCGGTCGCCGCTCGGCAGCGACGTACTACGCCATTGGGTCCATCGTGACCGGCCTGCTGTGCGTGATCGCAGGACTGGTGTTCGGCGGGCTCTTCTCCTAGGTCGACGTCAGGCTCATCACACCCACACGATGCGGGTGGGCGTGATGAGCGCGTCCACTGTCCGATCGTGCGGCTCAAGCGGAATGGCATCGACGATGTCGTCGTCGTCGACAATGGCGGCCACGGGCACGTCCTTCGAGAGGGCGGCAAGGGTTCGGTCATAGAAGCCGCCACCCTTGCCGATGCGTCCACCTGTGAGATCCACCGCGAGGGCGGGAATGAGTAGTGCCCGCACGGGCAGCAGCGGGACGCCTGGCCCGGTCGGCTCCTCGATCCCCATCGCCGAGACCGATCGTGGCCCACGGCTGTCCACCCAGTCCAGATCGTCGCCCTTCACCCGGGGCAGGAGGACGGTGAAGTCGGCCGATTGGAGTGCCTCGATCATCGGCTCGGTGGGTGGTTCGGTCCCGTACGAGACGTAGCAGGTCGTGCGCGCAGGACCCGCGATACCGCCCAGGAAAGCCAGGGCATTCGTCGCCAGACCGTACGCATCGATCGAGGCACGGGCCCGTCGGCGCGCCCGTGCCTGGGCACGCACAGCCGCCTTGTCGGATGACCCGACCACCTCATCCGCCCCTGCCACGCCGGGCATTCTTCTAGGGTGTCACCTGTGCGCGTGCGGAAAGCAGTGATTCCGGCAGCCGGGCTTGGTACCCGATTCCTGCCGGCGACCAAGGCGACCCCCAAGGAAATGCTTCCTGTGGTGGACAAGCCAGCCATCCAGTACGTGGTCGAGGAGGCGGCCGCGGCGGGCATAGACGACGTCCTGTTCATCACCGGGCGTAGCAAGCGCGCCCTCGAGGACCACTTCGATCGCAACCTCGAGTTGGAGGCCGCGCTCGCCGAGAAGGGCGACCAGGAGCGGCTCGCCGTGATCACGGCGTCGAACGACCTGGCTCGCATTCACTACGTTCGACAGGGAGAGGCGCTTGGTCTTGGGCATGCGGTCTCGGTCGCGGAGCGCCATGTCGGTGACGAGCCCTTTGCCGTACTCCTTGGCGATGACCTCATCGATGAGCGCGACGACGTCCTGCGCGGCATGATCGACGCGCGAGAATCACTGGGCGGTTCAGTCCTGTGTCTCATGGAGGTTCCGCGCGAGCAGATTTCGCTTTATGGCTGCGCCGCAGTAGAGCCCACGTCCACCGACGGCCTCGTTCGAGTGACCGATCTCATTGAGAAGCCATCGGTAGCCGAGGCACCATCGAACCTCGCTGTCATCGGCCGCTATGTCCTCGACCCGGCGATCTTCGGCGTTCTAGCGCGAACCACACCGGGTCGCGGGGGGGAAATTCAACTCACCGACGCACTCCGGGAGCTCGCGCACGACGGCGCGGTGCACGGGGTGATCTTCCGCGGCCGTCGATACGACACCGGTGATCGTCTGAGTTATCTGCAGGCGGTGCTCCGTCTCGCCCTTGAGCGAGAGGATCTCGGCCCCGCATTGCGGGAGTGGCTCCCCACGGTGCTCAACGGCTCGCAGGCGTCCAGCAACGCCCACATCTCTCCTCCTGACCAGGGGGAGTACTCGTGACGACTCTACGACCGGTTGCCGATCACGTGGCTGCGGTCCTCGCCGGGGCCGCGCCCCTGCCGGCGGTGATGGCGAGCCTGACCGACGCCGAAGGCCTTGTTCTGGCGCAGGACGTCACCGCGGCCTGGCCCCTGCCGTCCTTCGACAACAGTTCAATGGACGGATACGCGGTACGCGCGGCTGAGGTGGCGGGGGCGAGCGAGACATCGCCGGTGTCGCTCCCCGTGCGCGGTGATATCGCGGCAGGGCAGTCCGCTGACCAGGCGCTCGCCGCGGGGACTGTGGTGCGCATCATGACGGGAGCGCCAGTACCGACCGGTGCCGATGCGGTGGTCCCGGTCGAGTGGACCGACGGCGGAACCGACACGGTCACCATCTCCGAGCAGCCCGATGTCGGGGCCCATATCCGCCGCGCGGGGGAGGACGTCAACACCGGTGACCTCGTCGTGGAGGCCGGGACCGTGATCACCGCGCGGGTTCTTGCCATGCTCGCCGCGGTGGGTCGAGGCAGTGTCCTGGTCCATCCGCGTCCGCGCGTCACGGTCATCTCCACCGGCGATGAACTCGTCGATCCCGGCGTCGATCCGGGTGTCGGTCAGATCGTTGACTCCAACAGTTACATGCTCACGGCCGCCGCTCGCGAGGCCGGTGCGGTCGCTCGCCGGATCGGTCCCGTCCCCGATGACGACGCAACGTTGGCCCGCGTTCTTGCCGAGGCGGCGGCTGAGTGCGACGTCATACTCACATCCGGTGGCGTCAGCATGGGCGCCTACGACACGGTCAAGGCGGTGCTGACCGACCTTGGGGGGGTGGAGTTCGTCAAGGTGGCGATGCAGCCCGGCATGCCGCAGGGCTGCGGTCTCGTTGACGGGACCCGCATTGTCACGCTGCCGGGAAATCCGGTGAGTTCCTATGTGTCGTTCGAGGTCTTTGTGCGTCCACTCATCCGGCGCCTGCTCGGTCATGCCGCGATCGATCGTCCACGGGTGCATGCGATTTGCTCGCGCCGTTTCACCTCGCCCGAGCACAAGACCCAGTTCGCGCGCGTCCGGTTGTCCCGGCGCGATGGCCTCCTCATGGCCGAACCGGAGGGCGGTCAGGGCTCGCACATCATCGGCGGTCTGTCACGCGCCCACGGCCTCGCCGTCATCCCGCCCGAGGTGACCGAGGTCTGTGAAGGCCAGGAGTTGGTCGTGATCGACCTCATGGCGGCGGAGGGAAGCGCGACATGAGCAACGAATTCACCCACCTCGACGACAAGGGCGCTGCGCGCATGGTGGATGTCAGCGGCAAGGACATCACCGTGCGAACGGCCACGGCCAGTGGCCGCGTACACGTGTCCGCCGAGGTCATCGCGCTGCTTCGCGGTGCCGGTCTGCCCAAGGGCGACGCGCTAGGCGTGGCGAGGATCGCGGGTATCCAGGCGGCCAAGCGCACACCGGAACTGGTGCCGTTGTGTCACCCGTTGGCGATTCACGGTGTCGACGTGGGTCTGGAGGTGCACGACGACCACGTGGCCATCGAAGCTACGGTACGAACCGCCGACCGAACGGGAGTGGAGATGGAAGCGCTGACGTGCGTTGCCGTCTCCGGACTTGCCCTCATCGACATGGTCAAGGCTGTGGACCCGGCGGCCGTCATCACCGACGTTCGCCTGGAGGCGAAGTCGGGCGGCAAGCGCGGGGAGTGGCGGCGACCCGAATGACCCGAGGTTGGCCGGCACGCCTGCGCGAAGGTCACGTGGAATTGCGACCGCTGCGCATGCGCGATGCCAGTACCTGGCGCGAGGTGCGCACGCGCAACGCGCCATGGCTACGACCTTGGGAGCCGACCACGCCGGCCAGCGAGCAGGGCGCCCCGTGGTCCTACGGTGCGATGGTGCGTCGGCTACGTGCCGAGGCGCGTGATGGATGCACCATGCCGTTTGCGCTCACCCACGAAGGGACGTTCGTCGGCCAGGTCACGGTCGGTGGCATTGCCCGCGGCTCGCTGCAAAGCGCCTACATCGGCTACTGGATCGATCAAAGGTACGCCGGCCGGGGGATCATGCCCACTGCCGTTGCGATGGCCACCGACCATTGCTTCGTTGCGGGGGGCCTGCACCGTGTTGAGATCAACATCCGTCCGGAAAACGCTGCCTCTCTCCGCGTTGTCGAGAAGTTGGGCTTTCGCAATGAGGGCGTGCGCGAGCGATACCTGCACATCAACGGGGGTTGGCGTGATCACGTGACCTTCGCGCTGTGCGCGGAGGAGGTTCCCGAGGGGCTCTTAGCGCGATGGCAAGCGATTCGCCAGCACTAAGTAGTCCGGGAGATCGTGGACGTCACTCCGGTCCGGTCGGCGACACGCACGTCGTTGAGTGCTCGGTTCCGGCAAGTTTGACTCCTGGCAATCTACGGTCTGAACATGACGGGTCTGGTCTACGTGGCGATCGTCGCCCTATGGGCCGCCGTTTTGATCCCCATGTGGCTGCGGCGTCACGACGATGACCAAGCGCGCCGACTCGACAGGCATCGCTCCGCCATGGGCACCCTGGCTGCCATCTCCGCTCCCACGTCGACCGCCACTCGAGTCGCCGCTCGCCGCCGTCGCACCCTTCTGGTAGCCCTTGCCGTTCCCGCGGTGATGGCCGTGGGCGCCTGGTTGATTGGCGTTCTTCCCACAGTCGGGATGGTGATCGGCGTTGTGCCCGTCGCCACCTACGCACCCTTGGCGGCTCTGGCAGCTAGGCGTAGCGCGGCCCGGGTCGCCGAGGAGCGTCCGGTCGCCGAACCGGAGATCGCGCGCGCTGCGCCCGCCTCCCAGGTGACCGTGGAGGCGACGGACGACGTCGCGGTCGAGCCCCCTGTTCGGCGGTACTCCGCGCTCGCACATTGGGACGAGGTCTTCGACCAGTCGGCGTGATCGGCTATCGCGAGCGGCTGGTAGTCTCGCCGCCTGTCCAGGGAGGGCTATCTCTCCTGGGCTCCGGGGCTGTAGCGCAGTCCGGTAGCGCACCTCGTTCGCATCGAGGGGGTCAGGGGTTCAAATCCCCTCAGCTCCACATCGCGAAGGGCCGGGACGCCTCCCGCAGGGTGACCCGGCCCTTTGTCTCCCCTGGGAATTCTGGGAAATGCGGCAGATCTCAGCGAATCGCCCGGCCACGGTTCGACTCCGGCCGCGCGAGCGCCGTACGGTGGTGGTCCATGAGCGCCCACCGACGAGTCCTCTCCCGACTGGTATCCGCAGTCGTGACGACCGGCCTGGTAGGCGCGAGTTTGGTCGCCGGTGCCGGTGCCGCCCAGGCGGCGCCCCTCATGGCCTGCCAATGGATCGACTCCGAATACACCGCCACCTACGACTGCACCGAGCCGACCGAAGGCCTCGAATACGTCGACGTCGTCGAATGCTGGTCAATGCCCGTGTCTGAGCGGGTCTATGTGAGCACAAAGGTCACTGGCTCCCCGTGGCGCAAGACCCGCGATCTGCCAGTGCAGACCGGCACCTCGAAGAAGTGCTCGGAGGAGTATCCCTACCTAAGCCGTTTCCGGATCCCCATCGACCTGCTCGCGTCGATGGAGACCACACGGTTCCGACTGACCTTGCCGGCCGCCGAGGGCGAACTTCCGGGTGGCGGGACCTACGCCTACCGTAAGACCCAGGTGAAGTACGGCGTCTGCCTCATGCCCGAAGACGCCACTGATTGGTGCTCACGCAAGTAGGTAGCGTTCACGCACCTTGGTGGTGTTCACGCACGCGGGTGCGAGCGTCACTAGATCCAGGTCGGCATCCACATGCGCCAGGTCCATTGCAGATAGGGCAGCGTCTCGCCGGTCCACACCGGGTAGAACCACCAGCCCAGGACGACGGCGAGTAGGACCACGCCTCCGGAGACGATGGCACCTAGACGGCGGCGCTCGGGAGGGGCATCGGCCGGTCCGAGGATGGCCCCCAATGCCATGGCCAGGGCCATGGCGATGTAGGGCACGAAGATCACCGAGTAGAAGCTGAAGATTGTGCGATCCAGGTAAAGCAGCCAGGGAACCCAGCCCGCGAGAACACCCACCAGCACCGCACCCGCGCGCC
>JALQUH010000125.1 GCA_023263845.1 Candidatus Nanopelagicales bacterium | reverse complement strand
TAACTCCTTTTTCGCCGAGCGTCGAGTAGCGGGGTGAAATCAGCGAATTTTCGCCCCGCTACTAGACACTCACGGGGGGATCTAGACTGCCCGCATGACTGCGCCGCTGGAGCCACTGGAGTCCCCGACCCTGCCCGAGGGCGACACCCTGGTCGACGAGCGGTTGGCCAACACCGATGACGGCGATCACGAGCGGTTCGCGCACTACGTCCAAAAGGACAAGATCGTCGAGAGCGCGGTGACCGGCACGCCGGTCAAGGCCCTGTGCGGCAAGAAGTGGGTGCCCGGTCGCGATCCCTCCAAGTTCCCGGTCTGCCCCGAGTGCCAAGAGATATACAACGGCCTGCGTCCGGGCAAGCCGCGTGATCCTGACGGTCAATCCTGAGCCTGTTCTCCGCGCGGCATCGCGCGTCCACCGTCGGCGTCGTCTCCGCCATGACGCTTATCGCCTTTGAGGGCGTTGCCATCGGTACGGCGATGCCCGCGATCGGCGTCGACCTCGACGGTCTCGCGCTCTATGCCTGGGGCTTCAACGCCTTCGTCGTGGCGTCCCTTGTCGGCATGGTCGTGGCAGGCACCTGGTGCGACCGAAGTGGACCGCGGCTGTCGATGCTCATCGGCATGGCGATCTTTGCCGCGGGCGCCGTGGCGGCGGCCCTCGCACCCACGATGCCGATATTCATTGCCGCCCGGGGCATCCAGGGACTCGGCAGCGGCGCGATCATCGTCGCGATCTACGTGCTCATCGCGCGGGCATTCGACGAAGACCTTCGGCCCCGCGCGTTCTCCTTGCTCGCTGCGTCGTGGGTGATCCCCGGGCTGGTGGGGCCGCTCATCGCCGGATGGCTGACCGAGTCGACAACCTGGCGCACCGTGTTCTGGCTCGTGCCGGTGGTCCTGCTTCTGCCCGCGATCCTCTTGCGCGGTGTACTCGCTGAATACAACGGCGGGACTGGCCAGCGGGAAGGCCCCGGGCGCAGCCTGATGGCAGTGGCCGCTGCCGTCGGCCTCACGCTCGTCATGGCTGGTTTGATGCGCCCACCTGATGAATGGTTGGCGATCGGCGTAATCCTCGGAATCGGTTTTGCCTTCCTCATCCCCGCTGCCCAGCGCTTGCTCCCTGCGGGTTCGCTTCGGTTGCGCCGGGGTCTGCCGACCACGATCGTCATGCGCGGGATTCTGGCCGCAGCGTTCTTTAGTGCGGAGGCTTTTGCGCCGTTGGCCCTGGTGGAGCAGCGTGGTCTGACCGTGACGGTCGCGGGTCTGCTGCTGAGCCTCGCGGCTATCGGGTGGCTTACCGGGTCTGTTATCCAAAGTCGCATCCCCGGCAATCTTGATCGGGCGCCTGTCGTCGTTGCGGGTTCGATCGTGGTCGCCATCAGTCTGTTCGCTTTGCCCCTGTGCCTGGTTCCGTCGTTGCCCGCGCTCGTGGCGGCACCGATCTTCCTCGTTGGATCCATCGGCATGGGCCTTTGCTTCCCCTCCATCGGTGTCCAGATGATGCGGTTGTCGCCGGTCGCCCAGCAGGGCGCGAACTCCTCCGCGCTGCAGATTTCCGATGCCGTCATGAGTGCCCTCGGACTCGGTGTTGCCGGCGCGGTACACGCATACGCGGTGGTCTCCGGGGGGGCCACAACCGCCACCTACGTCACGATCTGGATCGGGGCTGCCGTTCTGGCTCTCGGGGGTGCCATCGTGGCCGGGCGCATGCGGCAAGCCGCCCCTGTGCCGGCTTATTGAGGCGTTCCGATCTCGCCATGGCCCAGGAAGATCACGGCCTCAGCGGCTCGCAGCCCTACTCGCCGGTACCGCTTGCCTCCCCGGAAATGACCGATGTGGCCCATAGGCTGTCCGATACGCGGAGGCAAATCGCCTCCAACTGAACTACGGAGGTACTCCATGGCATCGGTCGATCCCATGACCGGTCTGACGTATGACGACGAGCGGGACATGGTGGTGGCCATCGGCCGCAACTGGTGGGCTCTCCTCGCTCTCGGCCTCGTCAGCATCATCATCGGCATCATCATCGTCTTCCGCCCGGGTGGGTCCACGTGGGTCATCGCGGTCCTGCTCGCCATCTACCTGGTGGTGTCGGGCATCGTCTCGCTCGTCCGCGCGTTTGGGCACGGCATTCCCGGGGGATACCGGGCCCTGCTCATCATCGCCGGCATCATCGGCCTTCTCCTTGGCCTGCTCATGTTCCGCTTCGGTGCGGAGGAGAAGATCGAGATCCTTGGCATCTTCGTCGGCGTGTGGTTCCTCTTCTCCGGCATGCTGCAGCTCTTCAACGCTTCGGCTTCGTCCGAGGGCAAGGGCTGGTCGATCTTCGCCGGCATCGTCTACCTGCTCGCTGGCATCGTGCTGCTCATCAACCCGTGGGCGGTGGAGATCTTCGTGTGGATCGTCGGCATCTACCTGGTGGTGCTCGGCATCTTCGAGATCATCACGTCGTTCCGCTTGAAGTCAGCGGCCGAAAAGGCCCTCAAGGCCTAGCCGGACGCCTCGCATGGTTCAGGAGACCTCACAAACCCTCGACCGAGGGTTGCGAGTTCTCTCGCTCCTGTCCGACTCCCCCGAGGGCCTCACGGTCACCGAGATCGCTGCGGCCCTCGGGGTGAGTCGAACCGTCGTCTACCGCCTCGTCGTGACCCTTGAACAGCACGGCCTGCTTCGTCGAGGTACGGATGGGCGGTGTCGTCTTGGTCTGGCCGTCCTAGCGCTCGCACGACAGGTCCAGCCCCTTCTCCGAGAGGCCGCGGTCCCGGCCCTGCGCCGCCTGGCCGAAGCCACGAATTCCACGGCCTACCTCGGCGTCGTGGACGGCCAGGACCTGCTGGCCGTGGCCGTGGTCGAGCCGCCTCGGTCGGATATGCACGTCGCCTACCGCCTCGGCTCGCGCATCCCCCTCGACCGCGGAGCAGCCGGACGAGCTGTGCTGGCCGCACGTACCGCCGCTGGTCGCCCCCTCGATCCACCCTGGGTGGTGTCCTCCGACGATGCCCCGGGATCGAGTGGCATCGCCGCCCCCGTGAGCGGCATTCCTGGCATTGAGGCGGCAGTGGGTGTGGCCGCACTCGGATTGCCCGATGAGATCGGTCCCCGCGTCGCGCGCGCCGCACAAGAGATCGCGCGCGCTATCGGCTGATCTCCTGGGAAACCTCGCAGATGTGGCCCGTCGGACCACCGATTCAGCGCGACACGGGTCGTAATCTGGAACAACGTCCGCTGCTGCCCGAGAGGATTTCACCCGTGCGTTTTCGCGCCATCGTCGCTGCATCGCTCAGCCTTGGCCTCGCTGCTTCGTTGGTGGCCACGGGCTCGGCTGCGCAGGCAGCGCCGTCGCCGACTGCGGCTCCCCGGCCCATCGTGTCGGGTTGGTTCGGCTGGTGGGCCTCCGACCCGGACATCACGGCGATGACCACCCAGGGCGACGGTGTCGTGGGCGAGGTCGCGATGTTCTGGTGGTCCTTCCAGGGCGAGAAGAACCCCCTGTGCCTGTTCGACAACGGCGACTATGACAAGGACGGCTCCTGGGGTGAGTGCCTCACGAACACCGACACTCCCTGGACGACGCCGAAGTTCGATCGGCAGCGTCAGATGCTGCAGGACGCCGGGATCAAGGTCAACGCCTCCATTACCGACCTGGGCTCGGCGACCGCCGGTGAGTTGACCCAGTACCTCGCCACGAGCAAGCGGCGCAATGCCTACACGACCAAGATCGCCGAGTGGGCGGTCAAGGCCGGCGTCGACGGCATCGATCTAGACATGGAGAACTTCGCCTTCAACGATGGTCGTGACACCTGGGACGCGACCAAGCCGCGCTGGGTCGCATTCGTCAAGGGGCTGGCCAAGAAACTGCACAATCGCGGCAAAACGCTGTGGGCGACCGTGCCAGGTGGAGTGCCGCCGTTCAGCGGCACTGGCGCTCCCAACCCCGGGACGGGCTACTGGGTCTACGCCTGGAACGAGATCGCGCCGTACGTCGACCGGTTGAACATCATGACCTATGACTACAGCTGGAGCGTGCCGGGACCCATCGGCCCCAACGACTGGGCGACGCTCGTTGCCGACAGTGCAGTTCAGCAAATCGGTGCGGAGTACGCCGACAAGGTTTGGATCGGCGCACCGCAGTACGGTCGGGACTGGCCGGCGCGCAGCGGCAGTGGATACTCGGTCGACGACAAGTGCCCGAGCGACTGGAAGCCGAGCGCGACGCCTGAGCGCACCGTGGTGACGCCGATGTCAGCCCGAGATCTCGCCGCACGGGAAAAGGCCGATGTGTCGTGGGACTCCGATGCGGGGGAATGGTCCTTCACCTACGGGCAGGTGGTCACCGGCAAGTCCGGCAAGAAGTCCAAGGAGTGCACGATCAAGCGCGAGGTCTGGTTCGCTGATGCGCGCTCAGCGCTCATGCGCGCCAAGATCACTCCGCAGTTCCGCATCGGCGGCATCGCGGTGTGGGATTTCGGCACTGTGGAGGGTGACTTCTACTCGCGGCTCGCCGAATACGGTCGCGAGATCGCACCGGCCAAGACGACGGTGACTGTCACGGCGCCGAAGTCGCGCGTCCACGGCACCAACGTGAAGATTGATGTCTCCACCGAGTCGTCCGCCGGCACCGCCAAGGGTGCGATCGCGACGCTCACGTTCATCCCTAAGGCCAACGGCACGGCACGGTCTGAGGTCGCCACCATCACGCTCGACAAGTCCGGTGCCGGAACCTTCACGGTGCCGGCGCAGGCGAGCGGTTCGTGGGTGGTCGCTGTCGACGGAGATTGGTATCGCAAGGCCGGTTCGAGTGAACCCGTCGCCATGCGGGTGCGGTACGGCGTTCGGGCGTCAGCGGACGCAACCAAGGTCAAGGCCAATACGGCGGTAACCCTAAGCGCTTCGGTGAGCCCGACGGTAGCCGGGACCGAGGTCGTCCTTCAGCGCAGAGGCGCCGACAACAAGTGGGCCGATCTGCGGACCGTCGTCACCGACGCGGACGGCACGGTGCGCCAGACGGTTACCCCGTCGCGCCCGGGCGAGGTCTCCTACCGGTATCGCGTGGCAGCCTCAGATTCCCTCCTCGCCGGTCGCTCGGCCAAGATCACCATCACCGTCACCAAGTAGGGCTGCGCATCTCGCGCCGGTGGCTGCGTACGCTGATCCTGTGAGTACGGCGCCCGCTGAAGTTGAGCTCCCTGACCTCGTGGAGGAGACCGAGCGCCCGTGGGTCACCATCGTGTGGAATGACCCGGTCAATCTCATGTCCTACGTCACCTACGTCTTCATGACCTACTTCAAGTACCCGCGGGACAAGGCGGAGCAGTTGATGCAGCAGGTGCATCACGAGGGCCGGGCCGTGGTCTCGAACGGCGCCCGTGAGGCGATGGAACGTGATGTCACCGCGATGCACTCCTACGGGCTGTGGGCCACGATGGCGAAGGACGACTGATGGCCGTGCACGGCTTCCGCCGCACGGCGGCGGATCGCGTTGTGCTCCTCGTCGACGACGTCGAAAAGGGCATCGTGACGGCCCTATTGCAGCAACTACTCGAGTTTGTCGCCCCCGCTGTCGAAGATGAGGACCCGCTCGTGCAACTGGTGGGCCTCGACCCGCAGGCGAAGCCATCTGATGATCCGGCCATGGCCCGGCTCTTCCCCGATGCCTACCTCGACGATCCCGAGGCGGCGGCGGAGTACCGCCGATTCACCGAGCGTTCCCTTCGTGACCTCAAGATTGCCCAGGCCCAGACGGCACTGGAAACGCTGCGACGTTCGGGTGGCAAGGTCACCCTCAGCCTGGATGAGGCCGGCTCGTGGCTCGGCGCCTTGAATGATCTGCGCCTCACCCTCGGCGCGCGCCTGGCGATCACCGAGGACGGCATGGAGGAGTTCGCCAATCTTCCCGACGATGATCCTCGCTCGCCCACGTTCCACGTCTATGACTGGCTGACCTTCCTGCAGGAGTCGCTCGTGCAGGCCCTCATGCCTGACTCGCGGTAGCTCCTCACTGAACGGCCTCCGGACATGGTGAAGGGCCCGACTTCCAGTTGTCGGGCCCTTCACCAAACGATCGGAGCGAGTTAGCGGCTCGAAGGGGCTTCCTTCATCTCCGACTCGGCGAACGCCGGATCGTCGTCCATGCTCTTGATCCGAGCGATCTTGAAGATGAGCAGGCCATACAGACACTTGGCCAGGACGTCCGCGATCGAGTACCCCACCTGCCGGTACACGAAAGAGTCCGAGCCGTCCAGCCCGAGCATCGGGAAGGCGTATGAAATGGGATAAACACCCCACGTCGCGAGCAGCAGCCAGCGCAGGCCGTTGAGCTCCTTGCCGACCTGATTTGGCTGCGACTTGGCAGCCCGACTCAGCTCCACGAAAAGGACGTAGAGGATGTAGATGAAGGGAATCGTCGAGAGAGCACCCCAGATCGCCTTGGATCCGAGTTCGGCGGTGATCTCGCCGGGGTAGCCGAGGATGATCATCAAAGCTGAGGCGGGAATGAGCTTCCACAGCAGACCACGTCGCACGGCGGCCGGCAGGGCTAGTACCGCGATGGTTTCGAAGAGCAGCAGCGGAACGGTCAGCAGCCAATCGACGTAGCGGTAGCCCTCGTTGAACCCGTCACCTTTGACAAGTTCAAAAACTTCCTGGACGCCGGGAGTGCCCTCACCGACGGCGATGTAGGCGTCCGAAAACGAGTTGAAGATCCGCAGGTAGTGGTACGCCGCAATAAAGCAGACCATCGCCGAGACGATCAGCGCAAGGCGATAGCGCGGCAGCACGCGCGGGGTGACCGCAAGCAGGAAGACGGTCGTCGCCGCCATCGCCGCGAGCGCGAGCGACAGCGTGTTATAGACAGTCTGGAACTGTCCATTTGTGAGTTCGAGCACTTGGTCCACGTTGACCTCCTAGGGCCCCAGTCCCGTGGGGCGAGTGGGGATAACCTCCCGCGCTTCTCCGAGGCCCGCAAGTTGAACAATGTATGAAGCGGTCAAATCGGGCGCCGGGACCGGAGGCCCCCTAGCCTGAGCCCATGCTGCGGATCTCCACCGATCTCGTCGACCAGATGGTCGCCCACGCCCGTGCCGATCACCCCGACGAGGCATGTGGGGTCATCGCTGGTCCCGAGGGATCCGATCACCCCGAGCGCTTCATCCCCATGATCAACGCCGCTCGGTCACCGACGTTCTACGAGTTCGACTCCGCCGACCTTCTGCGCCTCTACCGCGAGATGGATGACCGAGATGAGGAGCCTGTCGTGATCTACCACTCCCACACGGCGACCGAGGCCTACCCCTCTCGAACGGACATCACCTACGCCTCCGAGCCGCTCGCCCACTATGTGCTCATCTCGACCCGCGACTGCGGCAACGACGAGGGCCCCATCGAGATCAGGTCCTTCCGGATCGTGGACGGCGAGGTCACAGAAGAGCCCGTCGAGATCGTCGCCTAGGCTTGTCCCATGTCCGTTGAGGTTCGCATCCCCACCATCCTTCGCCCCTACACCGGCGGCGAGAAGAACGTATCCGGCGAAGGCGCCAACCTGGCCGAACTCATTGCTGACCTGGAGTCTCGCCACCCTGGCCTGCAGGAGCGGCTGGTCGATGAGCAGGGACTGCGCAGGTTCGTCAACGTCTACCTCAACGACGAAGACGTCAGATTCCTTGGCGGCCTGGAGACCGAGCTGTCCGATGGTGACTCGGTGACGGTCCTCCCCGCCGTCGCGGGCGGCTGACCCCGCGCGCCATGCGCTACGACTCGCTGCTGGACTCCGTCGGCAATACGCCGCTCGTCGGTCTACCGCGACTGTCGCCAAGTCCCGATGTGCGTCTGTGGGCCAAACTCGAAGATCGCAATCCCACCGGCTCGGTCAAGGACCGCGCTGCGCTGGCGATGATTGAGCAGGCGGAGCGAGACGGTGTGCTCACACCTGGCTGCACGATCTTGGAGCCCACCAGCGGCAACACCGGCATCTCCCTTGCGATGGCCGCGAGGCTGAAGGGTTACCGCCTTGTCTGCGTCATGCCGGAGAACACCTCGTCCGAGCGCACCCAGCTACTGCGGATGTGGGGTGCCGAGGTCGTGTATTCGCCCGGCGCCGGTGGCTCCAATGAGGCGGTGCGGGTTGCTCGCCGGATGGCGAAGGAGCATCCGGACTGGGTGATGCTCTATCAATACGGCAACCCGTCGAACGCCGGTGCGCACTACGCCGCTACCGGCCCGGAGATCCTCGCCGACCTACCGACGATTACGCACTTCGTCGCCGGGCTCGGCACCACCGGCACCCTCATGGGGGCGGGGCGCTACCTACGGGAACACAAACCCGATGTGCAGATCGTCGCCGCGGAGCCTCGGTACGGCGAACTTGTCTACGGCCTGCGCAATCTCGATGAAGGGTTCGTGCCCGAGCTCTACGACGAGTCCGTGTTGACGACCCGTTTCTCGGTCGGCCCCCGCGATGCATTGAAGCGGGTGCGCGAACTGCTCGACCAGGAGGGCATCTTCGCCGGCATCTCCACCGGTGCAATCCTGCACGCCGCTCTCGGCTTAGCCAACAAGGCGGTAAAGGCCGGCGAGCCTGCCGATATCGCCTTCATCGTGTGCGACGGCGGTTGGAAGTACCTCTCCACCGGCGCCTACGAGGGCACACTCGACGACGCGGAGGAGCGGCTCGAAGGCACGGTGTGGGCGTGAGCGACATCCCCGATCGGCCCATCGGCATCTTCGACTCCGGGGTGGGTGGTCTCACGGTGGCCCGCGCCGTACTCGATCAACTCCCGAACGAACCCATCCTCTACGTGGGTGATACCGCGCGGGGTCCCTACGGCCCGCTGCCGATCGCGACGGTGCGCTCATACGCGCTTGACGTCATGGACCATCTCGTCGAGTCCGGGGTCAAGATGCTCGTCATCGCCTGCAACTCCGCCAGCGCGGCGGTATTGAGGGATGCCCGGGAGAGGTACGACGTACCGGTTGTTGAGGTTGTGCATCCAGCGGTCCGTCGCGCGGTGCGTGCGACACGCTCGGGTCGGGTCGGCGTCATCGGCACTCAGGCGACGATCACATCCCGCGCGTACGACGACGCCTTCGCCGCTGCGCTCGACCTGCAGGTTGTCAGCGAGGCCTGCCCACGGTTCGTGGAATTCGTGGAGGCGGGAATCACTGGCGGACCTGAGCTGCTCGGTGTTGCACGGGGCTACCTCGCACCGCTGCAGGAAGCCGAGGTCGACACGCTGGTGCTGGGCTGCACGCACTATCCGCTACTTACCGGTGTCGTCTCCTACGTCATGGGCGATGGCGTCACCCTGGTCTCGAGCGCGGAGGAGACCGCCAAGGATGTGTATCGCGTCTTGGCCGAGCACGGATTGGCGCGCGATCCTTCGCTTGCGTCCCCCGTTCACCGTTTTGTCGCCACGGGTGATCCAAAGGACTTTGCCGCGCTCGGACACCGCTTCCTGGGGCCAGAAATCGGCCTGGTCGAACGCTCGAACGCTCTGGGCTAGTCTCCGGGCCCTACCCTGAGCTGATGCGTGTCACCGTCATCGGCTGCTCGGGATCGTTCCCGGGTCCGGACTCGCCGGCATCGTGCTACCTCGTGGAGCACGACGCCTCGGCGGTCCTTCTCGATCTTGGGAGTGGCGCCTTGGGGCCGCTTCAACAGCATGTGGATCTTGATCGAATCGATGCGGTACTCCTGTCGCACCTACACGCAGATCACTGTCTTGACCTGACCGGCTACTACGTCTATCGCCACTATCACCCGCGAGGGCCGCTGCCCGCCATCCCGGTCTTTGGCCCTGTTGGCACAGCGGACCGGATGGCCCGCGCGTACGACCTGGATGTGGATCCGGGCATGACGACGGTATTCGACTTCCGGACTTACGTGGACTCCGTGCAGATCGGCCCCTTCAATGTGTCCGTCGCTCGCGTTCGGCACCCCGTCGAGGCCTACGGCATTCGCGTGGCAGCGGGTGGCCGGTCAGTTGTCTACTCCGGGGACACCGGGCCCACAGAGTCCCTGCGCGCGTTGGCGCGTGAGGCGGACCTGGCGCTTTTCGAGGCCTCGTTCCTCGATGGGGGCGAGCAACCGGATTTGCACATGACCGCGCGACAAGCTGGCGGGGAGGCCGCGGCAGCTGGCGTACGACATCTAGTACTCACTCACCTCGTGCCCTGGAACGACGCCCGACTGACCTTGGCGCAGGCGCAAGAGGCCTTCACCGGGCCCGTCGAACTAGCCCAAAGCGGCGCGGTGTTCGACCTGGCTTAGGGTCGAGCCATGTCTTCGCGATCCGATGGCCGCACGGCCGAAGCCCTCCGTCCCGTCACCTTCGATCGGGGGTGGCTCGAGCAGGCCGAGGGCTCGACCCTGGTGTCCTTTGGTCGCACGCGTGTCCTGTGTACGGCGTCCTTCACGCCGGGTGTGCCGCGGTGGTTGCGCGACTCCGGCCGGGGCTGGGTGACCGCCGAATACGCGATGCTGCCGCGGTCGACGAACACCCGCAGTGATCGCGAGTCGGTCAAGGGTCGACTTGGTGGTCGCACCCAGGAGATCTCTCGCCTTATCGGACGTAGTCTGCGCGCGATCATCGACATGGAGGCGCTCGGCGAGAACACCATCGTGCTCGACTGCGATGTCCTGCAGGCCGATGGTGGAACGCGAACAGCAGCGATCACTGGTGCGTACATCGCCCTCTCGGACGCGATCACCTGGGCGCGCGGGCAAGGATTGGTGAAGGGCGATCCGATCATCGACAGTGTTGCCGCCGTCAGCGTCGGGATCATCAATGGAGAGCCGCGCCTCGATCTGCACTACGACGACGATGTCCGCGCAGAAACCGACATGAACGTCGTCATGACCGGCGCCGGCAACTACGTCGAGGTACAAGGCACAGCCGAGGGGGCTCCCTTCGACCGTGCGTTTCTTGACGCTCTGCTCGATCTTGCGGCCCGGGGCTGCGCCGATCTCACCGCACTGCAGCGTGCGGCCTTGTCCTCATGACGGATCGGGTCATCCTCGCGACGCGCAACGCACACAAGGTCGACGAGGTGCGCCGCATCCTTGCCGCCCACAGGCTTGATGTTGAGATCGTGCCGTTGCCCGACGATGCCCCGGACGTGCCGGAGACCGAGTCGACGTTCGCCGGCAACGCGCTGCTGAAGGCTCGCGCCATCGCCGAGATCACGGGCATGCCGGCCATCGCCGATGACTCCGGATTGTGCGTTGATGCGCTCAATGGCATGCCGGGGGTGTTGTCGGCGCGATGGGCCGGCGGCCACGGTGACGATGCGGCCAATCTGGAGTTGGTGCTGGGGCAGATGGCTGACGTGCCGGACGGTCGACGCGGGGCGCAATTCGTTTGCGCGGCCGCGTGGGTGGTGCCGGGGGAGCGGGAGCAGTTCGTCGAGGGTGTCCTGGAGGGGACGTTGGCCCGGGCGCCGCGCGGGACCAACGGATTTGGCTACGACCCGATCTTCGTGCCCGGGGGTTACGCGCTGACGACGGCCGAATTGCGCCCCGAGGAGAAAGACGCGATCAGCCACCGTGGCCAGGCCTTCCGCGCCCTCGCCCAGGTCATGGCGTCGCGCTAGGCGGCTTCTGGGCATACCGTGGAGGCATGGAACCGTGGATCTGGTGGATTGTCGGCGCTGGCGCGCTCGCCGTCGCCGAGATCCTCACCGGGGGCAGCCTGGTACTCATCATGCTCGCGGGCGGTGCTGTCGCAGGCGGCCTTACGTCGGCGTTAGGCGGTCCGCCAGCCCTGTCGGTCGGGGTCTTCGCCATCGTGTCCCTCGCCCTCCTCGGCCTTGTCCGTCCGGTGGCTCGTCGCCATCTGCGCCTTGGACGCGAGGCGCGAACGAACGTGGCCGCGCTCGTCGGAGCTGAGGCCACGGTCACCGAGGCGGTTGATGGCCAGGACGGCCGGATCAAGCTCGCGGGCGAGATCTGGTCGGCACGCGCGTACGACGGCATGAGCACGTTCGAGGCCGGTTCTCGCGTACAGGTTCTGCAGATCGATGGGGCGACGGCCCTGGTGGCGGGATAACAGAAGCGGAGCGTAGCGACCGCCGGAGGCGGTCAGGAGGAGGACGACATGGAATCCCTCATCGTGGCGATTGTGGTCGCGGTCATCGTGGTGATGCTGATGGCATCGACGATCAAGGTTGTGCCGCAGGCGCAGGCGCGCATCGTGGAGCGCCTCGGCCGGTATCACCGCACGCTCAATGCGGGCCTGTCCTTCGTTATCCCGATCATCGATAAGACCCGGGCGCGCGTGGACCTACGGGAGCAGGTGGTGTCATTCCCTCCGCAGCCGGTCATCACCGAGGACAACCTCGTGGTGAGCATCGACTCGGTCATCTACTTCCAAGTGACCGACCCTCGTTCGGCGACGTATGAGATTGCCAGCTACCTCATGGGTATCGAGCAGTTGACGATCACGACACTGCGAAATGTCATCGGCTCCATGGATCTGGAGGAGACCCTCACCTCCCGCGACAGCATCAACGGCCAGTTGCGGGGTGTGCTCGACGAGGCGACCGGCCGCTGGGGGATTCGCGTCAACCGCGTCGAGATCAAGGCGATCGACCCGCCGAACAGCGTGCAGGAGTCGATGGAGAAGCAGATGCGGGCCGAGCGCGACAAGCGTGCGGCCATCTTGACGGCCGAGGGGCAAAAGCAGTCGGCGATTCTCACCGCCGAGGGTGAGCAGAAGGCCGCGGTTCTGCGGGCCGAGGGCGATGCGCGCGCGGCAGTCCTGCGCGCCGAGGGCGAGTCGGAGGCGATCACGAAGGTAGTTGCGGCTATCCACGAGGCCAAGCCGGATAGCCATGTCCTGGCGTACCAGTACCTGCAGACGTTGCCGGAGATCGCGCAGGGTTCGGCGAACAAGGTGTGGGTGCTCCCGAGTGAACTCACCGGGCAGATCGCGCACCTCGCGGAGGCCCTCAAGCCGCCAGTCGATTCGGGCCGCTAGCGCGTCGTCTCACTGCATACCGTTTCAGCGGACGGAGACGGTATGCAGTGCAGGGACATATCTCCATGTTGTGCGGGTGGAGGGACTTGAACCCTCACGTCCGAAGACACAGGAACCTAAATCCTGCGCGTCTGCCTAATTCCGCCACACCCGCGTGGTTGCAGCCTAGTGAACGTCAGGCGACCCCGAGATCGCGGCGCAGTTTGGCGACGTGCCCCGTGGCCTTCACGTTGTAAAACGCGTGCTCGATCCGGCCCTGCGGGTCGATGACGAACGTCGACCGGATGACCCCGACGACGGTCTTGCCGTAGAGCTTCTTCTCCCCGTATGCGCCGTACTTCTCCAGCACCTTGTGGTCGGGATCGGACAGCAGCGGGAAGGTCAGCCCGTCGCGCTCGCGGAACGCGGCCAGTGTGTCGACCGGGTCCGGTGAGATGCCGAGAACGACGTACCCCGAGCCATGCATGACCGACAGCGAGTCACGAAAGTCGCACGCCTGGGTCGTGCACCCGGGGGTCATGGCTGCCGGGTAGGCGTAGAGGATCACCGACTGGCCCGTGAAATCAGTCAGACCGACCTTGTCGCCGTGATCATCAAGGAGGGTGAAGGCGGGCGCCAGGTCGCCAGGTTGGAGTCGCGTCATGCCTTCACGGTAGCGCGCGCGGGGGCGTGGTCATCGACGATGATGCGATGGCTGCGTCGGCGCAGAGTGGTGATGCAGATGACGACGAGGAATACCGCCGCACCCACCAGCACGATCATGGTGCCGGACGGCACACCGGCGTAGTAACTCAGATACATCCCGACGAGTCCGCACGCCGACCCGACGATCGTCGAGAGCGTGAGCATTCGGCCGAAGGAATCGGTGAGCATGCGGGCGACGACCGCGGGAATCACGAGCATGGCGGCGACGAGGGTGACGCCGATGACGGTGAGCGTGACCAGGATGGACAGTGACAGGACCACCATGAGCAGGCCCTCGACGCGAGCGACATTGACGCCAGAGGCACGCGCCACGTCAGGGTCGAAGGTGGTGAACAGCAACGGTCGGTAGCGAAAGAAGACCACGAATCCCGCAAACGCCATGACCGCGAGAAGCCACACGATCTGCGTGTCCGTGATTCCCAGGATGCTGCCGAAAAGCGCGTTGTCGAACGCCGGACCGGACGAGCCGAATTTGCTGAACAGGGCCACGCCTAGTGCGAAGGATGCTGTCGTGACCACGCCGATGGCTGCGTCGGCGCCTAATCGGCTGCGACGGGCGACGGCCGTGATCGCGATCGCCGAAGCGATGCCCCACAGTCCTGCGCCCAGCACGTAGAGTTGCGCGGCGAAGAGTTGCATTGCTGCGTAGCCGCCGAATATCGCGTGGGAGAGGCCGTGGCCGATGTAGCTCATGCCGCGCAACACGATGTACACGCCAATGAAGCCAAGGAGTGCGCCGGACAGCGTCGCGACGATGAGCCCCTTCTGGAAGAACGCGAAGGACAGCGGTTCGATGAGAGCGTCCATCAGCCAACGCCCCGTAGCGGGTGCGCACTGTCAACGACCACGGGCATGCCGAGGTGTTCGAGAACTTCAAGGCGCGCACCGAATGTTTCTTCTAAGACGCCCGGCACGATCACATTGCGAGGTGATCCTTCGGCGACGATGTGGCCGTTGACGCACACGAGGTGCGGCAGATGGGCGGCCATGCCGTTGAGATCGTGCGTGGTGAGCACGATCCCCATGCCGTCGGAGTGCAGGTCGCCGAGGAGGTGTAGGACGTCGTGACGCGTATTGACGTCGACGCCACTCGTGGGCTCATCAAGCAAAAGTAGGTGTGGCTCCCGCAGAAGTGCGCGGGCTAGGAACATGCGCTGCTGCTGACCGCCGGAGAGTTCTCGGATGTGCCTTTCGGCGAGGTCGGCGATGCCGAGGCGCTCAAGGACAGCGAGCGCTTCTCGTCGTTCGGATCGAGATGACCACGGCCAGACCCGATGCTCAGTCCGTGCCATAAGGACGCACTCCATGACGGTGACCGGGAAGTTCCAGTCGACCGTTTCCAGTTGCGGGACGTAGGCGATGCGCAGATCTGGCCGCGTGCGGCGAGCCCCCGCTACGGGATCAAGCGTGCCGAGCAGGAGTCGGAGCAGTGTCGTCTTGCCGGCACCGGATGGACCGACGACTCCGGTGAAGTCAGTCTGCCTGACGTTGAGGTTCACCTCATGGAGCACGAGGACGTCCTGATAGCCAGCTGAGACGTCATCGAGAATGACGAGCGGCTCCGTCGCGGGTTTCGCCATCGAAGGTCTCCTTGGTCAGGCTCTACTGCGGGTAGTACGCGGTATCGGGAACGGTCACCTCGAAGACGAGTGCCTCGAGGTTGGTCGGGTTGCCGCCGAGTCCGGCGATCATGGCGCGGTAGTTGGAACGCAGGAGTTCGAGGAGGCTGTGCTCGGGTGCGCCTGGTTCACCGGGCAGGTCATCGTCGCGCAGTGAATCCTCGTAGCGGACTCCGGTCTCGGCAGCGATGGCCTCGAGTACGGGGGAGGGGAAGACTTCAGAACCAAAGATCGTCGGTACGTCCTCTGAGCGAATTTGCTCGATGAGTCTTGCCACCTCAGAGGGTGTGGGTTCGTCGAAACTCTTCGGCTGGATGGCTCCGACGACCTCCCAGCCGAAGTTGCGGGCAAAGTACGCGTAGGCATCGTGGTACGTGACGAGTCTGAGTTGACCGTCAGGCACGGTTTGCTGGTCCGCGCGCACCGCCTCGGCCAGACGGTCGGCCTCTCGAGCGAACGCGTCGAAGTTGGCCTGGTACGCCGTGGCGTTATCCGGATCTCGCTCGCTGAGCGTCGCGCGGACGAGATCGGCGTATTCGACGGCGTATGTGGGATCGGTCCACAGGTGGGGATTCGGCTTGCCCTCCTCCTCTGGGAAGGAGAAGTCGAAGATGTAGTCGGACTCCGGCAGCGTCACGGTGCCCAACTCGACGATCTCGGCACCGTCCTTCATGTTGGCTTCGGCCAGGCGGAGCGTGGGGTCCTCAAGTTTCAGGCCGTTGACGAATATGACATCGGCCGTGCTGAGGAGTTCGGCGGTCGCGGGCTCCGGCTCGAACGTGTGGGAGTTCGTGCCTTCCGGCACGACCCCCTCGATCCGCACGTGATCTCCGGCAACCGAGGCCACGATGGATGTCAGGGGCGACACGGTGGTCGCGACGACGAGGCGATCGTCCTCCGCGGTAGCGCCGTTGGCCGAGTCGGACCCACATGCGCTGAGTGCCGTGACGGCGACCAGGGCTAGGGGCACCGCGATGCCGGTGAACCGGGGACGAACCACAATTTTTGACCCTACGGCTCCGTCGTCGTTATCGCAAATTTTTTGCAATAAACCCCATTATGGGCGCTGGATTCCATTCGGCGTAGGCTGCCCCGCGTGACGGAGCCGCAAAAGAAGTCTGTCCAGCCGACGGCCGCCGAGCTCGAGGCCGAGATAGCCGCTGCCCGAGACGGCTTGACCTCGAGCCTGGAGCAATTGCGTGCCGAGACCCGCCCGGAGGCTCTGGTCCAGCGCGGCAGGGCCGCGGTGGTGGGGTTCTTCACCGACGAATACGGCGGGGTGCGTCCCGAACGTGTCGCCATGGTCGCCGGGACCGTGATCACCCTCGTCGTCCTACGGCGCTGGCGCTCCGTTCGACGTCGTCGCAACTGTCACTGCCACTGACGCCATGACGTTGACCACGAAGTCACCAGACGTCACCCCGCGCGCGGATGGGTCGGTGCCGATCAAACTGCTCCACGATCGTGTCTTGGTGAGCCCCGGGGACCACGATGGCGAACGCACGTCGACGGGTGGCATCCTCATTCCGGCCACGGCGCAGGTCGCCAAGCGACTGGCCTGGGCGCGTGTCGTGGCCGCCGGACCGACGGTGCGCAATATCGAGGTGGGCGATCGAGTGCTGTTCGAGCCGGAGGACCGCTCGTCGGTGGAGTTGCAGGGCCGGGAATATGTCCTGCTGCGCGAGCGGGATGTCCACGCCGTCGCCTCGTCACGTCACGCTGATGGCCAGACCGGCCTCTACCTATAGGAGAAGCCATGTCAGCCAATGTCTCCCGGATCCCGTCCGACTGCCTGGTGATTTTCGGCATCACCGGTGACCTCGCGCACAAGATGACGCTGCCGTCGCTCTATCACCTGGAACGGCGTGGCCTGCTGAGTGTCCCCATCGTGGGGGTGGCCTTCGAGGACATCGGCGACCAGGGCCTGTGGGACGAGACTCGGCAGGCGGTTCATGCGGTGCTTGAAGCCGCCGGGGAGAAGGTCGACGACACGGTTCTCACCCGGTTGATCGAGCGAATGACCTACGTCAGTGGCGACTTCACCGATGCCGGCCTGTACAACCAGCTTGCGGCGCACCTCAAGGGTCGACAGCATCCCCTGTTCTACCTCGAGATTCCCCCCTCACTTTTTGGTCCGGTCGTCGATCAACTCGGCGCAGCAGCTCTGACCGACGGCTGTCGCGTGGCGGTCGAGAAGCCGTTCGGCACCAGCCTGGAGACCGCACGCGAGTTGAACGACCGACTCCACCAGGTCCTGCGCGAGGAGCAGCTTCTGCGGATCGACCATTTCCTGGGCAAGGAACCGGTGCAGGACATCGTCTTCGTGCGCTTCGCCAATTCGTGGCTCGAACCGCTGTGGCGTCGCGAATACGTCGACTCCATCCAGATCACCATGGCTGAGAACTTTGGGGTGGAGGATCGCGGCTCCTTCTATGACAAGGTGGGAGCACTGCGCGACGTCGTGCAAAATCACCTGCTCCAGGTGCTGGCCCTGATCCTTATGGAAGCCCCCGGAGCTGGGGACGATCCGATTGGGGATCGTCGCCTGGATGTCTTTCGGGCGATCCGACCGATCCGTTCTGACGACATTGTGCGCGGTCAGTACAACGGCTACCGGCAGGTCGAGGGGGTTGCGGAGGATTCGGACACCGAGACGTATGTTGCGGTGCGGCTGCACTGCGATACCTGGCGTTGGGCCGGGGTGCCGATCTTCATCCGCGCCGGCAAGGATCTGCCGGTGAAGGCCACTGAGGTCGTTGTGCGCTTCAAGCAGGCGCCAGCAGTGCGCACGGGTGACCACATCCAGCGCGTGGCTGGATACGACGACGTCATCCTGCGCATCGGTATGCCGTCGGGCATCGACATCGGCCTTCGGGTGAAGGAGCCCGGCGTCGACACGGTGGAGCCGGAGTTCTTGTCCTTGGACTTCGCGAGCACCATTGGCGATCTACCGTCTCCGTACGAACGACTCCTCCATGACGCGATGGTGGGCGACCACACGCTCTTCCCGCGTTGGGACTCCGTGGAGGCGACGTGGGAAATCGTGCAGCCGGCCTTGAACAACCCACCGCCCGTCGTCTCCTATGAGCCCGGCTCGTGGGGGCCGCCCGAGGCCGATCGCTTCGTGCGCGCGCATGGCGGCTGGCGCGACCCCCACAGCGGCACCTAGCGAGCGTTGCTTCCGGCGATGAAGTCCTCGACCGCGTCGCGAGCCTCGCTGTCGGAATACTGCTCCGGCGGGCTCTTCATGAAGTAGGACGAGGCGCTCAGCAAGGGCCCACCGATACCGCGATCCTTGGCGATCTTGGCCGCTCGCACAGCATCGATGATGACCCCGGCGCTGTTGGGGGAGTCCCAGACCTCGAGTTTGTACTCAAGGTTCAGCGGGACATCACCGAAGGCGCGACCCTCGAGGCGCACGAAGGCCCATTTGCGGTCATCAAGCCACTCGATGTAGTCGCTCGGGCCGATGTGCACGTTGCGGCTGCCAAGGTCACGTTCTACCTGGGAAGTGACCGACTGGGTCTTGGACACCTTCTTGGACTCCAGGCGGTCCCGCTCGAGCATGTTCTTGAAGTCCATGTTGCCACCGACGTTGAGTTGGTAGGTGCGATCAAGAACGACGCCACGATCCTCGAACAGCTTGGTCATGACGCGATGGGTGATGGTCGCGCCGACCTGGCTCTTGATGTCGTCGCCCACGATCGGCAGCCCGGCCGCCTCGAACTTCGCAGCCCATTCAGGGTCGCTCGCGATGAACACGGGAAGTGCGTTGACGAAGGCACAGCCTGCATCGATAGCGCACTGCGCGTAGAAGCGCGCCGCATCCTCCGAACCCACGGGCAGGTAACACACGACGACGTCGACGTTGGCCTCGCGTAGCGCGGCTGCGACATCGACCGGTTCACCCTCGGACTCCACGATGGTTTCGCGGTAGTACTTGCCCAGGCCATCGAGGGTGTGTCCCCGCTGAACGGTTATCCCTGTCGTGGGTACGTCGCAAATTTTGATGGTGTTGTTCTCCGAAGCGCCGATGGCGTCGGCGAGATCCGTGCCCACCTTCTTGGAGTCGACGTCGAACGCGGCGACGAACTTCACGTCGCGCACATGGTAGGGACCGAATTCGACATGCATGAGGCCCGGGACCTTGGATGCTGAATCGGCATCCTTGTAGTACTCGACGCCTTGAACCAGCGAAGAGGCACAGTTGCCCACTCCGACGATGGCTACGCGAATCTCGTGTTCGGTCATGACTTCCCATTTCCCTTCGTTGTCCGGTTATCCCGGCGGCGCCGACGAGCGCCTCGTTCCATATCGATGAGTTCTTCGAGCCAGGTGACCTCGCGTGCCGCGCCCTCGACGCCGTGCTGCTGAAGCCGCTCGGCATACAGGTCCATACGCTCACTTGTGCGCTGCATGGAGCGCTCGAGTTGGCGCATGCGCTCTTCCATTCGGGCGCGGCGACCTTCGAGGATGCGCAGTCGCACGGCGGCATCGGTGCGGGAGAAGAACGCCATGCGTGCGGCGAAGGCTTCGTCCTCCCAGGCCTCGGGTCCGGCATCAGCGACCCACGAAGCGAAGGCCTCTTTGCCGGCCGCCGTGAGCGCGTAGACGATCCGTGCCCGCCTGCTGGTCACGCTGCCGATTTCCGCGCGATCCACGGTGTCCACCTGTTCGACCAGACCGTGGTCGGTGAGGCGGTGCAGGCACGGGTAGAGGGAGCCGAAGGACAGGGCCCGGAAGGGCCCCAGGATCGCAGTGAGGCGCTTGCGCAACTCATATCCGTGGAGCGGGCCGTCTGACAGCACGCCGAGCACGGTGTGATCGAGAACCTCAGTCCGAGATGACATATCGATAATATATATCAACTTGACATATACACGCGAGTCGGGTGGGGCGTGGGCGAGGGAGCAGTCGATGGCCGAACACGCAAAAACCCCCCGCCTCCGTGTGGGAGGAGAGGGATTTCCCGGTGCACCGCCAGGGACTCGAACCCCGAACCCGCTGATTAAGAGTCAGCTGCTCTGCCAGTTGAGCTAGCGGTGCGCGAGGCAGGACGCTATCACCTTTGGGCCGCGAACCTCACGGTGGTCCCGGGCAGGGCCTGGGCCAGCACATCCACGTCGCCTTCATCCACCACGGCGATCACCGGATAGCCGCCGGTGACGGGGTGGTCCGGTCCGAGGATGACCGGCTGGCCACCGTGCGGCACCTGGATGGCGCCCTTCACCATTCCTTCCGGAGGCAACTCCCGACCCTGCGCGGCCGGTAATCGATCAAGGGTCGGGCCGTCCAAGCGAACACCGATTCGATCGCTGCGGGGCGACACGGTGAATAGCGAGTCCAGGAGCGTTTCCCACCCGGGGAGACCGAACCAATCCGACCGCGGTCCCGGTGTGACGGGCAGCACCAACTCGCTCGGTACGCCGACCATCGGCACGTGGTCGACAACCATCGCGCCGGACGGCTCGCCGAGCAGGATGATGTCGCCGGACGTCAGCGGGTCGGGACCTACGCCGGAAAGAGTGTCGCTCGAGCAAGAGCCGAGGATCGCGGTACTGCGGATCCCTCCGCGCAGCGCCAGGGTGGTGCGCAGTCCAGTCTCCGGCATCAGGACGTCGACGATCTGCCCTTCCAGCACGGTCACCGGCGTACCCGCACTGATCGAGATCGAGTCAACCCGCAGTAGGGGCCCGGCACCGACAGCGGCGAGAACGGTTGTGTGCAGTGCGCGCATGGAAAGCCCCCCTCCGACGACCTCAAGACCGGGCAATGACTCGGCATTGCCGACCAATCGGTTGGCCAATCGAAGTGCCGAATGATCGAACGCGCCCGATGGTCCTAGCGCGATCGCGCCATGCCCCGGGCGGCCGAGATCCTCGATGAGGGTGAGTGGACCACCGTCAAGGATGTGCCAGGTCGGCGATCCCGTTTCGGGAGTGTGAGTCGCGGCGCCCTCCGTGGCGGTGAGCGCCTGAACGGGATCGAAGCGCACCGTCATTCCGGGAGCGAGGAGTGAAGAGGGTTCACGATGCGGGTCGAACATCGCCAGGTTGGTGCGACCGATCAAGCGCCATCCGCCAGGACTCTCGGTGGGGTAGACCGCGGTGTACCCCGCGGCTAGCGCCACCGAACCGGCCGGGACGCGCGGGCGCGGCGACGCGAGTCGCGGAACGTGAAGGCGTTCGGGAACACCGGAGAGGTACCCAAAGCCCGGGGCAAAGCCGCAGAAGTCGACGGTGTAGTCGGCCGCCGCATGCACGGCGATGACCTCCTCCAGTGCCATCCCGCTTACTTCGGCGACCTCTGGCAGGTCTGCGCCGTCGTAAAGCACAGGAATGGTCACCACCTGCTGGTCAACCGGACCTGACGGGGCTTGCGAAGGGAGGCTCGCCAAAGTGGGCACATCGACGTTCTGAGGCGAGTCGAAGCGGACGAGCACGGTGGCCGCGGCGGGCACAATATCGATGACACCTGTCAGTTGCCCGTGCTCGACGCCGCCGGCGATGGCGCGGGCCAGGCCTAACGGGTTCGCCGTTTCGATCAGGACAGCGCGCGTGCCCATGGGATGCACAACGGTGCTCATGTCACTCCCGCGAAGGGGGCAAGGCGCACGTTTGCCGACTCCAGGGCCGCGCGAGTCGCCTGCGCGAGATCGACGGCGCCCGGCGTATCCCCGTGCAGGCACAGGCTCACCGCGTCGATGTTGATCAACTCACCGCCGATGGTGCGCATGGAACCCGAAGTCGCCCAATCGACCACGCGCGCGATGACGTCGGCCGGATCGTGAACCACGGCCGCCGGATGATCTCGCGGGACCAGATGCCCTGACGTCTCGTACGCGCGGTCGGCAAAGACCTCGGCAAACGCCGGCACCCCCATCGCGACGGCTGCGTTCCGCAAGTGTCCGTGCGGGAAGGTGAGGACCGGAAGGTCGTAGGAGTGCGCGACGGCGGCCACGATGCTGGCGACTTCGGGGTCTAGTGCTGCTGCGTGATAGAGCGCCCCGTGCGGTTTCAGATAGCTCACCCGGGTTCCCGCCGCCGCCGCGGCGGTCGCGAGATCTGTCACCTGCTGCATGAGTTGCTCCGCCAGCAGCGCTGAGTCGACGTCCACTCGGCGACGTCCGAAGCCGACTCGGTCGACGTACGACACCTGCGCTCCGATGGAGACCGAGGACGATGCCGCTTCGGCGCAGACCCGTCGCATGGAGGTCGCATCCCCCGCGTGCCCCCCGCACGCGACGTTGGCGCTCGTGACCACCGACAGCAGCTCGCGGTCGACTGTGACTCCTTCGACTCCCGGGATCTCGCCGAGGTCGGCATTCAGGTCGACGACGCGCATGACGGGGACGGTACTCCGACCGCTAGCCTCCCGCCGTGACCATGACTGTCCGACAGCGCCAGGGGCTCGGCCTGGCGCTCGGGGCCGTCGTCGCCTTCTCGTTCTCCCTGCCGTGGACGGTCTGGGCGCTGGAGTCCTTTGCCCCCGTACTTACCGCCACGGGGCGCGCGGCGATCGCGGGGGTCATCGCCCTCGTCATTCTTATCGTCCGCCGAGTGCCCCGCCCGACGCGCGCGCAGGTGCGTCCGCTGCTTTACACGATGGCGGGCGCGGTCTTCGGGTGGCCGATACTCATCGCCCTCGCCCTTGAGCGCACGACCTCTGCTCACGCTGCGGTGATCGCGGCGGTTATGCCGCTCGTCACCGCGGTCATTGCCGTGCTGCGGACGCACGAGAACGTGGCAACCCAGTTCTGGATTGCCGCCGCCTGCGGGACCGGTGCACTCGTCGTCTTCGCCCTCCTCCGCGGCGGTGCGGAGGGCGGTGACTTTGTCGCTGACATCCTCATTGCCGGGGCGGTCATTGCCTCGTCCTGGTGCTACGTCGAAGGTGCCACGCTCACCAAACAGCTACCCGGATGGCAGGTCATCTCGTGGGTTGTCGTGCTCGCCTTGCCGATCACCCTGCCCGCGTCATTCATCATCGCGGGACTGGGTGGTGTCGCCCTTCCGGTGACGTCGCAGGCGTGGATCGGATTGATTCTCCTCGGCGTGGTGTCCATGTATTTCGCCTTCTTCGCCTGGTATCAGGGGCTCTCGATGGCGGGTGTCGCCCGCGGTGCTCAGATGCAGCAGTTGCAGGCGCCGCTGACCCTGCTGTGGTCAGCGCTCTTGCTCGGCGAGGTCATCACATGGCCGATCATCATCGCGACAGTGGCTGTCGTGGCGTCGGTGACTTGGGCGGTACGGGTCCGTACGCCGACGGTGGCGGCTCCAGAGGAGTAGCGGGGTCAGTCAGACCCACAGACCTCGGCGTAGATGGACGCCGGAATGCCGGACTCCGCCTGCGCTGGTCGGCACGCCGGTTCGATCGTCACCGCGGTCCAGGAACCGTCTTGGGCTCGTAGGAGGACGACCGTGGGGAAGGTCGACCCAGAGGCCTCGAATTGAGCTTTCGCCGTCGCCCATCCACCCTCGCAGCGGAACCCGTCGAGTGAGACGAAGGTGGATCCGGGGTAGTTGGTGTCGAAGTCCTGTCGCACCGCTTCGGTGATGAGATCGGCGCTGCACTCAGCACTGCCGCCGTCGGGGGCGGATGAGGTGGGTCCCGGCTCCGGCGAGCCGTTGGAGCAGCCGACGGTCGTGAGCGTGAGGGCAGCGCAGATTGTGCCCACCGCCAGTCGGGCGCGCTGCCTCATGAAGCGAGCCTAGGTGGCCTCGGCTAGCGTCCCACCATGAGCGACGCTCCCCCAGAACATTCCCAGGATGTGCTCGACCGACCGGTACGTCTGCTCGCCATAGGCGGTAGCACGCGGCCCGAGTCGACGACGGAGCGGGCATTGGCCATGGTCGCTGAGGGTGCACGGACCGCCGGAGCCGATGTCGAGGTCATGTCCGGGCGCGAACTCATGCTCCCGATCTACGACACCGAAACGAGTCATCGCGCCGAAGGCGCGAGGCGATTGGTGGATGCCGTGCGCCGAGCGGACGGATTGGTCATCGTCAGTCCCGGTTATCACGGGGCGATCAGTGGTTTGATCAAGAACGCCCTGGACTACTTCGAGGATCTCGCAGCCGATCCGCGTCCCTACCTGCACGGCATGGCCGTGGGCTGTGTGGCGGTCGCTGACGGCTGGCAGGCGGCGGTGACGACGCTTCATCAGATTCGACAGGTTGCGCATGCGTTGCGCGGCTGGCCAACACCGCTCGGTGTCGCCGTCAACTCTGGTGCTGACCGACTCCTGTCCGCGGACACGCATGATGCTCGCCAACTTCACATGGTGGGCGAGCAGGTGGTCCAGTTCGCCCGCATGTACCGCCTCATCGAGGGTGCGTGATGTCCGAGCGCCGACTCCCGCGATGGCACGAACTCCAGCCGTTGATTGGGGAACCGCGCCTTCGATGGGACCCAACCGGAGCAGCCCTCGACCGTTGCGCGAGTATCCCTGACGTGCGCGCACTCGCGCGTCGCCGTGTGCCCCGCGCCGTCTTTGACTACACCGACGGGGCGGCAGGAGTCGATGAGTCATCGCTGCGGCGTGCCCGCGCCGCGTTCGCCCGGGTCGAGTTCCAGCCGCGCGTCCTGCGGGATGTGAGCAAGGTCGACACCTCAACGACGATCCTGGGTCAGGCGGCAGGTCTGCCATTGATCTTCGGACCCACCGGCTTCACGCGCATGATGAATCATGAGGGCGAGCCCGCGGTCGCTCGCGTGGCCGAGCGTCTCGACGTCCCCTTCGGTCTGTCGACGCTTGGGACAACGAGTCCAGAGGATCTGGCCGCGAGCGTCCCCGGCGTTCGTCGGTGGTTCCAGCTCTACCTGATGACTGACCGTGCCTACGCCGGTGAGTTGGTCGAACGCGCCAGGGTGACGGGCTTCGACACGATCATCTTGACGGTCGATACGCCAGTGGCCGGACGACGGCACCGCGACGTCCGCAACGGCCTCTCTATTCCGCCGCGACTGTCTGCGAGGACGTTGCTGGACATGGCCGCCTACCCACGGTGGTGGTTCAACCTGCTCACCACCGAACCGCTGGAGTTCGCGACCCTGAGCAGTACCGAGGGTACCGTCGCCGATCTCATTGGACGGGTCTTCGATCCGGCCATCACGATGGACGACCTGGACTGGCTGCGATCGATGTGGCCGGGTCGACTCGTGGTCAAGGGCATCCAGACCGTCGATGATGCCGTGCGTGTGCACCAGCACGGCGCCGATGCCGTCATTCTCTCCACGCACGGCGGCCGTCAACTGGAGCGCGCCCCGCTGCCCTTCGAAGTGCTGCCGGCCGTGCGCGAGGCGCTCGGAGACGATGTCGACATCTTCCTTGACGGGGGCGTGCTGTCGGGCGCCGATGTCGTTGCGGCCGTCTCCCGAGGTGCCACTGCCGTCGCCATCGGCCGGGCCTACCTCTACGGGCTCATGGCGGCTGGGGAGCGCGGGGTCCAGCGTGTGGCCGATCTGCTGCGCGAGGAGATCACGACCACGATGCAATTGCTGGGCCGAACCAGCGTGGCCGAACTCGGATCGGACTGCGTTCGCCTGCGTGACTAGCGATACCGGCTGCGGACGCGGTCTCGCGGCGATATGTTCACCGCGTGGTGGACATCATCGAATACACGCCGACCCGTGATGAGTACGCCTACACCTTCGGCGGTGTTGCTCCCGTCATGCGCATCAGGCCCGGGACGGCCCTGCGACTGTGGTCGGAGGATGCCTTCAACTTCGCCCTGCGCTCGACGTCTGACCTCTCGAGCGAGAAGGTCGACCTGCGATTCGTCAACCCACAGACCGGACCCTTCTACGTCGAAGGAGCCGAGCCCGGAGACACCCTGGCCATCCATATCGTCGACCTTGAGCCCGCGCGAGACTTTGGCGCCTCCGCGGCGATTCCCTTCTTCGGTGGTCTGACCTCGACCGGCGCAACCGCCATGCTGCAGGAGGCCCTACCGGACACCACCTGGATCTACCATCTGGACCGCGCCCGCAACACCGTCACGTTCGATGGCCGATTCGGGGACTTCAGTGTCGACCTGCCGGTGGAACCGATGCTGGGCACTGTGGGTGTCGCGCCGGCCGCCGGTGAGGTGCGGACGTCGCTTGTGCCCGAGCGCTTCGGCGGCAACATGGACTCACCCGAGGTCAAGGCAGGAGCCACGATCTACCTCGGTGTAAACGTCGAGGGTGCCTTGTTCTCCCTCGGTGACGGCCACTACCGGCAGGGTGAGGGTGAGGCGTGCGGCACCGCGGTGGAAGGGGCGATGAATTCGACGGTCATCGTCGACCTCATCAAGGGCCAGGCCCCAGCCTGGCCTCGCTTCGAGAGCGACACGCATTGGATGGCGGTCGGTTCCACGCGTCCGCTCGAGGACTCGTGGCGGGTCGGTAACGTCGAGATGGTGATGTGGCTGCAGGACCTTTTCGGTTTGCACGCCATGGACGCCTACCAACTGCTGTCGCAGACCTCGATCGTGCCCATCGCCAACGTCGTCGACGCCAACTACAGCGTCGTCGTCAAGGTGCCCAAGGCCCTACTGCCGGCGGCCTCGGCGTACGACGGAATTCACGCTGACCTGCGCGCTCGCGCGGCGGGTCTCATCTAGGAGGATCCATGGACCTGAAGGCACAGGGGCTGAAGGCCCTCGTCACCGGCGGCACCCGCGGAATCGGGCGAGCGATCGTCGAGACCTTCCTCGATGAGGGCGTCGACGTAAGTTTCTGCGCGCGGAGTGCCGACGCCGTCGAGGAAACGGCGCAGGCGCTGGCTGGCCGTGGCGCGCACGTGCACGGATCGACGGTGGACGTGGGTGACGCTGTCGCTCTCGCCGGGTGGGTCGAAGCAAGCGCGAAACGGATGGGTGGCATCGACATCGTCGTGAGCAACGTCAGTGCCCTGGCTATTCCTGACACCGACGAGAACTGGGAGATGTCGATCAACGTCGACCTGCTCGGCACTGTGCGACTGGTGAAGGCTGCGATGCCCTACCTGGAGAAGAGTTCTGCGGCGTCGATCGTCACCGTCTCGAGCGTGAGCGGACGGGAGGTCGACTTCGCGTCCGGCCCCTACGGCACGGTGAAGACGGCGCTCGTGGCCTACACGCAGGGGTTGGCCTTCCAACTGGCCGACAAGGGAATCCGAGCAAACACCGTCTCCCCGGGCAACACGTATTTCGAAGGTGGCGTCTGGGAGTCGATCAAGCACGGCGATCCCGCGCTCTTCGCCACGGCACTCGGGCTTAACCCGACTGGCCGCATGGGTACACCGCAGGAGATGGCCGCAGCGGTCGTCTTCCTCGCCTCCCCGAT
>JALQUH010000123.1 GCA_023263845.1 Candidatus Nanopelagicales bacterium | reverse complement strand
AGTTGTACGGGTAGAGGTTGAGCACGACGTAGGCGAGATCGCCGCGCGCCACGATAAGTCCCTCGTCGTCCGGCACGCCCGGGGCACGGCAGAACGGGCACTCCTCCCCGGGGCCATCGTGGGCGGGGCGTGATTCACCCTTCAGGTAGGGCTGGCGGTGTGGTGTCCACAATCGCTGCCACCGGTCCGGGAGGCCGCCGTGGTCGAGCACCGCGTCGTCGCTCATGCGGGTGCGGACTCAACCTGGATGCGGTCGCGGACAGCGGCCACGATGTCTTCGATGGCCTCGTTCACCGGTATGCCGTTGCGCTGGCTGCCATCGCGGTAGCGGAACGACACCGCCCCGTTTGCCACATCATCGTCGCCGGCGATCAGCATGAAGGGAACCTTGGACTTCTGCGCCGTGCGGATCTTCTTCTGCATGCGATCATCGGAGGTGTCGACCTCGACGCGGATCCCCGCCGCCTTCAGTTTCTCGGCGACGTCGAACAGGTAGTCATTGTGGTCGTCCGTAATGGGAATCCCCACGACCTGCACCGGCGCAAGCCAGGGCGGGAAGGCGCCGGCGTAGTGCTCAAGGAGCACCGCGAAGAAGCGTTCGATCGATCCGAAGAGCGCACGGTGGATCATCACCGGGCGTTGACGGGTTCCGTCGGCCGCCTGGTATTCGAGGTCGAAGCGCTCAGGTAGGTTGAAGTCGAGTTGGATCGTCGACATCTGCCAGGTCCTACCGATGGCGTCCTTGGCCTGGACAGAAATCTTGGGCCCGTAGAAGGCTGCGCCACCTTCGTCCAGGACGAGCTCGAGCCCCTGCTTCTCCGCCGCCTCGCGGAGGACTTCGGTAGCCTCCACCCACACCTCGTCCGAGCCGACGGACTTCTCCGGATCACGCGTTGACAATTCGAGGTAGAAGTCCTCGAGACCGTAGTCACGTAGCAGGTCGAGGACGAAGGTGAGCAATTTGTCGAGCTCATCGGCCATCTGCTCACGAGTGCAGTAGATGTGCGCGTCGTCCTGGGTGAAGCCGCGGGCCCGGGTCATCCCCTGTACGACACCCGACTTCTCGTAGCGGTAGACCGTGCCGAACTCGAACAGGCGCAGCGGCAACTCACGGTAGGACCGGCCACGCGCATCGAAGACGAGATTGTGCATCGGGCAGTTCATCGGCTTGAGGTAGTAGTCGACGCCCTGCCGGCGAATGTGGCCGTCCTCGTCGACGTCCGCATCGAGTTGCATCGGCGGATACATACCCTCGGCATACCAGTCGAGGTGGCCGGACTTCTCAAAGAGCGCGCCCTTGGTGATGTGCGGGGTGTTCACGAACTCGTAGTCGGCTTCCTCGTGCCGCTTGCGGGAGTAGTCCTCCATGACCCGGCGTACCACGCCACCCTTGGGGTGGAAAACCGCAAGACCACTGCCGATCTCGTCAGGGAAGCTGAACAGGTCGAGTTCGGCACCAAGTTTGCGATGGTCGCGCTTCTCCGCCTCTTCCAAGAAGGTGAGGTAGGCCTGCAGTTGCTCCTTGTCCGGCCACGCGGTGCCGTAGATCCGCTGCAACTGCTCATTGGCCTGATCGCCGAGCCAGAAAGCCGCCGCTGTGCGCATGAGTTTGAATGCGTTAGGCGCGATGTACCGGGTGTCGGGAACGTGCGGTCCGCGACACAGGTCGCCCCAGCAGGTTGCGCCGTCCTTGGCCTGGACATTGTCGTAGATCGTCAGCTCGTTGCCACCAACCTCCATAACCTCGGCCCCACCTTCGCTACCGATAAGTCGGAGCTTGAAGGGCTCGCCGGCGAGTTCGCGCTGGGCCTCGGACTCGGTCACGACACGTCGGGAGAAGCGCTGACCGGACTTCACGATCTGCTGCATGCGCTTCTCCAGGACTTTCAGGTCCTCGGGAGTAAAAGGCT
>JALQUH010000107.1 GCA_023263845.1 Candidatus Nanopelagicales bacterium | reverse complement strand
GCCCTCGGCGGTGGCTATGAGATCACCCTCGCCTGCCACCACCGCGTTGCCCTCGATACGCGCGGCAGTGAAATCGGACTGCCCGAAGTCACCCTCGGCCTGCTGCCCGGAGCGGGCGGTGTCGTGCGCACCACGCGCATGTTCGGCCTCCAGAAGGCGCTCATGGAGGTCCTGCTCCAAGGCCAGCGCCGCAAGCCTGCGGACGCGCTGGCCAAGGGCCTCGTCGACGAACTCGCGACCACCCCCGAGGAGATGCTCTCCCAGGCCAAGGCGTGGGTCCTCGCCAACCCGGAGGCCGTTCAGCCGTGGGACGCCCAGGGCTACAAGATGCCCGGAGGCACCCCGAGCAATCCCAAGCTCGCGATGATGCTGCCGGCGTTCCCATCAAATCTGCGCAAGCAGATCAAGGGCGCCCCGATGCCGGCGCCGCTCGCGATCATGTCGGCCGCAGTCGAAGGAGCCCAGGTCGACTTCGCCACCGCGATGACCATCGAGACGCGCTACTTCGCCAACCTCGCCATCGGCCAGGTGGCCAAGAACATGACGCAGGCATTCTTCTTCGATCTGCAGCACATCACCAAGGGCGGCGCTCGCCCCGAGGGCTACCCGAGGTACGAGCCGCAGCGCGTGCTGGTCATGGGCGCGGGAATGATGGGTGCTGGCATCGCCTATGTCTGCGCCCGCAACGGCATCGAGGTCGTGCTCGTCGACACCTCGTTGGAGTCGGCGGAGAAAGGCAAGGCCTACTCGCAAACGATCCTCGACAAAGCCATTTCGCGCGGCAAGATGACAGAGGCCCAGCGGGATGAGGTACTTGCCCGCATCACCCCGACCGACAACATCGAGCAGGCCAAGGGTGTCGACCTCGTCATCGAGGCCGTCTTCGAGAATCAGGAACTGAAGGAGGAGGTCTTCGGCCGCATTGAGCAGGTCGCGGCTCCCGACGCACTCCTGGGGTCCAACACCTCTACGCTCCCCATCTCCGGTTTGGCCCACGCGGTCTCGCGACCGGAGGACTTCATCGGACTGCACTTCTTCTCCCCGGTCGACAAGATGCCGCTGTTGGAGATCGTCGTGGGCGAGAAGACCTCCGACGCCACCATCGCCAAGGCACTCGACGTTGCCGCAAAGATCAAGAAGACACCGATCGTCGTCAATGACAGCCGCGGCTTCTTCACCAGTCGCGTCATTGGCACCTTCATGGGCGAGGCTGTCGCAATGCTGGCCGAGGGCGCTCCGGCTCCCTCGATCGAGCAGGCGGGCCTTCAGGCCGGCTACCCCACCGGTCCGCTCGCACTCTTCGACGAGGTCAGCCTCACGCTGGGCCGCCGTATCCGCGAGGAGGCGCGGGCAGCCGCCGTGGCCGCAGGCCAGGAGTTCCCCGATCACCCCTCGAACGCCGCCGTCGACCGGATGGTGTTGGAGTTCGAACGCGGCGGCCGGGCCGCGGGCGCCGGCTTCTACGAGTACGCCGAAGGCAAGCGCCTGAGCCTGTGGGACGGCCTCGTGGAGAACTTCGGTGGAGATAACCTCGGCATTCCATTCGAGGACATGAAGGAGCGCATGCTCTTCGCCGAGGCGATTGAGTCGATCAAGTGCTACGACGAAGGCGTCCTGCGTTCGGTGCCGGAGGCCAACATCGGTTCGATCTTCGGTATCGGGTTCCCGCCGTGGACCGGCGGCGTCCTGCAGTTCGTCAACGGCTACCCCGGTGGCCCGGCTGGCTTCGTCGCTCGCGCCCGCGAACTCGCGGAACGCTATGGCGATCGCTTCACCCCGCCGGAGTCCGTGGTCGCGATGGCTGAGTCTGGTGGTCGCTACGCCTGAGTCGGTGGGTGCTGTCGCCGCGCCCACCTCTCGCATGAGCGCCGACGCGCGTCGGGCCCAACTCATCGACATCGGATGGGACCTGCTGCAGGAACGTCCGATACACGAGTTGGCGCTCGACGAGGTGGCGGCGCGCGCGGGCATCTCACGCACCCTGCTGTTCCACTACTTCCCGACCAAGGC
>JALQUH010000090.1 GCA_023263845.1 Candidatus Nanopelagicales bacterium | reverse complement strand
CGCGCGGCACCGGTGAACTCCATAGGCTGAGCGATCAGCGCTGTCAGCGCCGCACGGCTCAGTCCGAGTCGCTCGTCCGCCGCTAACCGATCCAGCAAGTCGTTTGCCGCGTTGCCCTCGCGCATCGCCAGCGCCACGCCGACCGCATGCTCCTTGATGGCCTCGTGCGCAGTCTCCCGACCAACGCCCGCGCGCACGGCCGCCATGAGCACCTTGGTCGTGGCGAGGAAGGGCAGGTAGCGCTCAAGTTCGCGATCGATCACAGCAGGGAACGCACCGAACTCGTCGAGGACCGTGAGGAAGGTCTCGAAGAGCCCGTCGATGGCGAAGAAGGAGTCGGGCAGCGCGACGCGGCGTACGACCGAACAGGAGACGTCACCCTCATTCCACTGATCACCGGCGAGTTCACCGACCATGCTCGCGTAGCCGCGCAGGATGACGGCGAAACCGTTGATGCGCTCGGACGATCGTGAGTTCATCTTGTGCGGCATCGCACTCGAACCCACCTGACCTGGCTGGAAGCCCTCGGTGACGAGTTCAGCACCGGCCATGAGTCGAATCGTCGTCGCAGCGTTACTCGGTGCTGCCGCCACCTGCACCAGTGTGGTGACCACGTCGTAGTCGAGGGAGCGTGGATAGACCTGGCCGACGCTGTCGAGTACGCGCGTGAATCCCAGGAGCTGCGCGACCGAAGACTCCAATGTCGCCAGAGCGTCGGCATCACCGTCAAGCAGGTCGAGCATGTCCTGGGCTGTTCCGACCGGACCCTTGATGCCTCGCAGCGGATACCGCTCGAGCAGATCGGTCAGTCGGTCATAGGCGACAAGCAGTTCGTCGGCCCAGCTGGCAAAACGCTTGCCGAGGGTCGTGGTCTGGGCGGCCACATTGTGCGATCGACCGGTGATGGCGACATCGGCGTACTGGGTCGCCAGGGAAGCAAGTCGGGCGAGGACCGCCACCACCTTGTCGCGGGTAAGCGCCAGGGAGTCGCGGATCAGCATCTGCTCGACGTTCTCGGTGAGATCGCGACTGGTCATGCCTTTGTGGATCTGCTCGTGCCCCGCGAGCGCATTGAACTCTTCGATGCGGGCCTTGACGTCGTGCCGGGTCACACGCTCGCGCTCGGCGATCGAGGCGAGGTCGACCTGATCGACGACGCGGGCGTAGTCGGCAATGACACCCTCTGCGACATCAACGCCGAGATCGGCCTGGGCGCCTAGCACCGCCAGCCACAGGCGCCGCTCCGCGATGATGCGATGCTCCGGCGCCCAGATCGCCGCCATCGCCGCCGAGGCGTAGCGCTGGGCGAGGATGTCAGGAATCACGGGGGTCATTCTCGCAGACCCCCCTACCGCTACTCGCCACTCGCAGCGATATCGGAGCGGAAGTGGGATCCGGGGAGGTCGATCAACTCCACCCCCGCGTAGGCGCGCACCCGGGCCTCGGCCAGGCTCGCTCCTCGCCCCACCACCGACAGCACCCGGCCCCCGCTGGCGACGACCTGATCGCCGTCCACCCGGGTTCCCGCGTGCAGGACGTCGACTCGGTCGAGCAGGTCCGCATCGGCCACGCCGGTGATCACCCCGCCCGTCACCGGAGCCTGCGGGTAGCCCTCGGCAGCGATGACCACCGTCACGGCGGCATCGCCGCTCCACTCCGGGGGAGGAGAGTCCGCCAGTTGACCGGTGGCCGCAGCCAGCAACAGCTCCGACAGCGAAGACTCCAGTCGAGCCAGCACGACCTGCGTTTCCGGATCCCCGAAACGGGCGTTGAACTCCACGACCCGGACGCCCTTCGACGTCAAAGCGAGCCCTGCGTACAGCAGGCCAGCAAACGGCGTCCCGCGCCGACGCATCTCATCGACGGTCGGCTGTAGCACCGTGCGCATCACGTCGTCCACAAGACCGGCCGGCGCCCAGTCCAGGGGCGAGTAGGCACCCATACCGCCGGTGTTGGGACCTGTGTCGCCTTCGCCTACCCGCTTGAAATCCTGCGCGGGCTGCAGGGGTACGACGTTGATGCCGTCGGTGACGGCAAACAGGGAGACCTCCGGTCCGTCGAGATACTCCTCGATGACGACACTCGATCCCGCCTCAATGCACGCCTCGGCATGTGCCAAGGCCTCGCCGCGCACATTCGTGACGACGACGCCTTTGCCCGCGGCGAGTCCATCGTCCTTCACGACGTACGGCGACCCGAGTTCGTCGAGCGCGGCTTCCGCCTGCACAACAGTCGTCGCCACAACCGGGCGGGCAGTCGGCACGCCTGCCGCAGCCATGATCTCCTTGGCGAAGGCTTTGGAGCCCTCGAGCCGCGCGGCCTGCGCACTCGGCCCGAAGCATGCGATGCCCCGATCCCGCACGACATCGGCGACGCCGGCCACCAGGGGGGCCTCCGGGCCGATGACGACAAGATCGACGGCGAGTTCACTCGCCAGATCCGCCACCGCAGCACCGTCCGTGGCGTCGACCGGTATCACCGGGGCATCGATCCCGATCCCGGCGTTGCCCGGTGCGGCGAATACCTCGGCGTCCCGCTGAAGCGCACGCACCAGGGCGTGTTCACGGGCACCGGATCCGATCACGAGAACTCTCACGATCGGCGAGCCTAGCGGCGGGTTCAGGTCCGGTTGGCACGTAGCATGGACTGGTGAAGCGAGGGCGTGCCCGGGGGGCATGGGCAATGGGCGCGGGGCTCGCAGCCATGAGCCTCAGTGCCTGCGGAGTGTTCGGCTCCAGCGGCTCCTCGCCCAGCCCCACCGTCACCACCCCCACGATGCCGGCGGCCGCGTGCGCCGAGGGTGACTCGGTGACCCCGCCCGACATTGCCGACTTCACGCTGAACGGCGTACCAGCGGCGCAATTCATCACCTCCCTGGTGGTGCCCTACAACGGCCTCAGCGGCGGCAGCGACGGTCAGCCCTCGATTCTGCGGCTCGAGGTCGTCACCTCGGCCAGCGGCGCACCGGTCCGCTTCCGCGCCAGCGGCGCTCAACTGCTGTCCTCTCTCACCGATGACACGCTCGGCGAGCCGGAAGTGACCGTCTTCAGCGAAGCCGGTGCCGAGCGATGTGTCGCGTCCGCCTACCTCTTCTCCACCGCGGTGGGGCCGGCCAAGGTCGTCGTCGAAGGGTTGAACTCCGCAGAGGCGACCTTCAACGTCATCACCACGCGCGAGGCCTCACGCAATGTGTCGCTGTCACTTTCAGCCGGGACCGTCAACGCCGGTTCATCAATCGATGCCGTCGTGAGCGTCACCGATGTCTTCGGCAATCCGATCGAGAACGCCTCGGTTGATCTATCGCTGCCGGCGAAGGGGCCGGGCGTGTTCGTCACCGGAGCCAACACCTTCACCGTGCTCACCGATCCCAAGGGGCGCGCCTCCGTCGAGATCCAGACCCGCGCCAACAAGGGCGGCACCTTGAAGGTGACGGCAAAGGGGGATCTGGCCGCCTGCCAACCCTTGGCCAACCAGTACACCTGCGACGCCGACCAGCCCGTGCCTGGCTTTGCCGCCGCCAGCGGCCCGCAAAGTAGGTCCATCACCATTACCGCGCCGAGTGTCACGATCACCAAACCTTCCCCCGGCACGGCGTACTCCACGGGAGAACTCTTCGACGTCCAGGGCGCCACCAAGGGCGTCAAGGAGGGCACGACCGTTCGGCTCGTGGCCGGAGACGGACCGGCCGGCGCCAGCACCGTCAAGGCCAACGGCACCTTCACCTTCCGCGACGTCCTTGCCCAGACCGGTGGCAGCGGTGATCTCGGCTACGTCGTCTACGTCGGGGAGCTCAAGCCCGTTCCGCTCGACATACGCGTGAAGACCTTCAGCATCGTGTCGTACAAGCGGGTCGAGGCCGGCCTGAAGTTCCGCGTCGCTGCCGGGGCTTGGCCCAATGGCACGATCATCGAACTCACCCGTGACGGCAAAGGCGTGAGCAAACTTGAGGTGACAGAGTCCGGCAAGGACGTCTATCTGCTCGCCCCCGACACCCCCGGCTTCTACCAGGTGCAGGTCGACACCAGTCGCGGGATCGTCTACGGCGTCAAGGTTCAGCCCGTTCTCTGATTACCTCAACCGGTGTAGTGCTTGTCGGTGATCGTCAACACCTCGTCGAGGATGCCGAGACCTTCCTTGGCTTCGGCGTCGGTGATGGTGCACGGCGGCACAACGTGTGTGCGGTTGAAGTTCGCGAACGGCATGAGCCCACGCTTGCGGCACTCGGCCACCAACTCGTTCATCGCCGGTGAGGACCCGCCGTAGGGTGCCAGCGGCTCCTTCGTGGCGCGGTTGCTGACCAGATCCAACGCCCAGAAGACACCGAGGCCACGCACCTCGCCGATCACCGGATGACGCTCGGCCATGGCGCGTAGTTCAGGGCCGATGACCTCCTGCCCAATGCGCTTCGCATTCTCCACGATGCCTTCCTCGGTCATCGCGTCGATGGAGGCAACGATGGAAGCTGTCGCAAGCGGGTGACCGGAGTAGGTCAGGCCACCGGGGAACACGCGCTCGTCGAAGGTCGCGGCGATCTCGTCGGAAATGATCACACCACCGACCGGGACGTAGCCGGAGTTGGATCCCTTGGCGAAGGTGATCAGATCGGGCTCGGCACCGAAGTTCTGCCAGGCGAACCAGGCGCCGGTCCGGCCGAACCCGCTCATGACCTCATCGGCGATCCACACGATCTCGTACTTATCGCACAGCGCACGCACCCCTTCGAGA
>JALQUH010000137.1 GCA_023263845.1 Candidatus Nanopelagicales bacterium | reverse complement strand
CGCGCGGTCATCGTTGCGGTCAAGGCCCTGGTGACGGCCAATATGCGCGCGGCCGATCCGAACCGGAAATTTCCCGGCTACACCGACGTCGATGCGCTCGGTGAGGCGATCAAGGGAATACTCGAGGGTGACACCATCGCCAACGGGGCGCGGGTCGACCTGACCAAGGAGTGACGTGAGCCAGACGTGGCGCGGATTCGCCAGTGACAACTACGCCGGCATCCACCCTGAGGTGCTGTCGGCGATCGAGGCGGCGAACGACGGTCATGACGTGGCATACGGCGAGGATCGCGCGACCGCGCACCTGCGTGAACTCGTGCGCGAGAACTTCGGAGCCGACGCTCAGGTGTTCCCCGTATTCAACGGCACCGGGGCCAACGTCGTCGCGCTGCAGGCGATGACAAGATCCTGGGAGGCCGTAGTCTGCACCGACACGGCCCACATTCATGTGGATGAGGGCGGTGCGCCGGAGAAGGTGGCCGGCCTCAAACTGTGGACGGCTCCGACGACCGACGGACTATTGACGGTCGAGGCACTCGATGCGCAGATCTACCGCATGGGTGATGTGCACCGCGCTCAGCCAGCCGCGCTCTCGGTGACGCAGTCGTCGGAGTTGGGGACGGCGTACACCATTGATCAACTCGGGTCCTTGGTACGTCGAGCCCACGAGCACGGGCTGCACGTCCACGTGGATGGAGCTCGACTCGCCAATGCGGCGGCTTCGCTCGGTGTCCCGCTGCGGGCGATCACCACCGATATCGGCGTGGATGCGATCTCTTTCGGCGGCACCAAGAATGGCGCAATGGGTGCCGAGGCGGTCATCGTCACCAATCCTGAACTTGCGATGGATGTGCCATTCGCCCGTAAGACCGACATGCAACTGGCAAGCAAGATGCGCTTCATCAGTGCCCAGCTTGCCGCGCTCCTCACCGATGACCTCTGGCTGCGTAATGCCTCGCATGCGAATGCGATGGCCCAGCGACTCGCCCTCGGCGTGGGGCAGATAAGCGGGGTTGAGGTCCTGCGTCGAGTCGACGCCAACGCTGTCTTTGCCATCCTGCCCCCGGCGGCCACCGCGCGACTGCAGGAGCGATTCCGCTTCTACACCTGGGATGAGGCGACCGGTGAGGTCCGCTGGATGTGCTCCTGGGACACCACTGAGTCCGACGTCGACGCCTTCGTCGCCGCGATTGACGAGGAGATGTCGGCCTAAGGCCACGTCAGACGGCCGGGGGCCGTCCCTCGAAGGCCGTTGAAAGGACGACGGTCGTGCGCGTAGAGACCGCCGCCGCGGCCCGAATCCGAGCGAGCAGTTCCTCCAAGTCCGCCGGTTCCCCTACCTGTACGCGCAGGACGTAGGAGGCGGCCCCGGCGACCGACCAGCACGACTCCACTTCAGGGATGCCGCTGATGCGGTCGGGGATGTCATCGGGGGCGGAGGCGTCCAGCGGGGTGAGGTCGATGAAGGCAGTGAGGGGCAACCCCACCGCTCGAGCGTCGATGGTGGCCCGGTAGCCGGAGATGATGCCTCGCTGTTCGAGGCGCCGCACCCGCTGATGTGCGGCGGAGGTCGATAGCCCGACCTCGCGGCCAAGTTCGGCGTAGGAGAGCCGTCCATCGCGTGCGAGCAGCGTCACAATGTGCCGATCGATCTCGTCATCCACACCCGAAGATTGCCATAGGCATTGCCTTAGGCATGGCGAACCGCTGCCCCGAGGTCACGGTGCCATAACGACGCGCGCGGCGGAATGACCCCACGAGTCACTTCAGGCACGGCGTTTGGCACCATGGTTGTGTGGCAGGACGGCACGCCCAGACGGGCCGGTCGGGGGGATCGCTGCGCTTGGTTGCGGTGATCTCCGGTTTCGTGGTGCTCGCTGTCCTCGTCGCCGCCGCCGGCGCCTTCCTCGGATTGGCGAGTCCCTTTGCTGAGTCCGCCGCGGTCGCCTCCACAGATTCCCCGTCGCCCACACCTCGTACCGTCACCGCCGAGCCGGTCTCCCCGGTCCAGGAGGTGGAGCCGGATCTTCCGCCGGTATGGGAACCCCATGAGCTCGGCGCCGAACCGGTTCGGTTGAACACGCCTGACATCGACGTTCTCGATTGGGACGGCGACCCCGCCTACGTCACCGACGTCTATCCCGATGAGGCCAAGGCCTTGTACGGCGTAGGAATCATCATTCGCATTCAGTTCGGCTACGACGTGCCGGACGAGCAGAAGGCGCTTCTGGAGCAGGCTGCCGTCGTGGAGACCAGCAAGCCGCTCGGACTGGCGGCATGGAGCTGGCCCGACGATCGCACGATGGCGTTCCGCCCGGCGGAGTTCTGGCCCGCTTACATGGACGTCAAGGTCAAGTTCAGCTGGGTGGAGCACAATCTCGCCACCATCGATCCGGTCGTGAAGTTCCGCATCGGCCGGTCGCAGATCTTCGAGATGAACTCGACCAAACTGATCGGCAAGGTGAAGCGCGACGGGATCACCATCCGCAGGGTCCCGGTATCGCTGGGCAAGTCGGGTTGGGAGACCACCTCCGGCATCAAGGCGATCCTCGAGCGCTACGAGGTCAAGCGCATGGTCAATCCCGGACCGCTCGAGCCGTACGACGTGATGGTTCCCTACGCGCTTCGCACGACTCCGAGTGGTGAGTACTTGCACGCTGCTCCATGGAACCTCTACAACCTCGGCTATGCGTCAACCTCGCACGGCTGCACCAACATGTCGACCGAGGACGCGATCTGGTTCTTCAAGTGGGCCTTCGAAGGTGACCCCGTGATTCAGGAGACCACCGGCCCGGAGGTCGACTGGACCGAGGGGCCCGGGGCGATGTGGAACTTTGACTGGGCCGACTGGAGCGCCCGGAGCTTCGCGCTTCCCTAGCTCGCCCGCTGAAATCCCCCGCTCACCCGACCCGGGCGCAGCCTATGCGGCCCCGTGCGGCATGATCGATCCTCGCGTAATTTTCGGGAGGCGTCATGGGGGAAGGCCGTGAGCGTGAACTCAGCGCTGAGCGTGCCGTGGTTGCCCACCTCTATGACCGTCTCGACACCCTTCGCGAACGCACCCGGGCCGACCTTCGTCGGTCGCAGCGCGAGCAGACCGCAGGAACCCCTGCCGCGTTGACCGAGCAGGACGCTTTCGTCCGCCTGTACACCGACCGGCTCGCAGCCCTGGATGCTGCCGAATCACGGCTGTGCTTCGGTCGCCTCGACCTATCCGGTGACGGCCAGCGTTACATCGGCCGGCTCGGACTGGCTGACGACGATCAGCAGCCCATGCTCACCGACTGGCGCGCCCCCGCAGCCGAGCCCTTCTATCAAGCGACGGCGGCCGATCCCCGTGGCGTCATACGCCGTCGTCACATCGTGACGTCCGGGCGAGACGTGACTGCACTAGAGGATGACGTTCTCGACCTCGGCGCCTTGGCCGATGGTGTCGGCGGAGTCACCGCTGCGGATGTGCAGGGGGGCGGCGTCCTCATGGCGGCACTGGCGGCACGTCGCACCGGTCGCATGAACGACATCGTGGCGACAATGCAGGCCGAACAGGACGTCATCGTGCGCGCACCGTTGGATGACATCCTCGTGGTGGAAGGCGGACCCGGGTGCGGCAAGACGGTAGTGGCCCTGCATCGAGCGGCATACCTGCTCTACACCCACCGCGAAAAGCTCGGCCGCTCAGGCGTCCTCATTGTCGGACCGAATCGGATCTTCCTGCACTACATCGGGCAGGTTTTACCCGCGCTTGGCGAGACGGCTGCCGTCCTGCGTACCGCCGGCCAGCTTTACCCCGGAATTGATGCGCGCGCCTGGGAGCCGGACCAGGTGGCAGAAATCAAGGGTCGCAAGGCGATGGCCGACGTCGTCAGCCGCGCCGTGCGCGCTCGCCAGCGCATCCCAGATTCGCCGCGAACCCTCGACGTCGGCGGCATCACGTTGACGATGACACCGGCCATGGTGCAGTCCGCGCGTGATCGCGCTCGTGCGTCGCGTCGGCCGCATAATGTCGCCCGCCGTACGTTCGCCCTCACGCTGCTCGACTCCCTGGCCGATCAACTGGCCGAGGCCATGCATGTTGACCTTGCCGATCATCGTGAGGCTCTTATCGCTGATCTGCGCGATGCTCCGGATGTGCGGCGGGAGGTCAACCTCGCCTGGATGCCCATAACTGCCGAGCAATTGATTGCGGACCTGTGGGCTAATCCGCGGCGGCTCGAGCATGCAGCGCCCGGCATGAGCGCTGACGAGCGCGCTCTCCTGCAACGCGACCATGGGGCGGCGTGGACTCCTGCCGACGTACCCCTGCTCGATGAGGCGGCCGAATGTCTCGGTGTCGATGACGAAGCTGAGCGCCGATCTCAGGCGCGGGCCGAGGCAGACCGGCAAGCCGAACTTGACTATGCGCAGTCGGTCCTCGAGATGACGGGTACCCGAGGGGTCTCCGCCGATCAGCTCATTGATCGGTACTCCGGGCCGGGCGAGGTGTTGTCGGTGGCCGAGCGCGCATCGATGGATCGCGAATGGGTGTTCGGGCACGTTGTCGTGGATGAGGCGCAGGAACTGTCCCCCATGATGTGGCGGGTCCTTGCGCGTCGGTGCCCGTCGCTGTCGATGACGGTCGTGGGGGATCTTGATCAGGTGGCGACCCGCGCTGGGGCCCGATCCTGGGAGCAGGCCCTTAGAGATGTCACCGCCTCCCGGCACCGCACCAAACCTCGCTGGCGCGTGGAGCAACTCACCGTCAACTATCGGACCCCCCGACCCATAATGGAACTGGCGCGCGAGGCCTTGCGTATCGCCGGCCGTGAACCGTCGCCACTGGAGTCAATCCGAGACGGTGAGCCGCCGCGTGTTGTTGCCGTGAACGAGTTCACCAACGTCGCAGCGCTGGTGCGAGAAGCGACGAGGGAGTCCGACTTCGGGCGAATCGCGGTGATCACGGCGCCATCGCAGCAGGATGATGTTGAGCGGGCTGTCATCGAGGCCTGCCCCCCGGGCACCGTGGGGCACGGGGACGACCGACTTGACGCGGATGTCTCGGTGCTGACCGTGCGGCAGGCCAAAGGGCTTGAGTTCGACATCGTCTTCGTCGTCGAACCGGATCTCATCGACATCGAAGGAGCCCAGGCGGGCAGCGACCTCTACGTGGCCCTCACGCGCGCGACTCGTTTGCTCACCGTGACCTACAGCGGCACACCGCCACGCTCACTGGGGATGGCGGACTAGACGCGGATAGCGTCCAGCACGCACGAACCGGTGCTCACGATTGCGGAGAAGCCGTCCTCCTCGGGCAGGAAGTTCGTCACCACCCCGTCGTTGAGCACCATCGCGTAGCGGCGGGAGCGGATGCCCATCCCGCCGCGCGATGCATCGACTTCCATGCCGATCGCGCGCGTGAAATCGGCATTGCCGTCGGCAGCCATGACGATCTCGTCACCGATTCCCTCGGCGCGGGCCCACGCCGCCATAACGAAGGGGTCGTTGACCGACAGGCACACGATCCGATCGACACCGGCAGAGGCGAGGTCGGCCGCCGTATCGACGTACGACGGTAGGTGAACGGTGGAGCAGGTAGGTGTGAAGGCCCCAGGAACCGCGAAGAGGACGACTCGGCCGGCGCCGAGCAGATCTGACGTCGTCGTCGGTGTTGGGCGGCCGTCGGCCATCACGAGGAGGGATGTGTTGGGGATGCGGTCTCCCACGGCAATCATGGCTGTCACTCGACTCCTTCCTGGGCCGGTCCGCGGCCACGCAACAGGACAAGAGCAACAATGACACCGATCACCGAAACCGCAATCGAGGGCCACATGGCAACCCCCACCGCCTGATCGAAGACGGACACGATGATCTCGTGAGCGTTGTTCGGGATTGAAGGGGCAACGTCCTCGAGTCGGACCCCACCGGTGATCACGTTCATGATCGTGGTGATCTGGTCGGGGGAGAGTTTGGCGGCCGCCAGCACATCGGTGAGTTGGTGGCGAGCGTCGGACTGGAAGACGGCGGTGCCGACGGCCACGCCGAGCGAGCCGCCGATCATGGACGCCGCCTTGAAGACGCCGGAAACGACACCCTCACCTGCATCGCCGGGATCCTCGACCGCGGCGACGGCACACGGGGTGATCTGCAGGCCGATGCCCGTGCCGATGAGGATGAAGGGGGCCAGGAGTTCGGTGTAGCTGCCGCCGAGGTCCAGCAGGAGAAGGGCGGCGATGGCGAGCAGCGCCATGCCCACGGCGGTGGGCATGGCGGCGCCGAAGCGGCGTCCGAGCCAGTTGCCGAGCGGATTCACGATGAGGATCGGGATGGTCGCGGGGAGCATGAGCAGGCCGGCCTCCAGCGGGCCGTAGTTTTCGACGACCTGCAGGTACAGCGCCATGAAGAACACGACGCCGCCGAAGACGAAGTTCGCAATGAGGTTCGCCGTCACGGCGCCGTTGAAGCGTCGCTTACGGAAGATGGACAGTACGACGATGGGGTTGGCCACGCGCCGTTCGATGAGGATGAACAGCACGATGAGGATCACGCTTGCAGCGAGTGTGGCCCCGGTCTGCCAGAGCGGGACCTCGTCGGCGAAGACGAGGGCAAGAGACAGCAGGAAGATGCTGCCGACCAGTGTGATGACGCCGCCAAAGTCAATACTGCGGGCTGCCCCCTCCTCACGGGTCTCCGGAGTGGCCCACCAGACCAGGGCGAGGGCCGCGATCCCAATCGGGATATTGATCCAGAAGATCCAGCGCCAGTTGAGGGACTCCACGATGATGCCGCCGACGAGCGGCCCGAAGGCTTGCGCACCCCAGCACACCGCAATCCAGGCGGCAATGGCCGTGTCACGCTGCTTGCCGGTGAAGATCACGGCGATGGTCGACAGGGCGGTCGGCAAGATGGCAGCCGCACCGACACCTTCGATGACGCGACCGAGGATGAGGAGTCCTGGGCCGGTGGCGATGCCAGCGACGATGGATCCGACGATGACCAGGCCCGTTCCAATGCCAAAGATCAGTCGTCGACCGAAGATGTCGCCCACACGCCCGCCGACGATGATGAGAGCACCGGCCAGGAAGTAGCCATTGACCGCCCACTGCATGGTGTCCATCGAGCCGCCGAGTTGGCGGGCGATGGTGGGAAGCGCGATGGAGATGTCGCTGGCGGTGACCCACACGAGTGCGGTCACCAGGCAGAGGCCGACGAGGGACCACCAGCGTCGGTCGGTCGTGGTTTGCGTGACGGACATGATGGGAAGGCTACGGCTCTCCCTAGCGAATTGAGTCGCAACGCGCGGAAATCACGGGCGGTGGGTCACCATGGAGACATGCCCAAGGTTGCTGCCGTCGTGGTCATCGGCGTAGCGGGCCTGTGTGTTGTCCTGGTGGGTTGGCTGATCTGGGGATCCCTTACCTCACCGGACAGCACGGCCGTCGATGATCTCCCGACGGTGGAAGAGGTGGTGGTCGCCCAGGCCCACCGTCATGGGATCGACCTGCCCGAACTGACCGAAGCGGACCGCTCCCGCCTGGCGCAGGAGCCGAGCGCGGCATCGACCTTGAGCCCCTACGAGCAGGTCGCCGGGCAACTGCGGGCTCTTCGGGATGCGGCGGGGCCGGCGGAGGCGCTGGACATCCTCGCCGAGGTGGCGACCCTGAGCGATGAGGTTGCCGTCGATTGTCCGCGGCTCTACGCCGAGATCGCGGGCGACGAGACGGGCCTGCCCGGCCTTGATCAGGTGTGCCCGATGACTTCACCGTGATGGTGCATGCGAGGATTCTCGCGTGTCCAGCACTACCCGCGTCGTCATCATCGGGGCAGGATTTGCCGGTCTCGAAGCGGCCAAGATTCTGCGCAGCACCCCCGGCATCAACGTCACCCTGGTCGATCGCCACCCGTACCAACTGTTTAGCCCATTGCTTTACCAGGTAGCCACGGGCGGGCTGCCCGAGGATGACATTGCCTATCCCGTTCGCGCGGCGATCCCTGGCATCACCTTTGTCCGTGGTGAGGTCGTTCGCGTGGATCCGCGCAAGCATCAGGTTCTGTTATTCGACGGTCAGCGGCTGGAGTACGACCAACTTGTCATCGCGACCGGCAGCGTGGGCACGACGTTCGGCATCCCCGGGGTGGAGGAGAACGCCCTGCAAATGAAGGACATTGCCCAGGCGCGCGGTATCAAGCAGCGTCTACTGACCAACTATGAGGAGGTCCAGGAGGGCCGGCTCCCTCGCGAAGCTCTTCGCGTGGTTGTCGCCGGTGGTGGGCCAACCGGAGTGGAGGTCAGCGGGGCCGTCGCCGAACTCCAGCGTGGAATTGCGCGCGAGTATCCGCAGATAGCGCGCTACGCAAACGTAACGTTGGTTGAGGCCGGTCCTCGGCTTCTGCCATCTTTCACCCCGGAGTCGAGTGAGCATGCGCGCGAGGAACTGCAGGAGCTGGGCGTCATCGTCAAGCTCGATTGCGCGGTGGATCGCATGTACGAGCGCGATGTGCACCTGAAGTCCGGAGAGATCCTGCATGCGGGAACGGTCATCTGGTCCGCGGGAGTGGCCGCTCCTGAACTGTGGTCAGACATCGCGATGACCGGTCCGTCGCGCCGCGTGCTGGTCGATGAGTTCCTCCACGTGCCGGGTGTGCCCGATGTCTGGGTGGTCGGAGACACCGCGGCCTTCAGCGATGACGGGACGATCCTGCCGATGGTTGCGCCGGTGGCGATGCAGCAGGGCCGCCATGTGGCACGCAATATCGCCGCCCAAGTGCAGGGGCGGTTGCTGTCGCCGTTCCGCTACACGGACAAGGGCCAGATGGCCACCATCGGCCGCCGCCGAGCCGTGGTCGAGACTCCCGGTGGCAAGCGGCTCCACGGGACCGCTGCATGGCTGGCCTGGTTGGCCCTGCACGTCGCCTATCTCGCCGGTGGTCGCAATCGGGCCAGCGTTCTCGCGGACTGGGGCTGGAACTACCTCACCTGGGGCGGCGGACCACGTCGCGCGGTGATCGACTGAAAGGGCGCCGCACCGCCTCGACCTGTCGACCCGTACATTCTCCCGGTGACCCTGTGGCAACGCATCGTGCCGTCGCGCACGATTCCGCGCACGCGTTGGCGCGTCGAAGGTTCGCGCTGGCGAACCGGACCGGTCACGTTCGTCATTCTCATTCTTGGCCTGTGGCTCTTCGGCACCGGCGAGGCGATGCTCGTCGACGCCGCGCTGGGCAACGCACCTTGGACCGTCTTCGCCCAGGGACTATCGGTGCGCACCGGACTGGGAATCGGAGTGGCGACGTTCTTCACCAGCGTGGTGGTCCTGCTCATGTGGATACCTCTGCGCGAGCGACCGGGTCTGGGCACCGTGGCCAATGCCGTCGTCATCGCTACGGCCCTGCAGGTCATGATCGCCGTCCTGCCGAACCCGGAGGGTCTGGTCTGGCGGGTGGGTCAGGTGCTGCTCGGAATCGCGCTCGTCGGAATCGGTAGCGGCCTCTACCTCACGACCAATCTCGGTCCAGGGCCCCGCGACGGGCTCATGACCGGCATTCATGTGCGCACCGGCGTCGCGGTCACCCCGGTGCGTTTGGGTATCGAGGTGAGCGTCCTGGCGGTCGGCTGGTTGCTCGGTGGCACGGTCGGCATCGGCACGTTGCTGTTCGCCCTGCTCATCGGGCCGTCGGTCGGCTATGGCCTACGTCTGGTCGGGTGGCTCGCTGGCGCGAAGACGGATGCGCCGCGGGACGATGTACACCCCGAACTCGAGGCGTAGTAAGCAACTCAGACGGCTGTGTCACACGGGCGATTCGACGACGCCGATTCCCGACTCCACGAGGCTGCCGAGGTAGAGACGCCCCCCATGTTCACGAACACCGGTGACGTAGTGATAGTCGGTCCCGGGTCCCTGCAGGTTGTGCCGGACTCGACCCTCACCGTCGAGACCCACCACCCAGGTGATGCGGCTGGCCTCGGGCTGTAGCCGGTCCGGTAAGGCCCAGACTGCCTTGCGCAGGAAGCCCGGCCGCGGCAGGAGGCGATCGAGCAGCGCATTGCGCGTGGAAGGCATCGCCATCCAGAAGACCCCGTTGTCACCCGTGGACATGTTGTCCGGTAGGCCCGGCAGGTTGTCGATGATGACCGAACGTCGGCCGGCGTCCGGGCCGGTGAGGTCCAGGCGGGTCACGCGGTATCCGCCGGTCTCTGCGACGAGGACGAACGAATCATCCGGGGCGAGCGCGACGCCGTTGGCGAAGTCGAGACCCTCAACGAGTACGTCGACAGTGCCGTCGGTGTTTCGACGCAGTAGCCGGCCTGTGCCGGTGTGCGCGATGAGGTCTCCCTTGAACTCATCGATGCCAAAGACCATGGACGAGTCACTGAAGTAGATCGAACCATCTGCTGCGATGTCACAGTTGTTGGTGAAGCGCATGGGTGTTCCGTTGATCGCAGAGACCAGGACGGTGATGTCGCCGTTCGTCGTGTCGACCTGGAGCAGACCGCGATGCGCGTCGCACACGATAATCGAGCCGTCGGGATGGACCTCGATGCCGAGCGGCCTTCCCCCGGTCTGCGCGAAGCGCTCGACATGGCGACCGTCAGGGGAAACGCGCAGCAGGTAGCCCTCCTTGGTACCCGTATACAGGTGGCCGTTTGCATCGACCGCGACATCCTCGGCCCCGGCTCCGGGGACGGGGAGCACTGCGACATGGGCGAGTGCTTCGTTGGCAGCAAAGGGCCCGCGCAGGCCAGCATCAGTGGGCGGAGACCAGTTGCGGGGCGATAACGGCGTACGACTCATGTCTCCACCATGGCACGGAAGTTTGGCCGTACGGTAGACGAAGGTGCATGCGGTTCCACGAAGGCAATGGTGAGTGGGCACTCGTGGGGGGCTGGGGAGCAGCCGGTGGGGTCCGCGGGCCGGGCCCTTCTGAGAGCATGGGGCCATGATCACCAGCGACGGCTCGATGTGGGACTTCCTCGTCGTCTTGCTCTTTATCTTCATGGCGTCGCTCCTCATGGGCTGGCTGGCCGGACGCATCCTCGACGTGCGTCGCGGACGGGTGCGCTCCCTCGCGGCGGGAATCGCCGGGTTCTTCGGTGGCGCGGTGCTGCTATTGGTGCAGATCCAGGGCAACGTCGAACTCGACATTGAGACCGATCCGTTTGGCACCTTGCAATTGGTCATCGGCTGGGTGGTCTACGCCCTCATCGTCTCGCTCGTGGTCAGCCTCATCATCGACGCGATGCTGCGACCACGGCGCGGTCGACGACGCCGGCGTCCCCTGGCCGCCTTGCGCATCCGTATCGCGGTCACGCGGCGCCTGCTTCAGATCACCCGGGCAGCCCGCCACAACGGGCTCATCGGTCGACGTCTGGCCTCACGCGCCGAACTTGTGTCTCCGGAAACGGCCCACGGCGTGCGCGAAACGATCGAGGAAGCCGGCGGCATGCTCGTGAAGTTCGGTCAGATCGCCTCCACGCGCGATGACCTCCTGCCAGCTACTTTCATCGATGAGCTGAGCCAACTGCGTACGTCGGTTCCCGGCCTGCCGCCGGAGGTTGTGCGTGCCGTTGTCGAGTCCGAGTTACGCATGCCGATCGACGAGATCTTTAGCGAGTTCGATGATCGGCCGCTCGCTGCGGCGTCGATTGGGGTAACGCACCGGGCCACCCTCCTTGATGGCCGCCGCGTCATCGTAAAGGTGCAGCGGCCCGGCATTGAGCAGAGCGTTGACATCGACGGACGCGTCTTGATTTGGGCCGCCCGCAAGGTCGAACGGCGCTCGGACCAGGCCCGGCGCATGGGTGCCGTACGTATCGCGCAAGAGTTGGTCGCCGGAATTCGGGATGAGTTGGACTTCACCCGCGAGGCTTCGAACAATGCCCTGATGCGCGCAGCGCGCGCCGACGACGTGGGGGTTGCCTTCCCGGAAATCTACCGGGATCTCACGACACAGCGCATACTCGTCATGGACGAGGTGGTCGGAGAACCGGTGTCGGACGTTCCGGCGGTCAACGCCACCGGTGTGCCGCGCCCTGAGTTGGCGGACCATCTCTTGAACTCATTCCTCGCGCAGATCCTGAGCGATGGGGTCTACCACGCAGATCCGCACCCGGGAAATGTCCTGATCGATCGCGAGGGCACGCTGTGGTTCATCGACTTCGGCTCGGTGGGCATGATCGACCCGATCACCCTCGAGGGCCTGCAGCAGATGGCCATCGGCTTCACGATGCGGGACCCGTCAATTCTGGCCCGGGCCGTGCGTCGGATTGCCGGCCACGACGGCGAAAGTCTGGATATCTCCAGTCTCGAGTTCGATATCGGTGTCGTCCTCACCAACGTGCAGGGTGGAGGCTTCGACCCGGCTGCGATCACGAAGATCATTCGAGTACTCAACCGACACGGCGTCGGTGCTCCGCCGGCCCTCACCTTGTTGGCACGGGCGATCCTGACCCTTGATGGGACCCTCCGATCGGTCGACCCGTCCTTCCGGATGGGACCGGCGGCTCAGGCGCGGATGGGCAAGATCGTTCAGGACTCCGAAATCAATCCGCGCGATCAACTCGCCCGCGAACTTGTCCGTGCGCTCCCGGCGCTGCGATCCATGCCGCAATTGAGCGAGGATCTCGCTCTGCAGGCGAGGTCAGGTCGGTTCACGATGCGCGTGGATCGCTTCGAGGGCCCGGACGGCAACCGCATGGAGCACTGGATCAACCGGGTGCTCTTCACGGTCATTGGGGTCATCGGATTGCTGGGTTCGGGCCTGCTGCTCATCGCCGCCGGCATGGAGGGCAACGACACGGTGGCCAATCCCATGCGGATCATCGGGTTCGGCGGCCTGTTCCTCGCCGCCGCGATGATGATGCGCGTGGTGGCGCAGATCCTCGCCGGTCGCGACGACGACAATCCCTTCTGACCCCACTGCTGTTTCTCCCACGGTGGGGGAGAAGGTTCAGCGCGCTCCCACGGCGAGGAGTCGGTCGAGATCCCCGTGCACCTCGAGTCCGGCACTGGTCGCGACCGTGTCGACGACGACCCGTCCGTTCGGAGCGGTCACCCGCACCTGAACGGTGGCGTCCAAGGTCTCTTCCACGCGCTCATGCATGCGTGTGCGAACCGGTGCGTGCAGCAACCCCCCTCGCACTCGTTCGGCTGACATCTCCAGCAGACCGGATGGGCCGGACAGGCTCCACCGCACATGGGTCTCGTCGATCTGCAGCCGGTGCTCACGAGATCCGTTGTATGTCGACCAGGCATGCACGCGATCGTGGATGCGCAGACCGACGATGAAGCCGCGGAATGATGAGCGCAGCCACGGGATGATGGCGACCGAGGCGATCAGCGAGGCATCAGGTTCACCGGCGAGATGATTCGAATGCAGCCACACATAGCCGGCAGGAAATGCGCGCCCCCAGTCCTTCTCGATGTAGCCCCGACCGCCGGAAAAGTCCTGCTCGACGCCATCCGCTACCAGGACGCCGTCGAGTCCGTGGCCGAAGGAAACGATGCCGTGGTAGCACTCCATGAGGGGTGCCCAGGCATACGGCCCCATGATCCCTGGACGACGCCATGTCACCGGCCAAGGTTCGAACGGGTCAGTGAACGCGATGTCGCCGCTGACTCCCGGGAGATCCACGTGCAGTCCTGAGCGATTGAACGTGTTGGGTCCGACGCGCACGTCGAAGTCGTCGGCTGATGCGCTGAACTCAGTAACGTCGTACCGGTGGTACCAGGACCGACCGGTCGCCCCGTCCAGGACCTGGACGAATGCCTCATCGGTGATCGCATCGCCATCGCGGCCGCGGAACACTCCGGGGATGAACGCCCATCGGGCGTCTTGTCGAGCGTCAACGGCCTTCACATACCAGCCCTCGAAGAAGTCCTTCACCACTCCGTGTCCGTGGAAGGCCTCGGGGCGGCGTATGCCACGGACGTAGGCGAGCGGACTGCGCATGGCTGGGGTGGTCGATCGATTCAGACGACGCCGTAGAGGCGATCACCGGCATCGCCGAGACCCGGGACGATGTAGCCCTTGTCGTTTAGGCGCTCGTCCAGCGCGGCAGAGACGACGGTGACATCGACTGGCCGGTCGGCGTACGCCTGCTCAAGTCGCGCAAGCCCCTCGGGTGCTGCGAGCAGGCAGATGGCGGTGACGTCACTGGCACCGCGCTCCAAGAGCAGGTCGATCGCGGCGACGAGAGTGCCGCCGGTGGCCAGCATCGGGTCGAGCACGAAGACCTGTCGGCCTTCAAGACCGTGCGGGATCCGGTCAGCGTACGTCGAGGCGACCAGGGAGGTCTCGTCGCGGACCATGCCCAGGAAGCCCACCTCCGCGGTTGGCATGAGCCGGGTCATGCCCTCCAGCATGCCGAGGCCGGCGCGCAGGATGGGTACGACGAGTGGACGGGGGCGGGCGATATGAACGCCGGTCGTCGGCGCCACCGGCGTCGTGATGTCGACGGGGACGACGCGCAGGTCACGGGTTGCCTCGTAGGCGAGCAGTGTCACGAGTTCTTCGACGAGCAGGCGGAACGTCGACGACTCCGTGGTGCTGTCGCGCAGGGTGGTGAGCTTGTGGGCTACGAGCGGGTGCTCGACGACGAGTGTGCGCATTTGGGCAGCGTATCGGTCGATTCCCCTCTCGCGGACGGTCCCGGTCGTGTCACCATGCACGGGACGGGTTGTGAGGGAGGTGGCAGTGGACGACGAGATGGGAATCGATATCGCCCTTGCGGCCTGGAGCGAGGGCGGGCATTGGGCGCTGGCCCCCCTGCCGCCTCGGGCCACCGAATCCATGGATGTCCTGGTCGGCACCCTGCGCCAACTTGTCGCTGATCGGGGGGCTGTGGGGCTGCTGCTGGCAGTAGAGGACTTTTTCTTGGCCGTGCGCGTGATGCCGGAAGGCTCGGTGCGACTCCTGCTGTCGGATGTGGCCGCGGCACTGGATTGGCCGATCGCCGAGGCTGCTGCCGAGATGATCGGTGCCGACATACCGGATGACGAGCTGGATGAGATCGAGCCCGTGGGCGACGTCGGTCTGCTCAGTGACATGGGGGTGCCCATCACCGAGATGGAGATCATCCTTGACGATCCTGATCTCTATCCGGACGAGCAGGTCGCAACCATCGCCGCCCGCCTCGGCTTCGGAGATCAGTTCGCCGAAGTTCTCGACTCTCTCGATCGCTAGTCCGGTGCAATTCCGTGCGGAGGATGTCGCTGCCATGCGACAGGCCCTCGAATACGCGCGACAGGCGTTGCTGACGGAGTCCGACGACGTGCCTGTCGGGGCCGTGCTGCTTGACCGGCAGGGGGAGCACATCGCCACGTCGACCAACCGCCGCGAGGAACTCACGGATCCGACCGCGCACGCCGAGGTCATGGTGTTAAGGGAGGGGGCCTTGGTGCTCGACGACACGCACCTGTCGGGATGCACGCTTGTCGTGACTTTGGAGCCGTGCCCCATGTGTGCGGGGGCCGCCGCCCTGGCGAGGGTGGACCGTGTCGTCTTTGGCGCGTGGAACCCGGACTACGGGGCGGCTGGATCGACCTGGGATGTCCTGCGGGACCGTCGACTCAGTCACCGGCCGGAGGTGGTCGGAGGAGTTTTAGCGGACGAATGCGGTCAGGTGGTCAAGGACTTCTTCGCGCGACGCCGTTGAAGCCGCAGCCCGCGGAGTGTGTACCCTCTTCGGCGGTGGCGTGTCCGAGCGGCCAAAGGAGCACGCCTCGAAAGCGTGTGTGGGGGCAACTCCACCGTGGGTTCAAATCCCACCGCCACCGCCAATGGACTGTGGGTTGTCCCGAAGGGGCAACCCACAGTCCATTTATGTTGCG
>JALQUH010000187.1 GCA_023263845.1 Candidatus Nanopelagicales bacterium | reverse complement strand
TGAAGTCCACCTCGCGGCCCTGGGCATCGGTCAGGCGACCCTCCTCCAGCACCTGCAACAGCGAGTTGAAGATGTCTGGGTGAGCCTTCTCTACTTCGTCGAACAGCACGACTGAGAACGGCTTGCGGCGCACCTTCTCGGTGAGTTGGCCACCCTCTTCGTAGCCGACGTAGCCGGGAGGTGAACCAAAGAGTCGGGAAGCCGTGTGCTTCTCGGAGTACTCGCTCATGTCCAGGGAGATGAGCGCGCCTTCGTCGCCAAACAGGAACTCCGCGAGCGTCTTGGACAACTCGGTCTTGCCGACGCCGGAGGGTCCGGCGAAGATGAAGGAACCCGACGGGCGCTTGGGGTCCTTCAGCCCCGCACGGGTGCGGCGAATCGACTTGGACAGGGCCTTGATCGCCTGCTCCTGGCCGATCACTCGGCGGTGCAACTCCTCCTCCATGCGGATGAGGCGCTGGGCGTCGTCCTCGGAGAGGTCGGTCACCGGAATGCCGGTCATGAGCGCGAGCACCTCGGCGATCAACTTCTCGTCGACCTCGGCCACGACATCCATGTCACCGGCCTTCCACTCACGCTCGCGCTGCGCCTTCTCGGCGAGGAGGTTCTTCTCGTCGTCGCGCAGGGAAGCGGCCTTCTCGAAGTCCTGCTCGTCGATCGCCGACTCCTTGGCGCGACGAACATCAGCGATGCGCTCGTCGAACTCGCGCAAGTCCGGCGGGGCGGTCATGCGACGAATCCGCAGACGCGAGCCTGCCTCGTCAATGAGGTCAATGGCCTTGTCCGGAAGTTGCCGATCGGAAACGTAGCGATCGGACAGCCGAGCCGCCGCGGCTAGAGCACTGTCGGTGATCGACACGCGGTGATGGGACTCGTACCGATCACGCAGACCCTTGAGGATCTCCACGGTGTCGCTGACGTCGGGCGCGTTGACCTGCACCGGTGCGAACCGGCGCTCAAGGGCGGCATCCTTCTCGACGTACTTGCGGTATTCGTCCAGGGTGGTCGCGCCGATGGTCTGGAGTTCGCCACGGGCGAGCATCGGCTTGAGGATGCTCGCAGCATCGATCGCACCCTCCGCAGCTCCCGCACCGACAAGGGTGTGCATCTCGTCGATAAACAAGATGATGTCGCCGCGGGTACGGATCTCCTTGAGAACCTTCTTCAAGCGCTCCTCGAAATCACCGCGGTAGCGGCTACCGGCCACCAGCGCCCCGAGGTCGAGGGTGTACAGCTGCTTGTCCTTCAAGGTCTCCGGGACCTCGCCGCGGATGATGTTCTGAGCGAGTCCTTCGACGATGGCGGTCTTACCGACACCGGGCTCGCCGATAAGAACGGGGTTGTTCTTGGTACGGCGCGAGAGCACCTGCATCACGCGCTCGATCTCCTTCTCGCGACCGATGACCGGATCGAGTTTGCCCTCGCGGGCGGCCTGCGTGAGGTTGCGGCCGAATTGGTCGAGCACGAGCGAGGTGGAAGGAGTGCCTTCGGCGGGGCCGCCTGAGGTGGCCGGCTCCTTGCCCTGGTAGCCCGAGAGCAACTGAATGACCTGCTGGCGAACACGATTGAGGTCGGCGCCCAACTTGACCAGTACCTGGGCGGCCACGCCCTCGCCTTCGCGAATGAGGCCGAGCAGGATGTGCTCGGTACCGATGTAGTTGTGGCCGAGTTGGAGTGCCTCACGAAGTGAGAGTTCAAGGACC
>JALQUH010000191.1 GCA_023263845.1 Candidatus Nanopelagicales bacterium | reverse complement strand
CCTAGTCCCATGAAGAGGGCCCGTGTCAAGACCGGAGAGGTCTTGGACGGGCGCGTTTCCGGAGCGGAAACATCGGAAGTGTCTCACGGTATTCCCCAATGACCGCACCCGGCCCCGGGCCGGGGTGTCACCCGCGCCGACTGCGCGCTCCTTTACGCGAAACCACTGCCGATCGTGTCCGGGCCCCCCGCCGAGAGGGCATGGTCAGTGAACCAGGACGGCGCGGCCTTCGCCCACGGGGACAACCATGGACGCCTCCTGGGTCACCGGGCCGTCCACCACCAGTGGACCCAGCCCACCCACCCAACACCAGTGGACCCAGCCCACCCACCCAATAGGTCCCTCGCCAGATCGTCGCCACCCGGACCAGGGGCGAGGCAGAACGTCGATATGTGTGGTCGGCGGTGGGAACCTCGCCACCGATACGCCGCCCGTCTCCGAAATCCCAGCGCCATTCCGGGTCTAGCCGCAGATGCACCGGAAGATCGACGATCGTCGTGTCAATCTCTCGAGGCCCGGCCTCCTGTCCCGCATCGACGTACACCGGCAACTGGACGAGGGCGTTGCCCGCAGGGAGACGGCTGGGTCGCAACGGGGGCACGAACTCGATCATGGATTCTGTGAGACTGCTCTCCACCCGCCAGCGGCTCACCGGACCACCCTCGCCGTAGCACGCAGCGCCCAAGTCACGCTCGGCTGCGCCCGGACGGGTGAGGTAGACGCGCAGCCACTGACCGTTCGGACCGCACAGTCGCGCCGGCCCACGACAGGATCCAGCCGTCGTCATCTCGCACTGGACCACGGCGCGCCACGAACAGCCCAGGCAGTCCGACGCATCGACGCGTCCGTCGTGAAAGACCTGTGGCGGGAGGATGAGGCTTCCGCTCCCCACGAAAGCATCGTTCTCATCGTCACCGATGATCCCCACATCGGCGCGCACCACACTCACGGTCCACGGCGAGCCCGTGGAGTCTTGAGGGCCGATAGGCAGGATGAGAACTGCCGCGACGAGGGCCGCGAGGGCAACGGGAAAGTGGCGGCGCCACGGTGGGGCAAGTCGTCGAGCATCACGCATGCAGCGACGCTAAGCAGGCGTGAGAGCGAAGGCCACACCCGCGGATGAACCACGCATCGCCCATGCACGGTGGGCCCTGCAGCCGCGGTGCTAAGACGGCACCGGCACCTCGGCGAGGGCATCGCGCACGATGCGGCCGACCTGATCCTTCTCCACGAGGAAACCGTCATGCCCGTACGGCGAGTGCACCACGCGCATCGGCCCGGCTCCCGGAACGGCCGCAACGAGATCCTCCTGCAGCCGCAGCGGGAACAGGCGATCGGAGTCGATGCCGACCACCGTCAGTGGGGACTCGATCCGGCCGAGTGCCTCGACCGTGCTGCCCCGGCCGTGCCCGAGGTCGAACAGGCTCATCGCTCGCGTCAGCGCGACGTAGGTGTTGGCGTCGAACCGCCGCGCGAGTTTGTCGGCGTGGTGGTCCAGATAAGACTCGACGGCGAATCGCCCGCCCTGCCAGGGATCTTCTTGTCCCTGGGGTGACCGTCCGAACCGCAGGTCCAATTCGCCCTCGGTGCGGTAGGTCAGATGGGCGATGCGGCGGGCGACTCCCATGCCCGCATGCGGCCCATCGCCCGGTTCGGCGTCGTAGTAGTCGCCACCGCGGAACTTCGGATCGGCCTCGATGGCGGCGATCTGGGTGGCGTGCGTGCCGATCTCATCGGCCGTCACCGCGGCGGTTGTGCCCAGGACGAGGCCCGCGCGGACTCGATCGGGATGAGCGACCATCCACTCGAGTACCCGCATCCCACCCAGGGACGGCCCGAGCATCATCGCCCAAGAATCAATGCCGAGGGCGTCCGTGGTGAGCCGCTCAACCTGCACCATGTCTGGCACCGTTACGATCGGAAAGCGGCTTCCCCAGGGCTTCCCGTCGGGTGCTTCGCTGGCCGGCCCGGTTGTCCCCTGGCAGCCGCCAAGGACGTTGGCGCAGACCACGAACCACTCGTCAGTGTCGATGGGTGCTCCGGGGCCCACCAGCCCGTCCCACCACCCCGCCGTCATGTGACCGGGGCCGGCCGGCCCGACCACATGCGAATCCCCCGTCAGCGCATGGCAGACATAGACGGCGTTAGTGCCATCGGGCCGAAGCGTCCCCCAGGTCTGGTAGGCAACGGTGACGCCGGGCATGACGAATCCGGACTCCAACGTCACGTCGCCGACCTGGAGGAGTCGGCGCTCGCCCACGGGATCTCCCGACCGCCACGCACCGGTGGCGGGCGGGAGACCGTCGTAGGACAGGGGTCCGCCGAGACTCATGGGGTTTCAGGCCTGCTTTGCTGCCCGGAATCCTGCGTCGAGGTCGGCAAGGAT
>JALQUH010000178.1 GCA_023263845.1 Candidatus Nanopelagicales bacterium | reverse complement strand
TCATCAGGCGCAGCGCCAGCATCCCGGACCGGCCCCGCCCGGAGCGGCTGTGGATCATCACCCGGCCACCGCCCAGCAACGCCTTGCGCGCCTGTGCGCTGACGGGTCGCCAGATCTCTGCCAGATCGGGGCCAAGCGCCTCGCCCCGGCGCACCGGCAGGTGGACCCAGCGCGTGCCTTTGTCCTGGATGTCCTGGCCCAAGGTCCGCGCCCCGGTCTCCAGCAGATCCACCTGCGTCACCAGAGAGATCACCATGGCGGGCCGCCAGCTGGCCAGGTGGTCCAGGTCGCCGCGATAGGCGCCCCCCGCCCCGGGCAGGGGCGACAGCGCGACGATCCCGTCCGCCACGGGCAACGCGTGGAGGATGACAGGCTCGGCCTTGCCGATCCGCGTCTGATCATCCTCGAACATCGGAAATCTCCCCTTTGGCAGCGACAGCCCCCGCACGCCCTCCCCCAAGGGCCGCGGCAATCCGCCTGCAGAGATAATACACGTTGGAATAGATTGTCCTAGCGATTCGGTCCCGCCGCCGGCCGCCCCGTCGGGCCTAGATGGTGGACGGCCCCCGTCCCGCGCTTTAGGGTCGTCCTGCCCCCTAGATGCGAGAATCCATGACCGACACGCCCGCCTACCAGGTGCTCGCCCGCAAGTACCGCCCCGAAACCTTTGCCGATCTGGTCGGCCAGGACGCGATGGTGCGCACGCTGCGCAACGCCTTCAAGGCGGATCGCATCGCGCAAGCCTTCATCATGACGGGGATTCGCGGCACCGGAAAGACGACCACCGCCCGGATCATCGCCAAGGGGATGAACTGTATCGGGACGGACGGACAGGGCGGCCCGACCACCGATCCCTGCGGCCAGTGCGAACATTGCACCGCCATCATGGAGGGCCGCCACGTCGACGTGATGGAAATGGACGCCGCCAGCCGTACCGGCGTCGGCGACATCGCCGAGGTCGTGGGAATGAAGCACACCGTGATCACGCACCGGCCGGTCCCCCAGGGTGCCGCGAGCCACTATGGCCGCGGGCGACCTGAGGACCCCAAGGGTGAGGTGGAAAACGAGGACTTCGCCTCGATGCTGTGCACATTCGCCAGCGGCGCGACCGGGACCTTCGAGACTTCGCGTACGACGATCGGCCCGGAGAGCCAGAACGCCTTCGAGATCTACGGAACCAAGGGTGCGCTCGCGTGGAATTTCGAGCGACTCAACGAATTGCAGTACTACCGACACGATCCCAGCGACCTCAACACCGGCTGGACGACGATCTTCGGCGGCGACCGTTTCCCCTATCACGGCGCCTTCGTGCCCGGCCAGGCCAACGCCATCGGCTTTGAGGACATCGTCGCCACCGAGGACTTCGTCTTCCTCGAGGCGCTCGCGACCGGCGACACCTTCTCACCCGGCTTCGCCGAGGCCGTCGACGTGGTGAGCGTCCAGCAGGCCCTCATCAACTCCTGGGAGTCCCGCACGTGGGAACCCGTCACCGATCTGGGAGCGTCCGCATGAAGATGACCACGGCAGATGCCATTGTTCGCCACCTCATCGTCCAACGCGTCATGGTCGAGCCCCTCCCCGGTGCACCCGCCGTGGAGATGCCACTCGTGCCCGGTGTCTTTGCCATCTTCGGCCACGGCAACGTCACGTGCCTGGGTCATTCCCTCGAGATGAACCGGGAGTCCCTTCCGGTCTGGCGTGGCCAGAACGAGCAGGGCATGGCGCTCGCCGGGGTCGCCTACGCCAAGGCCATGCGGCGACAACAGTTCACTGTCGCCACCTCATCGATCGGTCCGGGCGCGACGAACATGGTCACCGCTGCGGGAATGGCGATGGCCAATCGACTGCCACTGCTGCTCATTGCCGGAGATGCCTTCCGCAGCCGCCTACCCGATCCGGTACTGCAGCAGGTCGAGCATTTCGGGGATCCCACCATCACGGTGAATGACGCGTTCAAGCCCGTGGTGCGTTACTGGGACCGCATCAGCGACCCCGCCCAGGTACTGTCCTCGCTGCCGCAGGCGATCGCCACCCTGCGTGACCCCGGTGACTGCGGTCCGGCATTCCTTGGCCTACCCCAAGATGTCGCGGCAATGGCATACGACTTCCCGGACGAATTCTTCGAGACCGTCGTGCACCAGCCCATCCGTCCTCGGCCGGATAGCCATCAACGTGAGCGCGCGGTCGAGATTCTGCGCAACGCCGAGCGGCCACTCATCATTGCCGGCGGCGGAGCTCACTACTCCCTGGCCGAAGCCGAAATCGCCGACTTTGCGATGCGCCGCGGGATTCCGGTTGTGGAGACGGTGGCGGGCAAGTCGACCTTGCTTGCCGACCATCCGCGCTACGGCGGCCCGATCGGCGTGACTGGCGCAGCGGCGGCCAACGTGCTCGCCGCCGAAGCCGACGTCGTACTCGCCATCGGCACACGCCTCGAGGACTTCACGACAAATTCATGGACTGCGTTCGCACCAGATGCCCAGTTCATTGGCTTGAACGCAGCCCGTTTTGACGCGGTAAAGCATCGATCCCAGCCACTCGTCGCGGATGCCAAGGAGGGCCTGCGTGAACTTGATGCGCGCCTTGGCGACTGGCGGGCGACAGCGGCCTGGACCGATCGCGGCACGGAGATGCAGCACGACCTGGATTCCTTCATCGCCGCACGGACGGCGCCCGATGATGTGCTGCCCATGAGCTACGCCCAGATCGTTGGGGCCGTCAACGCCCAGGCGAACCCAGAGGATTACCTCATACTGGCCTCAGGGGGTCTACCCGGAGAGGCCAACGTCAACTGGCGCAGCCTGGGTGTCGCCACGTTCGACCTGGACTACGGATACTCCTGCATGGGCTACGAGGCCTCCGGCGGATGGGGTGCCGCCCTGGCGCGTGCCACGGCGACCGACGGTGAAGTCTTCGTCCTCACCGGTGACGGCGCCTACATGATGATGAACTCCGAGATCTTCTCGGCGACACTGAGCGGCGCGAAGATGACGATGGTCATCCTCGACAACGAAGGCTTCGCGATCATTGAGCGACTGCAGGTCAACCAGGGTGGCGCGTCGTACAACAACATGTTGCGCGACTGCACGGGCGACACCGGCGTGCGAGTCGACTACGCGGCACATGCGGCATCTATGGGTGCGCACGCGACGAACGTCTCGACCCCGGACGAACTCAGCGCTGCACTCCTCGATGCCCGAACCCGCGCCGAGACGTGTGTCATCGTGGTCAAGGCTCGCGAGTCGGACTGGACCGAGAGTGGTGCCTTCTGGCAGGTGGGAGTGCCCGAGGTCAGTCAGCGCGAGGGCGTCGTTGCGGCCCGCGCCCGACTCGATGAGGGGCTGAAGGCCCAGCGTCGCGGGGTGTAACAGCAGCCGAGAGGCTGGTGCCTACGAGCGCACCGGCTCCGACGGCGCGGACCCCTGTGCCGCGACGGGTGGCTTTGACGTCCGCGAGGCCCGCAGGAACAGCGTCATGACGACGGCGACGTAGGACACCCAGGCGAGCACCTGCAGCCATGACGGCGTCGAAGACCAGTTGACGAAGCCGCGCATCAATTCGCCGTACCAGGAGTCCATGGGGATCGCCGCGGACACGTCGAAGGCCTTGGCATCATCTCCTGGAAGCAGGCCGGCTTCTTGGAATTCGTGCACCGCGTAGGACAACACGCCGGCCGCGATGATGATGAGGATGACTCCGGTCCACTTGAAGAATGCGCCGAGGTTGATCCGCAGGGCACCGCGATAGAAGAGGTAGCCGAGTACGACCGCCGTGGCCAGACCGAGCAAGCCACCCAGCACAGCCATGGCTCCTTCGCCGGTGGCACGCGCGGTCGTCCACAAGAAGAGGGCGGTCTCCAGGCCCTCGCGTACGACGGCGAAGAAGGCCACGAGTCCGATGGCAACGACCCCGAGGGTCACGGCCTCATCGAGCTTGTCGTGGAGTTCGCCCTTGATGCCGCGGGCCGCCTTCTTCATCCAGAAGACCATCCACGTCACGAAGACAACGGCGACGACCGAGGCCACACCCGCGAAGATCTCGCCGGCCCGCTCCGACATGGACTCCGAGGTCACGGACAGTCCCACGGCGAAGACGACGGAGAGGATGACTGCCCCGGCGACCCCCACCCAGACCCAGCGCAGGTGCTCTCGGCGGCCGGTCTTGACGAGGTAGGCCACCAGGATGCTCACGATGAGGGCAGCTTCAATGCCTTCGCGCAGGCCAATGAGATAGTTCGCAAACATAGAGCCAAGGTAAGGCTTACCTAACCAGACGTCAAATCCGGCAGGGTGACCGTCTTCCCCGTGCGAGCACTCTCGGCGGCGGCGGCGGCCACGACCACGGGGGCCCGGCCATCGGCCAGTGACACCGGCGAGGGGCCTCCGTCGAGCACATAGTCGGTGAAGTAGCGCCACTGGTCGCGGTAGGCCACGCCGTAGCGCTCGATGAAGAAGTTCGGAAGCACGGGCTGGCGCGTCTCATCGGCGAGGTAGATCTCACTGCGGTTGAGGCGCTCGTTGTCCGAGACTGCCATGCCGAGGGAACCGAGGATCTCCACCCGCTGGTCGTACCCGTAGGGCGCCTCGCGGGAGACGTCGATCGTCGTGATCGCGCCATTGGCGTGCGTGAGGACAGCGACAGCGACATCGACATCACCGGCGTTCCCAATCTCGGGGTCGATGAGATTGGCCCCCTGCGCCCATACCGAGACGACAGGCGATCCGACGATGAACGCCGCCATGTCGAAGTCGTGAATCATCATGTCGACCCAGATGCCGCCGCTGACCTTCACATACTCAATCGGCGGCGGCGACGGATCGCGGCTGGTGATCCGTGCCATGCGCACATCGCCCAACCGCCCCTGAAGTACGGCGTCGCGCACGGCGCGATGGCCCGGATCGAAGCGGCGATTGAAGCCCACCATGAAGGGCACGCCGGTGCGGTCGAGAACCTCCGCAGCGCGATCGACCTCGGCAAGGTCCAGGCTGACCGGCTTCTCGCAGAAGATGGCCTTGCCGGCTTCGGCCGCTGCCACGATGTAGTCCACATGCGTGTCCGTCGAGGTGCAGATGGCCACCGCGTCAGATGCCGCGATCACCTCTTCCGCGGACAGCGATGGCACGCCGTACTCCGCGGCCACAGCGGCGGCCGCCTCGACATTCACGTCACTCACCGCCGACAGCACGGCGCGCGGGGTGTGACGCGCGATGTAGTCGGCGTGCATGCGACCGATCCGGCCGGTGCCGAGAACGCCGATGCGCAGGGGATCGGACACAGGGTCTCCTCGCCGTAGAAGGGTTCGGTGCGGTCAGTGGGTGCGACGCTTGTCGGCGTGCGCCGCGAGGGCTGCGGCGACCTCGTCTCGAGTCCACCCCTCACGGAGGGCTCGGCGGACGAGATCGGCCTGGCTCTCCGGCGCCAATCCGCCGACCGGAGGGTCCTGGTCCAGATTAGTCGGGAAGGCATATCCCTCTGCGGCCGCTCGTAAGGCTAGGTCGGCAACATGAGGATCTTCGGCCGCCTTCAACTCGTCGTAGATCGCCAGCACCATGCGTTCACGGTCGACCGACTCCATCGCTCGACCGAATGCACTGCTCACCTGCAGCAGGTTGACCATGCGGCGAACGTCCGCGGTGCGGTTCTCCCCTGCTCCGTGGATGAGTGCCGGGTTGAAGAAGATGGCGTCCCCCTTGGCGAAGGGGATCTGAACGCAGTGGGTCGTCGTGAATTCGGCGAAGTCATCCCGGCCCGCAATGAGGTAGCCACCCGGGTACTTCTGCGAGTGCGGCAACAGCATGGTCGGTCCGGACTCCAGCGGGGTGTCGTCATGCGCGACGGCGGCCTGCAGCGTCAACACCGGTGACAGATCGTGCACGTGATCGGGGTAGCGCTCGATCTGCGCCGGCGACATAAATCCGAGGTGGTAGTCCCGGTGCGGGACCTGGGCGGCGCCGCCCGGATTGACCACGTTCACCTGGGCCGTGAGTTGGTACGCCGGGCCGAGCCAGGCCGAGGACACCAGGTCGATGACCTCGTTGGCGTGGTAGGCGACAAAGACGTCCGGAGCCCTTTCGGCGAGCTTCTCCAGCGAATTCCAGATCCGGTCATTGGCGCCGGGCTTGGCAAAGTGGTCGCCCACAGCCTGACCAGCAGCGTTCTGCTCAGCGATGATCTGCGTGAACACCACACTGGCTCGATCAACGACGTCGGGCGCCACGGCATCGGCCACGATGATCACGCCGGGGCCATCCCGCAGCGCTCGGGCCACCTCGGCCTGGGCCGCGTCTCGATCAGCCTCGGCGAGTGACGCAGCGTCGTACACCAGGACGTTCTGCCGTACCTCGCGAGCCAGCGCATAGTGGGCCAGGTCCGTTTGCACGTCGACAACGGCAGCGAGGTCCTCGACTCGACAGTCATCCGCACGCATCACGGCCATATCCAAGCACGCCCTTCGGTATGGATTTGGTAAGGGCCGCGTCAGCCCGGTGGACTTCCTTTGACGCGGCTGGGACCTTGGTTGACATGAGCTACGCAATGACGCGACGCGGATTCCTTCTCACCGGCCTCGCGGGGGCCTTCACGGTCACAGCTGCTGGCACCACCGGCCTGCTGGTCCGCACCTCGCCGAGCCATGCCGCCGAACTCGCCATCCTGGACGTCACCGGCGACTACGACATCATCGACGCCCAAACTGGATGCGAGATGAAGGTGCGAATCCGAAACGGCATGCGGTACATCACGGCGAATGGGTTGCCCAACCACGGGACCGGGCAGTTCCCCAACCGCAACAACCCCAACGGGATCTCCGAGCAGAGCTACAGCTTCTCGTTCCCCGTGAACCCGACAAAGAACAAGGGCTACACCAAGTACAACGTCCCCCAGAACTTCGGCATCGCCATCAACGGTGTCCCGTTCGATCCCTACGCTGCAGAGTGGTGGGGCAACGTGCGGAACGGGGACTGGCAGTACAACGCGCTCGGCGGCGGCATCAATCTCGGTCTCGATGACAACAACGCTCACGTGCAACCCACCGGCGCCTATCACTACCACGGGCTTCCCGAGGGGCTCATCGACACGTTGCCCGACACTCGACACTCGCCACTCGTCGGCTGGGCCGGCGACGGCTTCCCGATCTATCTCAACCGCGGCTACAAGAAGGCCAAGGAGGCTTCCAATTCCTACAAGACGTTGACATCCTCGTACATCCTTCGCACCGGGACTCGACCCGACGGTCCAGGCGGAAAGTACGACGGGACCTTCGAAGAAGACTTCCGCTACAAGAAGAAGGCCGGCAATCTCGACCGAGCGAATGGGCGGTTCCAAGTGACGCCGGAATACCCCGACGGCATCTACTGCTACATCCTTACCAAGGAGTGGCCGGTGATTCCCCGCAAGTTCGTCGCTGACCTTGCCAGCAGCTTCGTCAAGAACCCCGGGCCGCCGCGCCCCTAGGATTCACGGTCCGGACTAGACGGGGCGTCGGAACAGTAGTTCGGTCGGCTCCCGCAGTTTGTCGGCGAGGTAGGCATTGCCCTCGACGACATACGGCAGAGTCATGTGGAGTTCCCAGGCCTCCTGGGAGACGAACTTCTCCAGCATGAACCACACCGTGGGATCCTCATCGCCCACCACGAGCTCCATGAACTCGTTGCCCGGCTCGGCTCTTGTCGCGTCGCGCATGCTGCGAAGACGCTCGGCGACGACATCGGCCTGCGCCATGTCAGGGCGAATCACAGCCACAAGGAAGATCGGTTCGGCGGACACGGTGCCAGATCGTAGCGAATCAGGCGGGCACGGCCTCGGCGACGCGCAGGGCATTAGCCGCGATCGTCAAAGCCGGGTTCTGCGCACCGGATGACGGGAAGAAGCCCGCGTCGACGACGTACAGATTGTCGACATCATGACTACGGCACTCTCGGTCCACGACGCTCGCTGCCGGATCGTCGCCGGCCACGATCGTCCCGCACATGTGCGAGTTCATGGAGATGTCAAAACGCTGCTCGAAGATCCCGACGTAGCCAGCTTTGCGCAGCACGTTCTTGGCCTTGGCAAGGAGCAGTTCATGCCGGTCGTAGTTGGTGCGCTGCCAGGAGACGGTGATCCGGCCCCGATCATCGACCGAGAGGCGGTTGGCCGGATCCGGGGTGTCCTCGGACATCACCAGCCACTCAACACTTCGGTCGGCCATGGGCCGCAGCAGCGACATGGGTGCTCGCGTGGCGTGGGTCTTCATCATGGCGGCCTGGACCTTGCCGATGAGTTGGAGCGTGCCACCGGGGTAACCGTCCCCGAGATCGTCGTAGAAGTCGTTGACACAGGCGGTCTTCTGAAAGACGACGTCGTTGACCCGCCGCGGATCGATCGCGGCGATATGGGTGTTGTTGTGCACCATGTAGCGCGCCCCCACCAGACCCGAGCTATTGGCGACATCGCTGCGCAGCAACACCGCCGCTGAATTCGCCGCGCCCGCCGCGAGAGTGAAGACTCGACCCGACACTTCGAGGGGTTCGATGGCACCCGTCGAAGCATCCGTGTGGCGGCCTACGGCTCGACTGATGCGTCCGTCCGCATCGGTCTCGAGGCGGTCGACGTAGGCGCCGGTGACGAGCCGTACCGATCCCGTGGCGAGGGCGGGTTCTAGCGCACATACTTCGGCATCCGACTTGGCTCCCCATCGGCAGGGGAATCCGTCGCAGGTCCCGCAGCGAACACACGCCCCACCGGGGCCGAGATCGACACCCATGGCGGTCGTGGTCGGATGAAGCCCCTGCTCGCTCAGCCGGCGAAGGGTCTCGGCAATGTACGGCTCGTGCGGCAGCGCCGGGAACGGATAGGGAGAACTGCGCCACGGCTCGAACGGCTGATCCGGCCCGCTGCCGGCCGGTGTTCCGTGAACGCGATAGAGGCGCTCCGCCAGGACGTAGTACGGCTCGAGATCGGCGTAGGTGAACGGCCAGGCCGGGGAGACCCCCGAGGGGTAGCGAGTCTCCTCGAAGTCGCGCTCCCGCAGTCGCGGCAGTGACGATCCGTAGACCTTGGTATTGCCGCCAACCACGTAGTGCACGCCCGGTGCGTAAGGCGTGCCGTCGACGGCGTACCAGGTGTCATCGGGCTTGTAGCGACGTTGGACGAAGACCGCCTCGGCGGAGAAGTTCTCCGGCTCGCGGGGCAGCCGCTCGCCGCGCTCAAGAACCAGCACGTCGAAGCCACGCTGGGCGAGCCCGTAGGCGAAGGTTGAGCCGCCCATGCCGCTCCCGACGACCACGATATCTGCGCTGAGCATCACAGCCTCAGCCTATTGCGATCGCTGGCCGCCCAGAACGCCGATGCCCTTACTCAGGGAAGGCGGACCGCACGTGTGGAATCGCGGACCACGTTGTTCGCGCCGTAGGTGCGCATGATGTAGCGCGCACCCTCCGGCTGGCCCTCGTCGTTGAGCTCGAGCGGACCGGTGTAGCCGACATAGGCGATATCGCGGCCCTGCTGCGCGAGAGTGAGGCAACGCCGCAACGTCGTGCAGGAGATTCCACCGGAGGTCACCGACGCGAGCGCCGCTCGGATGCCTGCCGGGGTGATCTCGCCGAGGAACTGACCAGACTGCTCCGCCGCGAGGATGGTGATCGCTGCGGCATCGTAGGCCTGCGGTGAGTACGCCGTCGTCGTTGCCTGCGGGGCGATGCGACCAATGCTTCGCTTCAGACTGCGCGGGACGACCAGGTCGTACTCGATGGTGATGGCGCCGCGAAGTGCGCCCTTCTTGATCTTTTTCGGATTGACCGACTTCGCTGCCCAGGTCGTGAGCAGGACGTTGGCTGGCATACCGCGCTTGATGAGTGCCTGGACGATGGAGTTGGTCTTGTCGTCGGTGGCCAGCATCAGACCATCCGATGCCGAGCGCGAGATCTTCGCCGCGATCTTGCCGGCCGACTGGCTCCGCGAGTACAGAACGACGACCGCCTGCATGCCGCGCAGTTCCGCCGCGTCAGCAGCGGCCTCGGCGACCTCCCGTTGCGAACGCGGAGCAACCGCCACCAGCCGGCGAACATCACGTTCATCGGCCAATTTCGCGAGCATGACGCCCTCAAGGGTTGATGCGGGGGTGACCTGGGAGATGAGCCCGGCAAGGGCTGGATTCGTGGTGGCCGGCGACACCAAGGTCCGGCCCCGTACGGCATCGGCGTTCTGGAGTACCAGGTCCGAGGACATCGGGCCGATGACTGCCTGGACGCCTTGCCCAGCGAGGCGGTCCAACGTCGAAGCGAAGACGTCCGAACCCGTGTGACCGGAGTCGCCGGGGCTCAGCATGATCGTCGAGCCCAGGACGCCACCCTCGGCGTTGGCGTCACCCACGGCTAGCGCCACGGCCGCCTGCGTGGCCGGACCATAGGCCTTCAGCGGTCCGGTATCGGGAAGCGCGGTGCCGAGAATGAGCGGGTCAGCTAGTGCGGCAGATGGCGCAGCGGTCCCGATGACGGCCAGCGAGGCGCTCAGGCATAGTGCCCCGATCGCCCCAACCCGCCATCGCATGATGTCGATGGTACGTGCTCCACGTCGCGAATCGCCTGCTTGAATGCCCGCATGAGTCAGGTATTGCAGATCGGGGTCATCGGCACGGGCAACATCGGCACCGCCCATGCGCGATCCCTATCCCACGAGGTATCCGGTGCCGAGGTGGCGTGGCTATTCGATGCCGACGCATCCCGGGCCGCGGATCTTGCCGCCGAGCTCGGGGCTCAACTAGCGCCGACAGTGGAGGACCTGGTCGTCTCTAGTGATGCCGTCGTCATTGCCTCCCCGGACGCCATGCACGCCGAGCAGGCCCTGCTGTGCCTCGCTGCACATCGACCGACGTTGTGTGAGAAACCGCTCGCTCCCACCGTCGAAGAGGCGACGACCGTGGTCGACGCCGAGGTCGATCTGGGTCGTCGACTCATCTCCCTCGGCTTCATGCGCCGTTTTGATCCCGGATACATGGCGCTCAAGAGCGGCATCCCCGCCGTAGGCCGGCCCCTCGTCGTTCACAATGTCCACCGCAACACCGCAGCGCCGTACGGACTGGAAACCGCACTCACACTGACCAACTCGGCCATCCACGAGTTCGATATCAACCGGTGGCTCCTCGATGACGAATACACCAGCGTGCAGGTCATCACCGGCGAGCCCGGACCGCGGACACCCGACGGTGAACTCGATCCCCTCCTGGTGGTTCTCACGACCCGAGGTGGAGCTCTCGTGGAGATCGAGGTCTTCATGAATGCCTGGTACGGCTATGAGGTGCGCTGCGAGGTTGTCGCGAGTGATGGCACCTTGGACATGGGTGACGGGTCCTACATCACGCGACGGGCTTCCCGACAGATTGGGCACGACGTACCGGAACTATGGCTCGGCCGCTTCGAGGATGCCTACCGTCGCCAATTGCAGGCATGGGTCGACGCGACGCACCTGGGCAAGACCTCGGGAGCCACCGCCTGGGATGGCTTGGTCGCCACGATCAGTGCGAATGCGGCTGTGGCCGCCATAGGGAACGGGGCGGTCAGGATTGATATCCCAGACCGCCCCGCCCTCTATGCGTAGCGCCTAGCGAACCGGACCGAGCGCCTGCTCCTCCTCGGGAACCGTCATCGCGCCGGTCATGATGGCCACAACGTCATTCATCGTGTGACTCTGCGGCGTGACGACCGCTGCCCGACGTCCGAGCCGCTGAATGTGGATGCGATCTGCGACGTCGAAGACCTGCGGCATGTTGTGCGAGATGAGGATGATGCTCATCCCGCGATCGCGGAGATCCTTGATGAG
>JALQUH010000147.1 GCA_023263845.1 Candidatus Nanopelagicales bacterium | reverse complement strand
TTACGCGATCATCCTTGGCGCTGCCTTCAGCACCTGCGCGCGCGACCTTGCGGAGATTGTGCGCGAGAATGTGCGCGACAAGGACCACAAGATCTTTTGGCCCTTCATCCTCTGGCACGTATTCTCGCTCCTGCTGATCATTGAAGTGTTCGTCGCGGTCACTACGGCCTACCGCGCCAACCCAACGTCTCGGTCGGTACTCGACTTCTTCGCATTCCTCGCTGTGCCGGTCGGCATCTTCGTGGCGTCGACCATGATCAAGCCGGTGTCGTGGCGGGAACGCGAGTGGATGTCCGATGCCGATGCCTTTGCGCGAGGTCGCAAGGCCTTCTTCACAATTATTTTTCTGATCCCGCTGGTGAACATCGTCCACGAAATCGTCCTGGGTGAGGCAGGGTTCGACGCGGATCTGTTCTTCCAAGTGCTCCTCATGGTGGGCGCCGGGTTGGGATTCTTCCTGCGCTCACTACGCGGCGATATTGTCGTGGCGGTGGGGATGATCCTCGTCATCGCTACCTACATCGGCACCCAGTACTCCACGATCGTCTTCTGAGATGCTCTCTAAAGGCGTGTAGCAACGCTTTACATTACCAGGGCCTCCCTCTAGCATGCGTGCAGTGCTAGCCAACACATGTGAGGAGAGTGCATGAGCGACCGTCACGCCCTCGTCGTGGGGGCCACGGGTATCGCGGGTCAGGCCTTGTGTCACGAACTGCTTGAGCGCGGGTGGCGCGTCACCGGCGTTTCCCGTCGCTCTGCGGTCGAGATCCCGGGGGTCGAGACCATCCTGGTGGACCTCACCGACTCAGCTGCCGTGCAGGCGGCTCTGGCCGAAGTGCGTCCCACGGCGGTGTTCTTCGCAGTGTGGACCCGAATGCCCACGGAGGCAGAGAACATCCGCGTCAACGGCGGGATCGTTCGTGACGTGCTCGCGGCTGTGGGGCCGGGAGGCTCAGTGCGACATGTCTCGCTCATGACAGGTCTCAAGCATTACCTGGGGCCTTTTGAGGCGTACCTGCAAGGCGACAGCCGCGAGACGCCGTTCCACGAATATGAGCCGCGGCTGGACCTTCCGAATTTCTACTACGCGCAGGAGGATGAGCTCTGGGCCGCGGTGGAGAAGTACGGATTCACATGGAGCACCCATCGATCGCACACTGTGATCGGTTTCGCGGTCGGCAACGCCATGAATATGGGAATGACATTGTCTGTCCAGGCTGCCCTCTGCAAGGAGCGTGGAGCCCCGTTCGTTTTCCCGGGCAATGAGGTCCAGTGGAATGGGCTCACCGACATGACGGATGCCGACCTGCTGGCTCGCCAGATGATCTGGACGGCGGAAACTGAGGGGCTCCCCAGCCAACCGTACAACACGGTGAACGGAGACGTGTTCCGCTGGAAGTGGATGTGGCCGCGCGTGGCCGAGTTGCTCGGCGTTGAACCGGAGGGCTATTCCGAGCAAGCTCGCCCACTGGAGAAGCAAATGCTGGGTATGGAGGGGTTGTGGGAGGAGATCGCCCGCCGGGAGAACCTAGTGGAGCCACAACTGGACCGGGTCGCGTCTTGGTGGCACACCGACGCGGATATGAACCGACCACTGGAGTGCTTCACCGACATGGCGAACAGTCGGCGCTACGGATTCATGGACGCCAGTGTGACGGTCGACTCCTTTGCCGCTCTGTTCGAGCGGTTGCGCCGAGAGCGAGTGATTCCCGCGTAGGTTGCGACACGAGAATCCTCGGCTAAGGGGCGGGTTTTATGGCGAATCGACTGACCGGCAAGTCCATCGTGATCACTGGGGCTGGCAGCGGCATGGGGCGGGCTTTCGCGGTGGGCATGGCGCGTGAAGGGGCCTGCGTCGGCGTCCTTGACCTGCGGCCCGATGCCGCTGCGGACGTGGTCGAGCAACTCACGGCCGAGGGCGGACAAGGGGTTGCGCTCTCAGCCGATGTATCGGTGCGCGCTGAGGTCGTCGCTGCGTTGGACGCCTTCGTGGGCGAGTGCGGCGGGCTCGACATCATGTTCAATAACGCCGGCTTCAACGTCCCCATGCATCTGCTCGATGTCACTGAGGAGAACTGGCACGCCGTGATGAACGTCAACGGCCTGGGGACGCTTATCGGCATTCAGGAGGCGGCGCGCCGCATGATCCCGCGAGGCGGCGGCAAGATCATCAACACCTCGTCGATCGCCGGTCGCCAGGGCTATCCGAGTTTTGCGCCGTATAGCGCTAGCAAATTCGCCGTGAATGCGCTCACGCAGGCGGCAGCCCGGGCTCTTGCCGAGCACAACATCACAGTAAATGCCCTGGCCCCTGGAGTTGTCGACACACCCCTATGGGACAAGTTGGATGAGGATCTCATGGCCATCGGGGACAGTTCGCAGCCCGGCGAGGCCATGGAGATGTTCACTGCCGGAATCCTCCGCGGTCACGCTGCCGCGCCGGACGAGATCCTCGGTACCGCGCTGTACCTAGCGAGCGCCGACTCGGACTACCTCACGGGCCAGGTCATCATGATTGACGGAGGGATGGTGCTGGTGTGAGTCGCGCCTTGGTGAATGTCGCGCTAGCGTCCGGGCATGACAACGGATGCCTCACCAGAATCGTCACTTCCGGTGGACCAGCCCATGACTCTTGACATGGGCGTTGAGCCAAAAGAGGGCGGGACCGTGGCCGAGGCGCCGAGCGAGGTTGTTGACCCGGTCGACAACCTCGGGTCCCGGCTGCGTGACGCGCGGATGCGCTCGGGACTGTCCCTGCGCGCGGTTGCTCGTCGGCTGGAGGTGTCGCCCTCGTTCATCTCACAGATGGAGAACGGCAAGTCGCAGCCCTCCGTGGCTACCCTGTACGCCGTGGCTCAGTTGCTCGACGTGAGCATCGATGAACTGTTTGCCCAGAGTCCTGCCTCGCCAGCGAATGAGGCCGCCCCCACCGCGCTGGATAACACCGCCCGGCGCCGGGAAGTCGGCGAAACGAATCCCAAGACCGCGCGGGGGCGATCGGGCCTGACAACGGAAGCGGAGGGGTGGAAAGGGATCGGCTCCGTAGATCCGTTCCAGTTGACTTCCGCGCCTGATCGGCCACGGCTCGTCATGGATTCCGGCGTCGTGTGGGAGCAGTTAGCGGCGAGCCACGATCGCAACATCGACTTCATGGAGATCGTTTATCCCCCGGGGAGCTCGTCGACTACCGACGGACACATGCTGCGCCACGCTGGGCGCGAATACGGATATTTGCTCAGCGGCGAATTGCAGATCACCTTCGGCTTCGATACCTACCTGATGGGGCCCGGGGACTCAATTCGCTTGGATTCCACGGTGCCGCACCTATTCACCAATCTCGGAACGGTGCCGGCTCGGGGGATCTGGGCAGTGCACCACTGCGCGCCCGCGGAAGATCAGGACAACTGAGAAGCGCAGGAGTGTTCACCCTTGGTGGACAATCGGGGAGCTCCCGCCTACAGTGTGGCCACTATTGCTGAACACACCCCTGGGAGTCATCCGATGAAGGCACTGCAATTTATGGGCCCCGGCGAGTTCGCCGTGAACGACATCCCCATGCCCACGATCGCCGATGACGAGGTCCTGCTCGCCAGTCGCGCTGTCGGCATCTGCCATTCGGACATCGAGTTATTGGAGGGCCGCTACATCATTCCCTTCGGCTACCCCATCATTCCCGGGCATGAGTGGTCCGCCGAGGTGATGGAGGTCGGCAAGAACGTCACCTCTTTCCAGCCCGGCGACCGCGTAGTCGGGGAGTGCGTGATCGGCATGGAACATTTCGGATTCAGCATTAGCGGGGCCGGAGCGGAGTACTTCGTGGCCAAGGAGTCCTGGCTGCACAAGATTCCCGACAATCTGAGTTGGACCCAAGGCGCCCTCGTGGAGCCGTTCAGTTGCGGGTACTACGCAACCGTGCGCGCGGACAACCTCGACGGCAGCGACACAGCCATCGTGCTGGGCGCTGGCCCGATCGGCCTGGGTGTGGTGGCTGCGGCGAGTGCTAAGGGGGCCCGCGTCATCGTCGCCGAGCCGTCGACCGAACGTGTCGCCATTGCTCGACAACTTGGTGCTGACGCCTCCGTCGATCCCACAACGGCCGCGTTCCTCGACGAAGTGATGGACCTCACCGACGGTAAAGGCGCGCAGGTGGTGTTCGAGGCGAGTGGCAAGCCCGTCGCGATGGCTTCCGCGCTCGAAGTGGCCGGCTTCCGTGCCCGCATCGTGTACATCGGCATCGACGTGGGGGGGAGCGCTCCAGCCAAGATGGGGCTGTTCCAGTCCAAGGAGCTCCAGGCGCGCGGCATCATCGGATCGCCCGGCGTATGGCCGCAAACCATCGCATTCCTGTCGCGAACAGGCATCGACCTCTCTCCGCTGGTCACGTCGTCGTTCGACCTAACCGAGGCGGACCGCGCGATCCAAACGGTGTACGACGACAGGGCCCAGGTGAAGGTCCACTACAACTCCACCGCAGGGTGACGATGAGGGCGGGAGTTCTCTACGCGCCGCACGACCTTCGTGTCGAAGATCGGCCTGATCCGACCTTCGGGGACGACGATCTCATCATTGAGGTGACCTACAACGGCCTGTGCGGCACCGATGCCACGGAATACAGCAAGGGCCCCATGATGGTGCCGCTGAACACGCGTCACCCGGGTAGTGGACACCAGGGGCCGACGATCTTGGGCCACGAGTTCATTGGCACCGTCGTCGACGCCGGCGCAAAGGCTCGCCACCGCATCGGAGAGCGCATCGCCTGTGGGGCTGGAGTGTCCTGCGGCTCATGCTCACGGTGCCGCGATGGTCGCACCAACCTGTGCGCGTCGTACTACACGCTCGGGTTGAGTACGCACGGGGGACTCGCGCAATTCGCTGCCGCGCCGTCCTCGACGTGTGTGCGCATTCCGGATGGCGTGACCGACATCGACGCCGGTTTGGCTCAGCCCCTGGCCGTCGGGATCCACAGCGTGGACCGGGCAGGTCTGCGCCCCGGATCCACCGTGGTGTTGCTGGGGGTCGGCGCCATCGGATCATTCATCTGCGCGGCGCTCGAGGCCCACGACGGGCCGGTCGTCGCGGTGGACATTGACCAAAAGCGGCTGGACGTGGCCCGCTCGCTCGGGGCGAGTGCAACGCACCTCGTTGAGCCGGACACCTCCGCAGCATCCCTCAAGGACCTGATCCCGTCCGGCGCCCAGACGGTCTTCGAGACATCGGGGGTCATGGGCGCCGCCGAACGTGCATACGACCTCGTCGATATGGGTGGTGATGTCGTCCTTGTCGGCTTGAACAAGACCCCGCAGCCACTCCAACTCGCCGGTATCGTGCTCCGTGAGGTCAACACCAAGACGACGGTGGCTCATGTGTGCGCCACGGACATCCCCGCAGCCCTGGGAATCCTTGAGCGGGTACCCATGTCGGGGATTCTGCCAGCGGCGGTGATCGCGTTGGAGGACGTAGTGAGTGAAGGGTTTGAGCCGCTCGTGGCCGGTAGCGTCAGCGGCAAGCTCTTGGTGGATCCCCGCGTTGGCTGACGTTGCCGTCGTCGGCGTCGGACGCATGGGCGGCGCTATGGCTCGCAAGATCTGTGGCGCGGGCCATCAGGTCACCTTGTGGAATCGCTCCAAGCCGACGGCCGAGACGGTCGCGTCAGAGTGCGGTGCCGAGGCGGCGAACACGGCCGCTGAAGCCGTAAAGAGAGCGGATGTCGTCATCAGCATGCTCGCGACTGGCGCAGTCACCGAAGCCGTGCTGCTCAGCGATGACGTCCTGGCGGCGCTGCGCCCTGGTGCGGTGGTATGCGACATGGCGACCAGTGGTGTGGCCACGGCGCACGCCCTCGCCGAGGCACTGACCAGGCGGGGGACACACTTCGTCGACGCCCCGGTGTCCGGGAGTGTTGTGACGATTGCCGCTGGCCAACTGCTCGTGATGGCCAGTGGTAGTCGGGTCGGAGTCGATATCGCTGAGCCCGTCCTTGCCGCGTTCGCGAAGCGGGTCGCCTATCTTGGCGAGGCGGGCGCGGGACAGGCAATGAAACTGGCCGTCAACCTGGTCGTGCACACGTTGAACTCGGCCCTATCGGAAGCTCTAGCGCTGGCCGCTGCTTCGGGGGTGGCACCAGAGGCGGCCTACGACGTGTTCGCCGACAGCGTGGTCGCCGCCCCTTTCGTCACCTACAAACGCCAGGCGTTCCTTGATCCAGGGGCGCCGGTCGCGATGAGCCTTGACCTCACCGCCAAGGATCTCGATCTCATTACCGACCAGGCCGCTGAGTCAGGGGTGCGTGCCGTCGTCGCGGACGCCGTTCGGGCCGAGGTGGGTGCCGCATGTGCGGCGGGGTGGGGCGACCGAGACATGGCCGCCCTGGCAGGTTTCCTTCGCCACCCCTAGAGGGGGCGAATTGCACTAATACGGTCGAATCTTGCCAGGCAGCGTCGGCGAGTTACGCAAGTTGTGCAGTGCAAGAGAACGATTCCATTCGTTATCGTCCTGTGATGTTATCCCCTTGTGAACAAGTTTCCAGGGTCGTACAGTCCTGCTTCACGAGGCGGCTCCCACCCCCCTCAGCGAGGAGATGCGTTGGCGATCGACACCGCGGCCGACCTGCCTTCCAGTGCTGTCGCCTCGCGGGCCAGCCTCCTGTCGCGGACCCCTCGAGGACTCATCACGGTCATCATTGCGGTGGTCGCCCTCTTCATCGTGAGCGCGATCTTCGCTCCCTCGAGCGTCACAAAGGGCCCTATCCTCGGCATGCTCCCCTTCGCCGCGGTCCTCGCCATCGTGGCCCTTGGGCAAACCCTGGTGATTCAACAGGGCGGCATTGATATCTCCATCATGGGAGCGGTTTCGCTCACGGCCATCATTGCAACGCATGGCCCGGGCGGCGATGATTCAAAAGTTTTTCCCTCACTGCTGGTGGCATTGGTCGTGCTGCTCATAGCCGGTTTCATCAACGGCTTCGTCGTCGGCCGCATTGGGCTAAACCCCATCATCGCCACCCTCGGCATGAACGCACTGCTCTATGCGATCGTGCTTGCATATTCGCAAGGCATTCCTGCCGTCAACGCTCCACTTCTCGAAAGTTTGGCGGCCGGCCTCACCTTCGGCATTCCTCGTGCCGTGTACTGGGCGGCTCTGGCTACCGTCATCGTCACCCTTGCCGTGAAGAAGACCGCTGCAGGGCGTCGATTCGAAGCCGTCGGGGCGAACGCCACCGCGGCCTGGGCAGCCGGACTACGGGTGAAGGACCAGCGCATGAGCGCCTACGTGTGGGCGATGGTTCTCTACTGGCTCGGCGGCTGCCTGCTCGCGGGAATCCTGAAGCAGCCCACCGCATATCAGGGCGACAGTTACCTCCTTCCTTCCGTTGCCGCGGTCGTCTTGGGGGGCACCTCGTTGCTTGGTGGCCGCGGCTTTCCCGTGGCCACCGTGTTGGGGGCGTTGTTCCTGTCTCAACTGTCGAATTTCGCTCTTGGCCTGGGTGTGTCCTTTGCGGTGCGCACGCTGGTCGAAGCCTTGGCGCTCGTCGTCGGGGTCAGCCTCTACACGGTGAATTGGAAGGAAATCCGGCACCGTCTATCACCGCAACCCTCGCCGGGGGCCGCTGCCAGCCCCTAGCTCCACGATTCCGGTGGGAACACCGGTCAAGCGGCAGAACCGCCGCCAACCAAAGAAGGGAACAAAGATGAAGCGGAATCGCATCGTCTTGACCACGGGTGCCGCGATCGCGGCTCTCGTACTTGCTGCGTGCGGCGGCTCCTCGGACTCCGCTGACACGTCCTCGGGGGATTCAGCGTCATCTGGAGGGGAGTCGGTCGCCGGCGCACCCTCCTGGTGTGGCCCGAACGAGATCGTTCTGGGCTTCGCCGACGGGTTCGGCGGCAACGCATGGCGCCTGGTCACCACCGAGACCGGTCGTCGCGAGGCTGCCCTGTGCCCGAGCGTGAAGGAACTGATCTACACAGACGGCCAGGGCGACCTGCAAAAGTCCATCTCCGACATTCAGGGCCTCGTGTCCCAGGGTGTCAACGCAGTCGTCGTTTTCCCCGACGCTAGCGAGGCCATCCTCCCGACGTTGCAGGAGGCGTACGCCGCTGGAGTCGTCACCGTGCCCTATCGCGTCTACCCGGGTGGTAAGGATGGCGTGGACTACACCGCGTACATTGCCCTTGATGCCAAGAACGACGGCAAGAACTACTGCGAGTGGATCAAGAAGGCCAAGCCGGACGGCGCGACGATCCTCGTGACCTCAGGCCCGAAGGGCAACAGTCAGGGCACCGACATGTCGACCGAACTGCGCGCATGCCTGGGCGCCGAGGGTGACAAGTACGTGTTCGTCGGCGAGGATCCTTTCGAGGTCACCAACTGGGATCCGGCGGAGACTCAGAAGGTCATCACTGCTGCGGTCGCTAAGTACCCCGAGATCGACGTTATCGCTTCCGACTTCGGTCCGTCGCTGGTCGGCGCCCTACCGGAGTTCACCAAGGCTGGCCGCCCGATCCCGGCACTCGCCACGTCCGATGGCAACATTCTCGGCTGCTTCTGGCAGGCGCAGAAGGATGCGGGCAATGGGTTCGAGATGTTCACCGTTGCTACCGGCAATGACCATGCGCGTACCGCGATCGATTACGCGGTAGCGGTGGCGACCGGTGGTGTGGTGCCCAGCTCGACCGCTCACCAGCACGCCATCTTCGAAGACAGCCTGGATCCGGCGCGTCCGGTGCAGTGCCGTCCTGACCTGCCTGACTTCACCTTCCTTTCCGCTGAGCTTGTGAGCGGCGACGATCAGGCGAAGTTGCAGTAGCAGATCGGATCGTCCGGTGGGGGCGGTGCATCGGTGCCGCCCCCACCGTGACCCGGTGAACGCGTCCAGTAGGACCCCGCATCCCATTGACCGAGAAGAAGGTGAACATGACTTCCCCTGCCGTGGCTGTTGACTCGTGCCTGGTGATATCTGGCGTGAGCAAGTCCTTCGGCGGCGTTCAGGCCCTGGTCGATGTATCTCTCGACGTCAGACCGGGTGAGGTTCATGCGCTGCTCGGCGAAAATGGCGCTGGCAAGTCCACCCTGATGAACGTGGCCTCGGGCGGCCTGGTCCCCGACGCCGGATCCGTCGTGGTGGCGGGGACCCGATTGACCGACATCACTCCGTCCGCGGCGCGCGACGCGGGGATCGGGATGGTCCACCAACACCCGGCGGTGCTCAACGACCTCACCGTCGCGGAGAACTTGCGTTTGGCCGTCCCCCCGGAGGCGCTGAAGGTCCCGGGAGGCGCCAAGGCTGCCCTCCAGGCGATGCTCGATGACGTGGGATGCACCGCCCACCTCGAGGACCGCGTGGGTAATCTCTCGCTAGCCCAGCGCAGCCTCCTGGAACTCACCAAGGCCCTGGTGCTCAAGCCTCGCGTTCTTATCCTGGACGAACCGACGGCCGCGTTGGCCCAAGATGCTGTCGCCCTTCTTTTCGCGCGTGTTAGGGCGGTGGCCGCGGGGGGCACGGGCGTCGTCTACATCACACACCGACTCGCCGAAGTTCGTCAGTTGGCTGATCGTGTGACTGTCCTGCGCGACGGCAAGTATCGAGGCACCTCGAAAGTCGATGAAGTGACCGATCAGGATCTGCTCACACTCATCGTCGGGCGCCAATTGGAGTCGACTTTTCCCCCGAAGGCCGTAGATCCGTCCAGCCAGCCGGTGTTCCTGAGGATCGCTGATCTGTCGAACGCCACTGTGAATTCAGTGAACGTCGAGGTGCGCAAGGGCGAGATCCTGGGTATCGCCGGCGTCGCGGGAAACGGCCAGACCGCCCTCATGTCCTCCCTCGCGGGCCTGGAGAAGTTCGATGGCACCGTGGAGGTGAATGGCTCCGTCCTCTCCGCCCGAACCTTGCGTAGCCATGCTGCCTATCTGCCCGCGGATCGACATCGTGAAGGACTCATGATGTCGCTGTCCGTCCGGGAAAACGCCGCGCTGCTCGCACTCAAGCGCTACCTGACCGGATTCTTGCTCAGTTCGCGAAAGGAGACCGAGAGTGTCGGTCGCGAGCTGACCCGCCTAGACGTCAAGGCACCCAACATGGACGTGGGGGTGAATTCGCTGTCGGGAGGCAACCAGCAGAAGGTGGTCCTGGCGCGAGCCCTGCTCTCTGACCCCGCCATGATCGTGGCTGACGAACCCACCCAGGGTGTCGACGTGGGTGCGCGGGCCGAGATTTATCGGATTCTCCGGGATGCGGCGAACGAGGGCACGCCCGTCGTGGTGAACTCGTCCGACGCACTGGAGCTGGAAGGCCTCTGCGATCGCGTCCTTGTCATGTCGCGCGGAAACGTTGTCGAAGAACTTGACGGCGCCGCGGTGACCGAGGACCGCATCGTGTCTGCAGCCGTGAGCGCAACCGCTGTCGCGGCCGATGCTGCGGAGGGATCACGGGGGAGTTCGCGGTGGACGCGCTTCCTTCAAGGAGATTACTCTCCGGTCGCCGTCCTGAGCGTCGTCATCGTCCTGCTCGCACTCTTTGTCTACTCGCAGAACGATCGCTATTTCACCGCGTTCAATATTGGCTCAATTTTGGCCCTCGTCGCCCTGCTCGGCTTTATCTCCATGGGCCAGACAGTCGCCTTCCTCACCGGCAACCTCGATCTGTCGGTTGGCCCCCTAGCGGGGTTCCTCGTCGTCACGGCCTCCTTCTTCATCGGGGCAGAAAGCGCCGTAGGGCAGATCATGCTCGGGTTCATTCTCATGTTCCTAGCCGCGACCATCACGGGCACCCTTAACGGGGTCCTCGTGAGATTTGGGCACTTCACTTCAGTGGCCGCGACGCTCGCGGTGTACATCGGATTGCAGGGTCTGAGCTACGTGTTGCGCGATGGGCCCGAGGGCATCATCAATCCGGACATTATGGGCTTCCTCAAGACGAAGTGGGGCCCGATTCCCGCGGCGTTCGTCGCGCTGGTCCTTGCCACCGTACTCTTCGAGATTGCGCTGCGCAGGTCCCGCTGGGGCTTGCGCCTGCGTGCAGTCGGCTCCGACGAAGTCATCGCGCGGACCCTGGGCATCAATGTAAACCGGACGGCCATGTTCGCATTTATCACCGTGTCGTGGTTCGTCTTCGTCGGCGGCCTGCTGCTCATGGCCCAGATCGGCATCGGCGATCCATCTCAGGGCGCCAACTTCACCCTGACGTCCATCACCGCCGTCGTCCTCGGCGGAACGAGCCTGTTGGGGGGGCGGGGCTCCTTCGTGGGCACCCTGCTAGGGGTCTTGCTTCTCATCCAGGTGCTCAATGCCACCACCCTCCTTGGCCTCGCGCAGTGGTCCACCTATGCCGCCCAGGGCCTCCTCGTCGTCATCGCGGCGATCCTGTACCACGTCATCCGCACCCGACGGCAAGCCGTCAAGTAACCCCGATATTGCCGAGGAGTCGAAATGCTTGCAGCCCGGTTCTATGGAGCGAAGGACATCCGCCTCGAGGAGGTGGACGTCCCGAAGATCAAGGAGTCCGACGACGTCCTGGTTGAAGTTGCCTATTGCGGAATCTGCGGAACCGACTTGCACGAATATCTCATGGGTCCAATCGTGACGCCCGTCAATCCGCACGGCCTCACCGGCGCCACTCTGCCTCAGACGTTGGGCCATGAGTTTTCCGCCACGGTGGTCGAAATAGGCCCCGACGTGCGCGACGTCGCGCCCGGGGATCGTGTCGCCATCATGCCGGCCATCGTGTGTGGCCGCTGCTATCACTGCCGCCGTGGCAATGGGCACCTGTGCACGTCGTTCGCCTGCACGGGGTTGAGCGCCGAGACGGGTGGACTCGCCAATTTCGCCACGGTCAAGGAGTACCAGGTGGCCAAACTGCCCGACGAGGTCTCCAATCTCGCCGGTGCGCTCATCGAGCCGGCCTGCGTAGCTGCGTATGGCGTGGACCGAGCCGGAGTGATCGGCGGTGACATCGTGCTCGTCACGGGGGCCGGACCCATCGGTGTGCTTACGGCGATGTACGCCAGTGCCCTGGGAGCGGCCACGGTCGTCATCGCAGAGCCGAATCCGAACCGCTCCCGGTTGGTTGAGGCGATGGACATCGGCCCCGTCGTGGACCCAACCACAGCGGGCTTCGCCGAGTACATAGCCGACCTCACTGAGGGGGTAGGGGTGGACCTGGCGGTGGAGTGTTCGGGAACCACGCCCGGCCTTGCCACGGCGATTGATGCCACTCGCGCTCGTGGGCAGGTGGTCCAGACGGGACTGCACACAGCGCCCGCAACCGTCGACATGATGCTCTTGGCCAATCGCGACATTTCCCTGCACGGGAGTTGGTGCTGGTACATGACCGACTGGCCGCGCATCATCCGACTCGTGGCTTCGGGAAAGTACCCGGTCGCCAAAGCTGTCACTTCAACCATCGACCTGCCCAACGTGGTCGAGCAAGGGTTCGATGTTTTGGTCGACCCATCCGGCGACCAACTCAAGGTCCTGGTGAGTTCGAGTTAGTTCGACGTGGAACGGAGGAAGGCCATGGGTATGGAACTGCAGACGATCCATCACGCGGGACTCATCGTGAGTGACCTGGATCGATCCATTTACTTCTATCACGATCTGCTAGGTCTGCCTTTCGCCAATGAGCCGACACCGTGGTTCGAGGGTCCGGCACTGGAGAAGGGAGTGGGTGTGCCGAATGGCCGGCTTCGTCAGGTGTGTTTCTGGGTGGGTGACAAGTCCCAGATGGAACTCATCGAGTACGACGTACAGCCAACCCACAACGGGGGTCCTGTTCCAAACAACCACCGGGGGGCGGCCCACGTGTGTTTCCGGGTCGAGGACATTGCGGCCAAAAAGGCGGAACTTGAGGCCAAGGGCGTTGTCTTCTATTCGGACATCAACGTAGTCGACGAGGGTCCACTGTCCGGCTGGCGCTGGTGCTACTTCAGCGATCCGGACGGGTTGGCACTCGAACTCGTGGAGGTCGCCTACTACAACAAAGGCGACCGGGACGCTGCGGCAGCGGAGTACCTCGCGTCGCGCCCCAGCATTGACCAGATCCGGGCGAAGGCCGACTTCCCGTTCACCGTCTGACCGATTCGCTCGTCTTTTTCGAAGGGACCGATCATGAGTAAACTCACCGCCACGTTCGGCAACATGAACGTGGACTGGGAGAACCGTCTGGATATGCCCCGGTTGCGTCAGCAGCGCCTGGAGCGACTCAACCAGGCGCTGGCCATGTCAGATCTCGGCGCGGTCCTGTCTTTCGACTTCCACAACATCCGCTACATGACGGGCACCCACATCGGCACATGGGCCATGGACAAACTCATCCGGTTTGCCGTGTTACCCCGTGGCGGAGCGCCAGTGCTGTGGGATTTCGGTTCGGCCGTCAAGCATCACCATCAGCAGACGCCGTGGCTCGATCAGGACTACCTGGCTTCACATACGGATGTACCGCAGACCGGCCACGAACGTCACCACAATGCGGTGGGCCCGGTGGGACCCACTGTAGGTCCGGACCACATCGGTGGTGGAGCGCGGTTCGGCATCTCGACGTTGCGAGGGACCATCGGTCCTGGCGCCAAGCGCGCGCAGGATGTGGCGAAGAAGGTCTATGAGGTGCTCGCCGAGCGTGGCTTGGTTAATGAGCCGATCGGCGTCGACATTATCGAGATGCCCGTGTTCTTCGCCATGCAGGAACTGGGACTGAAGGTGGTCGACGGCCAGCAGGTCTTCCTGGAGGCGCGGCGTATCAAGACCCCGGACGAGATCGGTTTGCTCACGCACGCGGCCGCCATGGTGGACGCGGCCTACGAGAACCTCTATGAATTCCTGCGCCCGGGAGTGCGTGAGAACGAGACCGTAGGTCTCGTGGCCAAAACCCTGTACGACCTGGGGTCCGAACATGTCGAAGGCGTCAACGCGATCTCTGGTGAGCGCTGCTCCCCGCATCCGCACGTTTTCTCCGACCGAATCCTTCGTCCGGGCGATCCCGCGTTCTTCGACATCCTGCACTCCTATAACGGTTACCGAACCTGCTACTACCGCACCTTCGCCGTGGGATCGGCATCCGAAGCTCAACGGGATGCCTACAAAATTTGCCGCGAGTACATGGACGTAGCCATCGAGGCCGTGAAGCCTGGCGTGACGACCGCGGACATCGTGTCGCTATGGCCGCGCGCGGAAGAGTTTGGATTCCCCTCCGAGGAGGCGGCGTTCGCGCTGCAGTACGGCCATGGAGTGGGCCTGTCCATATGGGAGCGACCCATCTTCTCCCGCTTCACCTCTTTCGACGCCCCCGAGGTGCTCGAGGAAGGCATGGTCTTCGCGTTGGAGACCTACTGGCCAGCCGCGGACGGCTGGGGAGCGGCCCGGATCGAGGAAGAGGTCGTGGTCACGGCCACTGGCGCCGAAGTCATCACCAAGTTCCCGGCCGAGGACCTCCTCGTCGCGGGCAAGCGCTACTACACGACCGGGGGCCCGCTCTCGACGCTGCGGGACAGCCAAAGCCACATCAACACCGACACCCACGTTCGGGCGACAAGCACCTGAACCGCATCGCCGGGTCTGCGACCTCGAAAGGAGAGGACATCCCACCATGGATCTTGGTAATGGGCTAGGACACCTCACCTACTCCACGCTCGTGCATCCTGGGGACACGTGGGATGAGATGCGCGCGAGCCTGGAGACCTATGTCCCGGAGGTCAAGCGTCGATTCTGCCCGAATGGGCCCATGGGAGTCTCACTGCGAATTTCGGGGGCGTCGGAGCAGCAACTGACCGCGGACAGCGCCGAGCGGGCCCAACTCAAAGCATTCCTGGACGAGAACGATCTGTACGTCTACACGGTCAACGCGTTTCCCCATGGGCCGTTCAAGGGGGAGTTGGTCATGGAGAATGTGTATGAGCCGGACTGGACCACGGACGAGCGCGCCGAGTACACCATGAACATCGCGACCATCCTGACGGAGATCACTCCTCCGGAGATTGAGCCCACGATCCAGACAGCCCCACTCGCGTTTCGACCAAAGGTCGTGGACGACAGCTACGTGCGGCGATTCACTGAGAACCTGTTGAGGGTGATTGCTCACCTCATGGACATCGAGCGCGACTCGGGGCGGCGCATCAAGTTGGCCCTGGAGCCAGAGCCGGCCTGCTACTTGGAGTCGATCCCAGAGACGGTGGAGTACTTCCAGACGCACATCTACACGACCGAGGCCGCCATGCGCGTCGCGGAACTGAGTGGACAGCCCCTCGCTGAGGTGTTCCAGGGGCTGCGGCGCCACCTCGGCGTGGTGTTCGACATCTGTCATCAATCAGTGGCGTTCGAGGACATTGGCGCGGATCTTCGCATGCTTGTGGATACCGGGATTCCTATCTACAAGCTCCAGGAGGCGGCAGCACTCAATGTGCCGGAGGTAGATGATGAGATTGTCGCTGAGCTGAAGCGTTTCACCGACACGATCTATCTGAGCCAGACGACACAGGTGCGTGACGGTGAGGTTACGCGTTACCTCAATTTGAGCGACGCGATCGCCGCCTACGAGTTGGATCCTGGCCCCCGCGCTTGGCGCACACACTTTCACGTCCCGGTGTTTTTGGACGACCTCGGACCGTTCGGGACGACGCGCAGCGGCATCGACGATGCGCTTGACTTCCATGCCCGTACTCCCTTGTCCACCCATCTCGAGATCGAGACTTACACCTGGGACGTGCTGCCGCAGCACCTCAAGACGGGTGACATCACCGAGTACGTCGTGCGCGAACTCGAATATGTGCGAGGCCGGTTGCTGCGCGCGAGGGGGGAGGTTTAGAGATGAGAGAGGATTTCTTTCTCGCAATCTCGGACTTCCTCAGCACTCCTGAGGAGGTACTTGATCACCTCGTGGACCACCGCGCGTGGACCAAGGACGCCACCGACTCAGGGAAGATGCTGTTCACGGCCCGTCAAGATCCACCGACGGGGGCAGTGCTTGCATTTCGCGCCCCTAGTCGCGCGGCTGCCGAGGAATTCGTCGCGCAGGATCCCTTCGCTGTCGCGGGAGTCGTCAAGTACGAGGTGATCGCTCTGACCACGGCCGGTCTCCCGTGGCGGAGCGCCGCTTTCGACGCTTTCATGAGGCCGGTGGCGCACGAAGCGTAGTGCTGCTCCAGCGCAGTCCATGGCATACTCAAGATGTGTGGTGCGCCCGTCGCCTGACCCGAGCACTTGCCTTCGCAGCGACACTCTCGCTCGCGGTGACTCTGGGTGCCTGCGGCGGCGAATCGGCCACGGACGCGACCTTGTCTCAGACGGAGATTGCGACGTCAGCGGGGTCGGAGAGTAGTTCCAGCAGCGAGTCTGCCAGTGCTCAGCAGTCGCCTGCGACGGAGTCGGCGAGTCCCTCGGAGCCGTCGGGCGACGACGACTGCAAGGCGGCGCTGAGGGCGACCCTCGAATATTCCGCGGCCCTGGGAGAGATGGCGCGGGCGTTGGAACTCAACGACCAAATGGTGGTGGTCGGCGCGGCGGATACGATGTCGGCGGCGGTTGCGAACCTTCGTGAGGCCTTGCCTAATGCCCCAGCGGAGGCCGTGGACTTCCTCACCGCGATCGAAGGGTCGGCGACCCTGGTGAAGCAGGGCATTGCTGATGGCAAGGCGTCCCCGGCGATCATCGCCGAACTCTCGGATTATTTCGGCGACCCTTCGTACGACGCAGGCAGTGCGGCCCTGGGGGCCTACTTCGAGCAGTCCTGCGCTGATGAGATGGCCGAGGGCGACGGCTCCGTCCAGTAGACACACGACGTCCGCGGCAGCAGCTCAGTCATACGGCCGCCTCCTACTTCGACTGTCCGGCTACTGGCCGAGCCACCCCGAGATGGGCTCGGACGCGAAGTAGATGACGAAGGCGATCGCCACGACCCACATCACGACTGGGATCTCCGACCACTTGCGCTGGAAGATGCGGATGACGACCCAGCTCACGAAGCCGGCACCGATGCCGTTGACGATCGAATAGGTAAACGGCATGAGCACGATGGTGAGGAAGGCCGGGATGCCGATGGCGAGGTCGGTGAAGTCGATCTTGCGAACCTGCATCATCATCATGGCGCCGACGACAACCAACGCCGGCGCAGCCGCCTCCCACGGCACCACGGTGACCAGCGGGGTAAAGAACATCGCGACGAGGAAGAGCGCCCCGGTCACCATGGCCGCGATGCCGGTGCGTGCACCGTCACCGACACCGGCTGCGGACTCGATGTACGCCGTGTTGCTCGACGCACTCGCGGCGCCGCCAACGATGGCCGCAGCCGCATCCACGGCGAGGATCGACTGCATGTGTGGGACGTCGTTGTCCTCGTCCAGCATCTCGCCTTCTGCCGCGATGCCGAACGCGGTGCCCATCGTGTCGAAGAAGTCGGTCAGCATGAGACTGAAGACGGCAAGCCCCGCGGCGAGCACGCCGATTGCGGTGAAGGCGCCGAAGAGATTGAACTGACCGATCAGGGAGAAGTTCGGCGTCGCGATGATGGAGTCGGGTAGGCCGGGAACGTTCAGGCCCCAGCCACCTGGGTTGTCCGCACTGCGGCCACCGACGCCGAATGCCGCCTCGATGATGATCGCGAGGACTGTGGTCGCGATGATGCCGATGAGCAGGCCCCCGCGGACCTTGAGGACCACGAGCACGCTCATGAGCAGCAGGCCGACAACGAAGATGAGCGCCGACCATCCGGACAGGTTGCCGTTGACGCCAAACGTGATGAGCGGGTTGCCGGGGCGTGCAATGCCGGCGTCAACCAGGCCGATGAAGGTAATGAACAGGCCGATGCCTACGCCGATTGCGAATTTCAGCGGCTCGGGGATGGCGTCGAAGACCTTCTTGCGTAGACCGACGAGGACCAAGATGAGGACGAGGAGACCTTCAAGAATGATCAGGCCCATGGCATCGGCCCAGGTCATCCGCGGAGCCAAGGTGAACGCCACCACGGGGAGGAGACCGAGGCCGGCTGCGATCGCAAGCGGGATGCGGCCGATGGCGCCCATGATGATGGACATGACGCCGGCGACGAGGGCCATGACGGCAGCCACGGCCGCGATGGAGTCACCAACGTCAGCGAAACCGCCGATGAGAGAGCCGGTGCCGTCGGTGCCGGTGCCCAGGATGAGCGGGCCGAGCACCACGATGTAGGCCATCGTCACGAAGGTGACAACACCTCCGCGGATCTCCCGGCTCAGGGTGGACTTGCGTTTGGTGATCTCAAACCAACGGTCGAAGCCGGATGTGGACTGGGGGGATTGGGTCGTCGCCATGGCGGCAAATTAGTGGCGGCGGCCACGTTGCGTGGGGAAGTTCTCGCAGAAAGTGAACGGCGTACGACAACTGCTGAGAAGCAAGGGAACCGTGGTGTCGACGGGACTCCTGGGACATCCACATGGGGCGTTGTCTGGGGCGCGGGGTGACGGGTGCTGCACCGGATCCATCTGCGCAGCGCCTCACCGTAGCGGTCGCCCACGGCTCGGATCGCGGCCGACACCTATCTCCGATGAGAGAATGCTGGTGTGGCATGGCTCGTGGACGGACGTCGATCCCTCACGGACCGGTCATGACCGAGGTCATCAAGAAGCTCCCGAAGTCGGCACTGCTCGTGCTCCTACTCATCGTCATCCCGGCCCTCATCGGCGGCTGGCTCGGTGGGCCAGCGGGTGCTCCGGCCCTGGTCATTGGCATGGTCGGCGGCACGTTGGGCTCGATGGCGTGCGGCTACGGAGCGGCCCGGCGCTTCTTGCCGGTTCTCGCCGCGGCACTGCTCCTCGGCGGGCTGACGACGGGGCAATGGCCCTGGGTCGTGGTTGTGGCGGCCTTCGGCGCCTTCGCCGGATGGACGGCACGAGGGGGACAGTTGGCGCTCTACACCCTCGCGGGCCTCTTCGCAGCCACGGCGCTGCCCATCTCGACGCTCGGCGACAGCCTGATCACGGTCGTATTCGTCCTCGTCGGCGGATATCTCGGCACTGCGCTCGCTCAGCGCCAAGGTGCCCCCGCGCAGATCGAAGGCCCGGTGAAATCGTTCGATCGGGCGCTCATAGCGGCCGGGGTTCTCGGGGTGGCCGCTGGCCTGGGTGCTCTGGTGGGCTTCCTCACTGAACCCGGAAATGGGTACTGGATCCCGTTGACCGTGTTCTTGCTCGCCCCTCAAGTGGCGGAGGGCAACCTGCGTCAGTCCTGGCACCGCGTGCTGGGCACCCTTGCTGGCCTCGGCGTTGTCGCGCTCCTGGTCTTGGTCAACCCACCTGCGTGGGTGGGCGCCTCCCTCGCACTGGTGTCGCTGGTCTTGATCTTCTCGATCGCGCAGCCCTACTGGTTGCAGACGCTTTTCATCACGCTGTTCCTCGTGCTCGTCGCTGCGCCGCCCGGCCAGGAGATCGACTTCAGTACCCAACGCCTCGCCTTCACGTTAATCGGCGTAGCGATCCTGCTGATCATCGCTGGCGTTGCGGCGTGGACGGCGCGTCGCTTGTCAGCCGACGCACTCCCCCCTGGTTCGCCCAGACGGGTGAGACTGTAAAGGCTGGCCAGGTGATCGCCGAAGTCATGGTCGACAAGGTCTCCCTTGATGTCGAGACTCCCGTTGACGGCGTCAACACATGTCTTGTGGAGGAGGAGGGCACCGTCAAGCTCGGTCGGCGCTGCCCGATGCTCACCGGCTTCCGAAGGCCATTGGCCTTCGGCTAGCTCGGCGGCGGGGGGCTCTTGACGAAGGGACAGTAAATGTCGGTGCGCGGGAGTTGCAGGGTGAGCAGGTATCGCTCGCCTGCATCATTCACGCAGGTTGATGGGGTGAAGAATAGACTCCCGTGCACCGTGCTGTTGAGGGTCACGGTGCGCGAGTTGGTGTAGGTGTTGGCCAAGCTGCGACCCCACGACCATGGGGTTCCGGCATCTCCGGTTGCGAGGATGAAGAGAGCGCGATTCGTCAGGGAGACGGGGGTGTCGCCGTTCTCGCTGGAGGGCGAGTACCCCGATGGTAGCCCCAGGCATATCGCCGCGCGGCCAACGTGAATGCCGTAGGCAGTGCCGTAGTCCTGTTCGGCCTGCCGAGACATCGCAGCCAGTTGGGAGGCGGTGGGACGATCAGTCATATCCGCGCAGTTGATGAACGTGATGAGGAAGGCGTCGCTCTGTGGATCGGCAGCGAGGCGCTGCACTCGGCGCACTGCTCGACGCGCGCGCTGCTCAATATCGGGTGCGTCCGAGACGATGGCGGCGTAGACGGCGTTGATGGATGACTTGACAGTTGGGTAGTTTGATGAGTTGCGAAGAAGGTCGTTGATTCCGGTTGACCAGGAAAAGCGGTTGAATTCGTCGTCGCCTTCATCGTTAAGGAAGGACAGGATGACGCGTTGCTTCCGCGCCTGTTCCTTGCCCATGATGGAGGCGTAGATCTGAACAGCGAGGTTATCCCCGGCGGGGGTCGTTGACCCAAAGCGCGTGATGCTCTCATTCGCCATGACAGCGCCATCTTCAATGAAGGCGCGGAGCTTGTCGGGGAAGGTGCGGGCATAGGTATTGCCTAGTCGCGTGCCGTAACTCAAGCCCCAGTAGTTCCACCGGTCGTATCGCAGCGATGCCCTCAGCGCATCCATGTCGCGCACGACCTGCCAAGTGCCCAGGTAGGGGGCGGCATCGGGGTTGGCGTCGAAGCAGGCGGCAGCCGCGGCACCGTCAGAGGCCTCGACGTTGGTCCAGTATGCGTCCCAATCCACGGGTCCGGTGAGCGGCGGGAGACCACCAGCGCCGGGTGTGCACCCGGCGAGTTTCGGTTCGCTCAACCCGACGCCACGAGGATCGAAGGACACCCAGTCGAAGTTCTTGCGAATGGAGGCCGGCAAAACCGAATAGAAGCCCCCATGGCCGTCAACCACTGAGGCTCCCGGCCCGCCGGGGTTCCATGTCAGGCCGTTGCGCCCGGGGTTGTTCTTCGCCCGTGTGATCCGCACAGCGATGTCGACGGTGCGCCCATCATCAGGGGTCTGCCAATCCAACGGCACCGTCAAGGCTGCGCACTTCGTCCGAGGGGGCAGTTGCTCGTCGGCGGGGCAGGCGACGTAGGTCAGGGTCGGGGTGAAGGTCGGAGCGGCGATGACCGTAGGCACGGAGTCCTGAGCTGGCGCCGCGACCGCGGGGCCCGACGTGACGAGGGAGGCGAGGACTACCGCTGCGGCGGCAGCGACGGTGGACCGGGCCAAGACTGACCTACCGAAAGGGCTCATGGCGCAGTGAAGCATCAAGCATGGACGTTGTCCAGACATCTGTCGATGGGAGCGCTGCTCCACCGCGTCAGACGTTGGTGGCGTCAACGTGGGAAGACGGCCCTCACGAGTTCGGGAATCTTGTCACTCAACGTGGGAGAGAGCTCCCTCGAAGACCTCCAGGAAGAAGTCCATGTCCTCGCGTTGAACCACCATGGGCGGCTTGATCTTGAAAACGTTGTTGTCCGGCCCATCGCTGGACAGCAGGACGCCCCGCTGTTTGGCGTACTCGATGACCTCGGCTACGGCGTCACCGGCTGGCTCGTCTCCTCGCATGAGTTCGATGCCTAGGAAAAGGCCGTGACCCCGCACATCCGCGATGAGCGGATGGGACCCTTGTATGTGGCGGACCTGCTCCTTCACGTATGACCCGAGCTGGTCAGCGTGGGCTTGTAACCGGGAGTCGAGGACGACGTCGAGCACCGCCTGTCCGATCGTCGCGCTCACCGGATTGCCACCGAAAGTGTTGAAGTACTCCATTCCGTTGTTGAAGGAGTGAGCGATCTGCGGAGTCGTCACGACGGCGGCCAACGGGTGGCCATTGCCGAGGGGCTTCCCCATGGTCACGATGTCGGGAACTACTCCATGGAGTTCGAAGCCCCAAAACGCAGACCCGACCCGGCCTAGACCGATTTGGACCTCGTCGGCGATGCACACTCCACCAT
>JALQUH010000146.1 GCA_023263845.1 Candidatus Nanopelagicales bacterium | reverse complement strand
CGCCCAACTTGACCAGTACCTGGGCTGCCACGCCCTCGCCTTCGCGAATGAGGCCGAGCAGGATGTGCTCGGTACCGATGTAGTTGTGGCCGAGTTGGAGTGCCTCACGAAGGGAGAGTTCAAGGACCTTCTTGGCGCGCGGGGTGAAGGGAATGTGGCCGCTGGGCGCCTGCTGACCCTGGCCGATGATCTCCTCAACCTGGGAGCGCACCGCCTCCAGGGAGATGCCGAGACTCTCCAACGCCTTGGCCGCGACGCCCTCGCCCTCGTGGATGAGGCCGAGCAGGATGTGCTCGGTACCGATGTAGTTGTGGTTGAGCATCCGGGCCTCTTCCTGGGCCAGGACGACGACCCGGCGGGCCCGGTCGGTAAACCGTTCGAACATGCTCAACTCTCCTCACTCGCCCCCGTGGGGCCACAGAGTGTGCCTCACGGCTCCGACGCACGCCGGACCGGACTGGTTCGATGCTAGTACCGAGGGCTCCGGATCACCCGTTCACGCCCCGAAGCCTCGTGAGTGGCAGCAACGCAGGGCGCCCCCGCCTTGTTCCCGCCGGTGGTCCCGCTGAGCGGGAGAAATGGTCGATCAGCGCCTCAGGGCGGCCCGGACACCGGCCACGATCCAGTCGGCGTACTGGGCCTGGCCGCTGGCCGAGGTCATTCGGGCCGCATCGGAGGCATTGCGCATGTTGCCCGATTCGAGGAGCAGGACCGGCACGTCGGAGAAGTTCAGGGTCGAGATGGTGCTCGTGACCAGGATCTGGTTCGAGATGTACGTCGAGCGCGGAGCTCCCGCCGCCGCCATACCCTTGACGAACCGCTTCGCAGCGCGACCGGACTTCTTCGCGATGTCATCGGTCCAGCCCGGCACCGCGGCTGGTGCCATGACGTAGAAGCCGTATCCGGACGAGTCCGCTCCGTCAGCATGAATGCTCAGCATGAGGTCGGCGTCGACCTTCTGGCCGAAACTGCCGCGCTGGTCAACGCAGGGCCCCCACTTGTCGTACGAATTCGAATGCCGCGTCATCTTGACGGTGGCACCGAGGGCGCGTAGTTGCGTCTTCACCTGCTTGGCGACCTTCCAGTTGAACGTCGCCTCGGGGTATCCCCCGTTCGTCGCGGTGCCCGTTGTATTGCACGACTTGGTCTCGACCCCATTGAAGTGCGTGCGGGCAAGCTCCTCGAAGAACTTCGGGTTCGAGTTGCCGAGTTGATGACCCGGATCCAAGGCGATCGTGATTCCACTCAGTGGGCCGGTTGCGGCAGGGGCACCCACGGCGGGACCCGTCGTCAGTCCCAGCGTGAGCCCGGCGGCGGCTAGACCGACAACGCCGATCGCGAAGCGCTTCACCGAAGGAGCATAAGCATGCGATGGTTGCCTAGGGTATTCGGCTTGACTCTTTCGAGGTCAAGGAACTCGGCTACGCCTTCGTCGAAACTCTGCAGCAACTGCTCGAAGACCTCGTGCTCGACCGGTGTGCCCTCGAACTCAACGAAGCCGTGCTGACCGAAGAATTCGGTCTCGAACGTCAGGCAGAACACCCGCTCGATGCCCAGGACCTGCGCCCGATCAAGGAGGACCCGGAGCACTTGGGAACCCAGTCCCTCCCGGACCGAGTCGTGTCGCACCGCGAGCGAGCGCACCTCAGCGAGGTCCTCCCACATGACGTGTAAGGCACCGCAGGCGACGATCTCGCCGTCGCGCTCAACGACGATGAACTCCTGGACGTCCTCATAGAGCGTCACCATCGCCTTGGCGAGCATTCGACGATCCTCGGTGTACTCGGCGATGAGGTCGTGGATCGCCCCCACGTCCGGGGTCCGCGCCGGTCGAATGTTCGCGCTCACGGTCGGGCCTCTGGTTTTACGAGCGGGAACAGGATCGTCTCGCGAATACCGAGCCCGGTGAGCGACATGAGCAGGCGGTCCACGCCCACGCCGACGCCACCGGCGGGAGGCATGCCGATTTCCAGTGCACGCAGGAAGTCCTCGTCCACGGGCATAGCCTCGTCGTCGCCCCGGTCAGCCAACTCGGCCTGGGCGACGAGCCGCTCCCTCTGGATGACCGGATCAGCCAATTCCGAGTAGCCGGTCGCCTGCTCATATCCGTTGATGTAGAGGTCCCACTTCTCGACCACACCCGGGCGCTCCGGATGCTGCCGGGTCAGGGGCGAGGTGTCCTCCGGGTAGTTCATGACGAACGTCGGCCCGCTAAATCGGGGGACGACGTAGTGCTCGAGCAGCTCTTCGACGTACTTGCCCGCGATCCAGTGCGGAGCGGGATCAATTCCGGCCGCGCGGACAAAGGCATCCAACTCACTAAGCGGGGTGGACGGGGTGATGTCACGGCCAACCGCCTCGGACACTGACTCGTAGAGGTCGATCTCCGGCCAGACACCGGACAGGTCGTGCACACTGCCGTCGACGTGCGTCACGACCATGCTCCCGGTTGCCGCAACCGCGGCCTCCTGGATGACCTCCCGTGTCGTGCGCGCGACATCGCGATAGTCCTCGTACGCCGCGTAGAACTCGAGCGCGACGTACTCCGGTGAATGGGTCGAGTCAGCTCCTTCGTTGCGGAAGTTGCGGTTGACTTCGAAGACCCGCTCGAGGCCGCCGACGAGCGCACGCTTCAAGAAGAGCTCCGGCGCGATACGCAGGTAAAGGTCAAGGTCAAAGGCATGTGAGTGCGTAATGAAGGGCCGGGCTGCCGCACCACCCTGCTGGGTCTGGAGGAGTGGGGTCTCGATCTCGAGATAGCCGCGTTCGGCAAGGCTGCGACGGATACTCGCGAGCACAAGCACACGAATGCGAGCCATCTCGCGCGCCTCTGGACGCACAATGAGGTCGACGTAGCGCTGTCGGACCCGGGTCTCCTCGGTCAGCGGCTTGTGCGCGACTGGCAACGGGCGCAGCGACTTGCTCGCCATCCGCCACTCATCGGTCATGACCGAGAGTTCACCGCGGCGTGACGTGATGACCTCACCATGCACGAAGAGGTGGTCACCGAGATCGACGAGGCGCTTGAAGTCCTCCAGCGACTCCTCCCCAACAGATGCCACCGAGACCATGGCCTGGATCTCGGTGCCGTCACCGGCGCGGAGCGTTGCGAAGCAGAGTTTGCCGGTGTTGCGCAGGAAGATGACCCGGCCGGCAACGCCGACCACGTCTCCGGTGGCCACATCCGGATCGAGCCCGGCATGAGCCGAACGGACCGCCGCGATCGAGTGCGTGATGGGGAGTCGCACCGGGTACGGGTGCTCTCCCATCTCCAGCAGGCGATCACGCTTCTCCCGGCGAATACGCATTTGCTCGGGCAGATCGTCCGCGATTTCCTCCGTCACGAAAGGCAAGGGTAGTCGCGCGCCCGTCGACGACCGTCAGGGGACGTTGCGCTCGTAGACCAGGCGCAGCCCCACCAGGGTCAGGTCCGGGTCGTAGTGGGTGATGGTCTCTGACTCCGGCACGACGATGTGGGCCAGTCCACCCGTGGCAATGACGGCCTGGACATCGCCGAGTTCGACGCCGAGGCGGCGCACCAGCCCGTCCACCTGGCCGGCGAAGCCGTACAACGCACCGGACTGCAACGCCTCCACCGTGTTCTTGCCGATCGGCGATCGGGGCGGCACGAGTTCCACTTTGCGCAACTGTGCCGCCCGGGCAGCCAGCGCATCCAGGGAGATCTCGATCCCGGGCGCAAGAGCGCCGCCAACGAACTCGCCATTGGCCGACACGCAGTCGAGGTTGGTCGACGTACCGAAATCCACAACAATGGAGGGCCCGCCGTACAGGTGGAAAGCCGCCATGGTGTTGACAATGCGGTCCGCGCCGACCTCCCGCGGGTTGTCCGTCAGGATCGGCACGCCGGTTTTCGTGCCCGGCTCGACAATCACGCGAGGCACGTGTTCGAAATAGCGGTCAAGCATGGAGCGCATCTCGCGCAGCACGGAAGGGACCGTCGAGCACATCGCTATGCCGGTTGCTGGCTGACATCCTTCGAGAAGGCCGTGGAACGTGAGCGCGATCTCGTCGGCGGTCGCCCGGGGATGGGTCGTCACACGCCAGGAGCGCATGAGCGTGTCACCGTCGAACATGCCCAGCACGGTGTTGGTGTTGCCGATGTCGATGGCAAGAAGTGTCATGGCAACTCCCTCAGGTCTGCGCCAATGTCGAGCACAGGGGCGGAGTGGGTGAGCGCCCCCACCGCGACGAAATCGACTCCGGTGGCTCCCACCGCCCGCGCCGACTCCAGTGTGAGTCCACCGGAAGCCTCCAGCCGCGCTCGACCGGCGGTACGTCGTACCGCCTCACTCATTTGCTCCGGGGTGAAGTTGTCGAGCAGGACCAGGTCGGCCCCGGCCTCGAGGACTTCCTCGAGTTGATCCAGGGAGTCCACCTCGACTTCGAGCGGAATGTCCGGTGCCATCGTGCGGACCGCACGGAAGGCCTGCGCGACGCCGCCGGCCGCCACGATGTGGTTGTCCTTGACGAGGGCGGCATCACTGAGAGACATGCGGTGATTCACGCCGCCCCCGCAGCGCACGGCGTACTTCTCCAGGCGGCGCAAGCCGGGCGTCGTCTTGCGTGTGTCACGTACGCGCGTTTCGGTCGAGCCGAGCGCCGAGACCCACAGGTGCGTGGCGGTCGCGATGCCCGAGAGGTGGCACAGCAGATTCAACGCGGTGCGCTCGGCCAAGAGGAGGTCTCGAACCGGGCCCGTGGCGGTTAGCAGGACCTCTCCGGGACACACCCTTGAACCGTCGGGTGTCTCCATGTCGATGGTGACGCGCCCATCACCCACGCGGTCGAACACGGCAGCGGCGATAGGGACTCCCGCCACGACCCCCGTCGCTCTGGCGACCAGGTCCAGCGCGCCTCGTTGGTCATCGGGGACCGTCGCGACCGACGTGACGTCAATGCCCCCGTCGAGGTCCTCGGCCAACGCCCGATCGACAAGCTCACGCACATCGCCCACATCGAGAGCGGCCTCACGCAGGCGCGTCTCGATCAGGGCCGTGGAACTACCGGGCATCGTCATGTCCTCCGGCCGTCACCGTCTCACGACGTACGACCACATCGCCGTCGGGGGTGAGCCGCGAGACCAAGCGAACGCGCCACCGCTCATCATCCCGGTCGGGGTAATCCTCCCGCCAGTGAGAGCCGCGGGTCTCCTCACGGACCAGAGCGTGATCGATAAGGACGCGCGCCACGGTGTGGAGGTTCGTGGTCTCCCAGTCCTCGGTGCTCGGCTGCCCGGCGTCGGGGAACTCCTCGAGTACCGATCGCGCGCGAGTCAGCGAAGGCCCGCTTCGGATGACGCTCGCCTCATCGGTCATCGTCTGCTGCATACGTCGCATGTGACGATGTGAGATGAGCGGTCCGTCCTGGGCCGTCAGAGCGACAGGGCGCACTTCGAAGTTCTCGCTCTCGAGAACTCGGCCGATCCGTGCCGCGAAGACCAAGCCCTCGAGGAGTGAATTCGATGCCAGTCGGTTGGCGCCGTGCACTCCGGTACACGCCACCTCGCCGCAGGCGAACAGGCCCGGGATCGATGCGCGTCCATCCAGGTCGGTGAGTACGCCACCGGACACGTAGTGCGAGGCAGGCGCGACGGGGATCAACTCGGCGATCGGGTCAATGCCGTGACTGCGACAACTGGCGAGGATCGTTGGGAACCGGGCCTGCCACGTCTGCGCGCCGAATTCGCGGCCGTCCAGCCACACATGAGGAGCCCCGGTTTCCATCATGCGGCGCTTGATAGCGCGTGAGACGACATCGCGAGGCGCGAGTTCGGCCAGCGGATGCACGCCCACCATGAAGCGTTCGCCGTCGAGATCGCGCAGGAAGGCACCCTCGCCCCGAACCGCTTCGGACACCAGGGGCTGCTGCCCGCGCGCTTTAGGCCCGAGCCACAGAACGGTGGGGTGGAACTGCACAAACTCCAGATCCGCGACCTCGGCGCCGGCCCGCAGCGCCAGGGCGACACCATCGCCGGTAGCGACAGCCGGGTTCGTCGTCTGGGCAAATACCTGGCCGAAACCACCGGTCGCCAGGATCACAATGGGTGCGAGCGCGGCGCCGACACCATCGCGGGTGCCCTGCCCCATGACATGCAGCGACACTCCCTGAGCTGCTCCGGTGGAGTCGCGCAGCAGGTCAAGCGCAAGCGCATCCTCGATGAGTTCGATTCCCGGGTCCTGGGCCACCGCAGCCACGAGCGCACGCGACACTTCCGCGCCGGTCGCGTCGCCACCGGCATGGGCGATGCGGTCGCGCAGGTGGCCGCCTTCGCGCGTCAGGCTGAGCGCCCCATCAGGATGGCGGTCAAAGGCCGCACCCCAGGCGATCAGCGCACGCACCGCGTCAGGGCCCTCGGTGACAAGGGCACGTACGGCGGCGACGTCACACAACCCCGCACCCGCGACGAGCGTGTCCTGCAGATGCTCGTCGGGAGAGTCATCGTCGGCGAGCGCCGCGGCGATGCCGCCCTGCGCCCATCGCGTCGAGCCCTCCTCTACCTTGCTCTTGGTGATGAGGACGACCCGACGACCGGTACGCCGCACCTGAAGCGCGGAGGTCAGACCTGCGACACCGGACCCGACGATGATCGCGTCGGCCTCGACTGACCAACCGGGGGCAGGTGCACGCAGGGTGCTCACGGACCCAATCCCAGCGTTACCGCGACATTGTCGATAAGTCGCGTAGCGCCAATGCGCACCGCCACAAGGAGGCGCGCGTCTCCGGCGGCCGGGGCCGGACCGAGGTCGGGGGCGCGAACCGCGACATAGTCGATGGCAATCCCCGGCACGTCGAGCACCTCAATCGTGGCTCCCACGACGGCATCGGCCCCCTGCAGAGCCGAGTCCACACCCGCCGCGGTGGCCGCCGGAATCCGTGCCGCCAGCGCGCGCTCGGTCGCCTGCAGATAGCGATTGCGACTACTCAGGGCAAGGCCGTCGTCGTCGCGCACCGTCGGCACCCCAATGACCTCCACCGGGAAATCCAGCGCCTCAACCATCGCGCGAATGAGCGTGAGTTGCTGATAGTCCTTCTCGCCGAAAAGTGCCACGTCCGCGGCCGTGATCGACAGGAGTTTGGCAACGACCGTGAGCATGCCGGCAAAGTGTCCGGGACGACTCGCGCCTTCGAGGTCGGCCCCGAGCGGACCGGGTTCGATGGTGATGCCGGCGACCGTAGCGCCGGTGTCGTAGACCTCATCCGTGCTCGGAGCCCACACGACGTCGGCACCTGCCGACGCAGCCGCCTGCACGTCCTCGTCCAAGGTCCGCGGATACTCGGCGAAGTCTTCTCCGGCACCAAACTGCCGCGGGTTGACGAAAACGGTAACGATCACGCGCCCTGACGGGCCGGCGATCTGGCGAGCGCGGTCGATCAGTGCCACGTGGCCCCGATGCAGGGCACCCATGGTCATCACCACCACGGTCCGCCCGGGGACGCGCGGCAGAGCACGGAGGTCGGCCTTGGTCGTCAGGACGTCGGTCACGCGTCAGGCACTCTCGTCGAGGAGGCGGGCGATGGGCTCAGCAGCGGTGCTGGTGAGCCTGCCGGAGGCTACCGCGCGCTCGAGGGTCGCCTGGGCCATGGTCCGGTATGCGGCGCGGATGTTCGGATCGGTTAGCTGCGCCAGGTGGGCGGCCACCGTTGCGGTATCGCCGCGCGACACCGGACCGGTCAGTGCGTCGTCCCCCTCGCGCAGGGCGTTGTCGAGTGCGGCGGTGAGAAGAGGCCGCGCCATTCGCGCGGGATCCTCCACCCCCGATTGCGCCAGCAGATCAAGCGTCTGCGCGACCAGTGTCACCAGGTGATTTGCGCCGTGTGCCAGGGCAGCGTGATACGTCGTCCGCGCAGACTCGTCGACGCGAATCGGATCACCGCCCATTTCCACGACGAGTGCGGCGGCGATGGGGTACGCGGCATCGGGAGCCGTAACGCCAAAGGGACAGTCCTCGAGTCGGCCGAGATCCAGACTCGTCCCGGTGAAGGTCATGATCGGATGTGCCGCGATGGGTAGAACGTCGGCCAATGGCGCCAAGACCCCAAGACCGTGCCGTCCCGACACATGCATGACGAGTTGTCCGGACGTCACGTGGCCAACCAACTCGGTGACCACCTCGGGGAGCTGATCATCGGGGACGGCCAAGATCACGAGGTCCGCGTGCGCCGGCACCTCAGTCGGCGCGAGGATACGAACGCCGGGCAGCAGCGCCTCCGCGCGAACACGGGACAGGTCGCTGCGTGCCGACACGGCGGTGACCTCGTGCCCGGTACGGCGCAGCGCGGCCCCCAACACCGCGCCCACCCGGCCGCTGCCGACGACACCCACGCGGAGCCGAGGCGGTGGACTCACCAGATCGTCCGGGAAGGCGGTCATGACGTTCGCTCCACGCGCAGCCACCGGAAGGCACCGGGACCGAGCGGATCGCGTAAGCGTGCCACCGTCGACGCCCGCGCCAGCGCGCGCGCCCGGGCAGGACCGTCGGCGCCGTCGATCGGTGGCGGTGTCACGGAGGGAAGCATCTCGCGTTGTGTGTACAGCGTCGACCCCGGCACCTGTGCGGCGCACGAATCAACGGACACGTGAGCAGTGAGGTTGACGGTCCCGTCGGGGCGTGGCGCGGTGAGTCGACCCTCCCGATAGCCGACAAGGGTGGGCCGTCGAGATTCCATCGTGTGCCCGTAGTCGGTCGCTAGCGCAACGCCATCTCGCACAAGTCCGGCCAACCATCGCCAGGCATGATCGCGGGCGATGCCGACTTCAGCGCGCTCCCCCGGAACCCGCAGCGGCCACCACGCGTTCACCCAGTCGCTGGCCGCCAGCGCGTCGACGTCGTACTCGGCGCAGGCGGCCGTTTCGGCCAGTGGCGGCCCGAGTGTCTCGGCGCCGTCGCCTCCCACAAGAACGAGGCGGACCACTCCGCCTGCATCGCACTCGACCACGTCGCAGGGGATCTCGTCGAGCCATTCATGCGCCATGACAAGGCCGACCACGGGACTGAGATCCACACCGTCGGGTGCGGTTCCGATGACCCAATCGAGCGTGTCATCCGGGCTGGGTCGCAGATCGACGCCGACAAGGCGCAATCGGTGGGCGAGCTCCGGTGGGGCAAGGTCGCGCAGACGGCGCAGCAGGTCACCATCACCTGCGCCCACATCGATGATGGTGAACTCGGGTGGATGACCCAGGCGCTTGTCGACGTCAGCGACCTCCGTCAGCATGCGCTCGGCCATCTCGTCGCCGATCGACGTACGGAAGTGATCGGATGGCGACTGGTGTGCCCAGAACAGATCGGCGGCCGAAGCCCACGCAGCCGACCACGACCTCATACCGGATGGTCTCGAACTCGGGCATGGCGCGCCAGGTCCGCCTCGTGATCTGCTAGCGGACGGGCCGCTGCAAGGTCGATGTGATGCGCGATGAGATCGACGGGCCCGGGCGCAAGGTCAGCGTGGACCGATGCCAATTCCAACCGACGTTCCCACGGCCCCTGGCTGACGCGAACGGACTGGACGCGTGCGTGCGGGGCCACCTGAATGCGGCGGGTGACCCGTCCGGTGCGGGCGGCGAGCACCTGATCGGTGACGGCGTAGGCGAGAAACCGCCATTGGATGGGCGAGCGCCATCGGGAGCGTGCGGGGGCACTCACCCACGGAAGGGTGTCCAGGTCAACGCCGGGGAGCACTTCGGCCACGACCCGCAACGCCTCATCGCGCGGAGCGATGGGAAGCAAAACGTCACGACCCGTCTTTCCCGATTCGGTGCCCAGCCCGGCAATCGTCAGTTGGACACGAACCCAATCGCGTCTGCGCCACAGTAGAGGCGCGACCAAGGCGACCGCGTGGACCCGATCGGCCGGAACGGTGCGTCGCTGCGTGGAGAGAAGCCCGAACGTGAGGCGTAGCCCCTCGACGGACCGGGCGACAGTGAAGCCGTGGTACGTGAAGAACTCACCGACGACGATGAGGATCGGCAGACCGCCCGTAGCCAAGGCAAACACGAGCCCCACCGGGCCCTGGGTGAGGACGGTGATGGCAATGAAGAAGGCCGAGGAGGCGAGGAGCGCCACGGTGACCGACCTCAGGAGTAGCCCCGCCAGCAAGCGACCGGAAGGAACCTTGGCAAGGAAGTTCGGCGAACCTTCTTCGTGCTGCGGTCCTGTCGCTTCGGTGGACTTCGCCAGGATCTCGCGGCGGAGCCGATCGCCCTCGACGGCGGTCACGTACCGCAGGACAACTCGCGAATCGCCTGCCCCGGCTACTTCGACGCGCACCTCAACCAGACCGGCGAGCCGGGGGAGGAACGGGGCAACAACGTCAACGCTTTGCAGGCGCGACAGTTGAAGTCGGCGCGAGGAGCGCTGCAGCACCCCGGAGTCGACACGCAGATCGCCCTCCGCATCAAAGTAGTAGGTCCTCTTCAGCCACGAAATCCACGCAAACGCGGTGGCGATCACATAGCCGAGAAGGGCGCCGAGGACACCGACGACAACGACGGGCAGTCCGAGGTCGCCAACAAGAGAACCCGCCGGTCCGATTGCGAAGATGACGAAGAAGGGGATGGCCGGCGCACCCTGTAACAGTGGCGTCAACGACGCAGTTCGTTGCGGTGCGGTCGGCCCCACGGGGGCACCCGAATCATCCGACGGGACGACATCGCTCACAATCCGGCCGATCGCTCCTCGCCCCGAGCGGCGAGTCGATCGCGCAGGGCAGCCGCCTCATCCGGGAGTAGACCGGGGATGGTCGCGTCGGTTGTCGCTGCGGCGGTGTGGAGTTGCACGGTCGTGATGCCGAGGGATCGGTCGATCGGTCCGGCCCGTAGGTCCACCAACTGCATTCGACCGTACGGGACGATAACGAGGCGGCGCACCAGGATGCCGCTCACGACCAGCAGGTCGTCGGCGCGTTCGGCGTAGCCGAAGGACCCCACCCGACGTCCGATGATCCACCACGCCCACACCAAAACGGCGAGGGCGACTACGGCGTACAGGCCGATCCACACCGTGGCCAGCCCAACGATCCCCAGCACCACACCGCCGATCGCAAGCGGGACGACGGCCATCAGCAGGAGGGCTCGACGAGCGATGGCGAGGCGTGATGAGACCGGGGTCCACGAACCCTGCGGGGCGGCGAAAGCTGCTTCTACGTCATAACCGCGCATGGCTTCACTGTGTCACAGCGCCCTCCGCGGACGAGCCGACCCGGTCCCTCGGTCGCGTGGGATGCTCCTCTCGTGGCACAGCAGTGGGAGGTCGGCGTGGGGGCCGCGCGCTGCGCGGTGACCCTCGACCTCGGTGAACTGCACCCCTCCGGGCACGGCGCCTTCCGACTCGACCTCGAGGTCGACGGTGACCTGGTTGTGGCCGCCCGCCCGCGCCCGGGACTGCTCCATCGCGGCGTCGAAAAGCTCATGGAGGCGCGCGACTATCGCCAGGCTCTGGCGCTGGCCGATCGACACGACTGGCTGAGCTCGGTCACGTCCGAGGTGACACTGGCCCTGGCCGTGGAGGAACTGCTCGGGCTGGAGGTTCCACCACGGGCGGTGTGGCTGCGCACGATCCTGTCGGAGATCTCCCGGGCGGCCGCCGCCCTGCTCCACCTGGCTGGCGCCGCCACCATTCCACCGCGCGGGCAGGCGCCCACCGAAGTACCGGGAATGGCCGCCCGCGAAGCATGGCTGGACTGCCTTGAGGCGTTCAGCGGCAATCGGATTCACGCGATGACCACTCGCATCGGAGGCCTGGCCAATGACGCGCCGGACGACTGGGCATCGTTGGTCCGGCGGGCCATCGAAGCGACGCGTGCACAGCTTCCCGCGTTGCTCATGGCCGTGTATGAGGTCGTACCGGCGGGTGCTGGAGTCCTGTCCCCCGCGCAGGCTCGCACCTGGGCGGTGAGTGGACCGGTGGCGCGCGCAAGCGGCATGGACCAAGACCTTCGTCGCGACGTGCCCGTCCTCGCGTACCCGGAACTCGCCGATGTCATCGAGGTGGTGACCGGGGTGGACGGCGACGCGCGTGAGCGGTACCGAGTCCTCGCCGAACAGGTGCTGGCAGATATGACGGTGCTCGACACCGCGCTCGACCGGCTACCCGAGGGACCGATCGATGTCCCCCTTCCCAAGGTCGTGCGCGCCCCTGAAGGAGCGGCGTACGCGCGGATGGAGTCAGCGATCGGCGTCAACGGGGCCTACCTCGTTTCCGCTGGCGGGCCTACCCCATGGCGCGTTCGTTGGCGGACGGCATCCTTTGCCAACGTCCAGGCGATGTCTGCCGCTCTGCCCGGTACGCCTGTTGATGATCTCGCGGCGGTGGTGGGTTCGTTCCTGTTCGTGGTCGGTGACCTCGACCATTAGTTCGTTGCGGTAGGGCGCGCGCC
>JALQUH010000110.1 GCA_023263845.1 Candidatus Nanopelagicales bacterium | reverse complement strand
CGGTGAGGTATTCGAAATGAATGTCGTCAAGTTCGTCGAGGATTCCTCCCACGAGCTTCTGGGAGTTCGCCCAGGGTGCTGTGCTCGTCGCCCACAACGCCCCCTACGACATGGGATTCCTCCGCGGAGCCTGTGAACTCCACGCGCGACCATGGCCGGCGCCTCGCGTCGTCGACACCGCACGCATCGCTCGCCGCGCACTGACGAAGGACGACGTGCGCAACTGCAAACTGCAGACGCTCGCCGGCTACTTCCGCTCCCCCACCTCTCCCACGCACCGTGCGCTCGACGATGCACGCGCAACGGTCACGGTCCTGCACGGGCTCTTCGATCGCATCGGTCCGCTCGGTGTCTTCAGTCTCGAAGATCTCCTGGCCTTCGGAGGACGCACAACGCGTCAGCAGCGCGAGCGCCGCCACCTTGCGGCTGATCTTCCCGCAAGGCCAGGCGTCTACATCTTCCGTGATGCCCAGGGGCGCCCGCTCTACGTCGGCACCTCCCGGGACATCCGCAAACGCGTACGCAGTTACTTCACCGCCTCCGAGCAGCGCCCGCGCATCTCTGAGATGGTGGGCCTAGCCAACCGGGTGGACCCGATCGTGTGTGCAACCGACCTTGAGGCACAGGTACGCGAGGTGCGACTCATCGTCGAGCACCGGCCGCCCTATAACCGCCGGTCGCGCAATCCCGAGCGTCAGGTGTGGCTCGCCCTCACCAGCGAGCCACACCCACGCCTGGTGACAGTTGGCGAGGTGCGACCGAGCCACGCCATCGCGATCGGCCCCTTCTCGGGTCGAGCGTCTGCCGCCCAGGCCGCCGAAGCGCTGCACCTCGCGCTGCCCTTGCGCACCTGCACCGACCGTCTGCCGATCAAGCCGCGGCGAGAGTCCGGCTGCGTCCGGGCACAACTCGACCAATGCGCCGCCCCATGCGCACATGACGGCGAGCCGTCGGCCTACGCCGATACCGCGGCCCTTGCCCACGCAGCACTCGCCGGCGACATGCGCCCGGTCGTCCTCGCCGTGGGCGCACGCATGGGTGAACTGTCCGAGCGAGGGCGCTTCGAAGAAGCGCGTGCCTGGCGCGATCGACTGGAGACCGTGCTCCGCGGCGTCCATCGAGCCCGCACACTGGATGTTCTACGGTCGGCGCAGGAGATCGTCGCAGCCCGCCCTATTGACGGCTCCTGGCACATTCACGTCATCCGCTACGGCCGCCTCGCCGCGGCGGGCGCGGCCGCGCCGGGTCAGGACCCCCGCCCGATCGTCGAGGCGCTTGTGGCGACAGCTGAGATCGTCGATGCCGACACTCCGACCCTGGTGGAAGAGTCCGAACTCCTGTGGTCCTGGCTGGAGGACTCTCGACTCGTCCGGGCGACGCTGGCGCTGAGCCTGCCTGTGCACTCCGCCGGAGCAACGTGGGCGAGCATTCGCGATGCTCGCGAGTCCGCGTCAGCGCTGCATTACACGGCCGACCGGCGCCGACTGCGTCCGACCGCATAACCCCGCGCCGCGTGGCGCTGGCCTGCCACCCTTGACCCATGGATACGCCGCCGTCGGATGTTGCCGCCTACTACGCCGCGTTGCGATCGCCTCAGCGCGAAACCATGCTGACGATGCGCGAGCGCATCCTGGCCGTCGCACCGGACGCCACCGAGGTCATGAAGTACGCGATGCCGACGTTCATCGTCGATGGCGAGCCGGTGTGCGGAATCATGGCGCACACGCGGCATGTCGGTTTCTATCCCTACAGCGGCAGCGTGCTTGAGCAATTGCCCGAGATCGTCGAGCGCTACGGCGGCACGAAGGCCGCCCTGCACGTACCGCTTGGTGAGCCGCTGTCGGAGACAACAATCCGCAAACTCATCCGTGCGCGACGCAGGTTACAGCGCTAGCCCACACCACCGGTAGAACAGTTGCGCGCCGAAACTACGCTTCCTTGCGGTCCGCGCCCTTCAATCACATCCACCTATCTAGGACTCAGCCACGCAGCGCCTGGGAGGTATCGATCCAGCGTCGCAGGAGGTCCCCGGCCGCGCCGGACTCCACCGCGGCGGTGGCGCGCGGCAGGTGAACCTCGATGCGCTCCATCAGCGAACCCACCACCGGCTCACCAGCGGCAACGGCCATCGCCGCGGCGTACGCCGACAAGGCAGCCGAGGCATTGACGATGACGACTCGGCGTACCGCATCAACATCGCAAGGCAGCGCGAGATCGGGATGCTCACGGCGCAAACCGAAGGCCGCCCGACACACCTCGGCGTTCTCCACCGCTGACCCACCGGCCAGCGCATCGGGGGCAAGGCCCATGAGGCCGAAGTCAGACGCCTCAAGCGACGCCTCAACGACGTCACCGCCCGTGGTGTCCCAGACGGACGTGCGACCGTACGGCGAGATTTCGTCCCAGCCGTTGTCACCACGGACGACGAGCACCCGATCGCCCCGCTCGGCGAACACCTGCGCCATGACCGGTGCCATCGGCAACTGCGCACAGCCGATGAGACCCGCCCGCGGTCGTGCCGGGTTGATGAGGGGACCGAGAATGTTGAAGACGGTTGGCACGCCGAGCTCGCGGCGGATGGGCGCCGCGTGGCGCATGGCCGGGTGGAGTGCCTGGGCGAAGGCGAAGGTGATCCCGAGCTCACCGGCACACGACACCATGGCCTCGGGCTCGAGATCGAGGGCCAGGCCCAGCTCTTCGAGGACGTCGGCGGTCCCCGTTTGCGAACTGGCCGCCCGATTGCCGTGCTTGACCACGGTGGCACCGCAGGCCGCCGCCACGATCGCCGCCATCGTGGAGAAATTCACCGTTTCGGCGCCATCCCCACCGGTCCCGACAACGTCCAAGGAGACGCCCGGCACCGGCACCGGCCGCGCGTGCTCCAGAAGGACCTCGGCGATGGCGAGGACCTCGGTCGCGACGGCTCCCTTGGCCTGCAATCCGACGAGGAAGGCCCCCACCTGGGCTGGGGTGGCCGTCCCGGAGACCACCTGGTTCAGTGCCCAGGTCACCTCCGACGCGGACAGGTCGTGACCCGACACCAAAGACCTCAGGACCTCGGGCCAGGCCGCGGGATCCGCAGAGTCGGCCAACGGACTCATCTCCACACCTCAGCGGACGGTTTTCTGGATGAAATACTCGATACGAACGAAATTAGGACGTCGGTAGACCGGCCAGACGCTGCCGCAGCAGGTGCGCGGCCAGGTCGGCCAGCCGCATGGGGTCCAGTGGGCGTGGGGCGACACCATCAGCGCGCGACCAGGTTGCCAGCCAGGCATCCGCAGGGCGCGCCGTGAGAACCAGGACCGGCGGGCAGTGGAAGATCTCGTCCTTCATCTGGCGACACACGCCCATCCCGCCAGCCGGGACAGCTTCCCCGTCCAGAATCACCAGGTCGATACCCCCGGCGTCCATGGTCCGCATCACCAGGGGCTCGGTCGCCACCTCGACGATGCGCACAGCCGGCAACTCCGGGGCCGGGCGCACGCCGAGGGCCCGAATCACCTGCTGCCGGGTATCCCGATCGTCGCTGTAGACAAGGACGGTCAGTTCCTGCGTGTCGGCCTCGCCGGGCCCGTGGTCGGTCACGAGGCAAGGCTATCGGGGGGTCTGCGTCCCCAGCACGGTCCCCTCTGGCAGACTCAGCGACGTGGCGACCGCTTCTCCTAACGTGGCTCAGGCGTTCTCGCACGCGCCGGCCAATCGACCCAATCCCGTGGCCATCGGCACGATCGTGTGGCTGTCCAGCGAACTCATGTTCTTCGCGGGTCTTTTCGCGATGTACTTCACGCTCCGCTCGGTCAATCCCGATCTGTGGGCGGAGGAGACCGCGAAGCTCAACGTGCCCTTCGCGAGCGTCAACACGACGGTCCTCGTCCTGTCCTCCGTGACCTGCCAGCTAGGCGTGTTTGCGGCTGAGCGCGGTGACGTCAAGGGACTGCGACGCTGGTTCGTCATCACCTTCTTGATGGGCACCTTCTTCATCGCCGGCCAGGTGACGGAGTACGCCGAGCTCGTGCACGAGGGCATCACCCTTTCCGGCAACGCCTACGGCTCGGCGTTCTACCTGACAACGGGCTTCCACGGTCTCCACGTGACCGGCGGACTCATCGCCTTCCTGCTCGTCCTCGCGACGACGTTCGTCATCAAGCGCTTCACCCACGACCAAGCCACACGCGCCATCGTCGTGTCCTACTACTGGCACTTCGTCGACGTCGTGTGGATCGCTCTGTTCTTCATGATCTACATCCTCAGGTAGCCCTCGTTCGACTCGGTTGCGTTCGATGACACTGGACAGGAAGGGAAGGGACTGCAGGTGAAGGCACTTGCGGCTCGGCGACGGAATCCCGTCGTGGCCACACTGCTGCTTCTTGTCGCGCTGCTCGGAGTGGGTGGGGTGTACGCCGTCGCCACGTCGACCGCCCCCGCGGGGGCCACCGCGAGCACCGACCAGACCGCCATCGATGAGGGCAAACGGCTCTACCTCGAGGGCTGCTCCTCCTGCCACGGTCTCAATGCCCAAGGTACGAGCAACGGCCCCACCCTGATCGGTGTCGGCGCTGCCTCCGTCCACTTCCAGGTATCCACCGGCCGCATGCCGATGGCGGCCCCCGGAGCGCAGGCCGGCGCCAAGCCGCCCGTCTATAGCGACGCCGACATCGCGGCAATGGCGGCCTATATCGCCTCTCTCGCCCCCGGCCCGGCGATCCCCACCGCCGAGCAGTTGGACTACGCCGACGCCGATGTTGCCGAGGGCGGTGTCCTCTTCCGCATTAACTGCGCCCAGTGCCACCAGGCCGCCGGTGGTGGTGGTGCGCTCACGCAGGGCAAGTACGCCCCGAGCCTGATGACCGCGACGCCCCAGGAGATCTACGAGGCCATGCTCACCGGCCCCCAGAACATGCCGGTCTTTGGCGACGGAACGCTCACCGTCGAGGACAAGCAGGCGGTTATCGCCTACATCATGGATCTGCAGGAAGCCCCCAGCCCCGGAGGCCTCTCCCTCGGTCGCCTCGGCCCGGTGGCGGAGGGGCTCTTCCTCTTCGCCGGCGTCATGGTGATCTTCATCGGACTCGCCATTTGGATTGGGATCAGGGCCCGATGAGCGACCTCACCACCCGCGATAGCGCGGAGACCCCCGACCACGGCCACGGCCCCGCGTCGGATGCAGACGCGGCTGATCTGGCCCGCCCGCTCTTCACCGGACCCGGCGCGCTCCCGGCCGCCGACGTCCCGCACCGCCCCCGCGCCAGCGACGTCGACCCCAGAGCCGCCCGCCGAGTGGAGCGTCAGGTCGCGTCACTGTTCCTCCTTGCCGTCATCATGGTCATTCTTTTCGTGGTGGCCTATGTCGCCATCGACCCCTACACGATGGTGTACGTGCCCGTGCTCGGCGAAGTCGGCGCGCAAAACATCGCCCTCGGCGTCACCTTCGGTCTGGGCGTCTTCGCCATTGGCGCCGGCGCAATCCAGTGGGCGAAGAAGCTCATGCCTGACGTTGAGGTCGTCCAAGAGCGTCACTCCATGGAGTCCTCTACCGACGAAACCGACGCGGCGGCAGAACAGTTCGAGCGAGGCAAGGAAGAGTCCGGATTCGGCCAGTACCGCCTGATCCGCCGCACCCTCATCGCCGCCCTTGCTCTCTTCCCGATCCCGCTCGTGGTTCTCCTGCGCGACCTGTGGAGCCCCAAGAACGGTGGCTTCGGTCCCAGCCCGGTCGAGGTGCTGAGCGAGACCGCCTGGGAAGCCAACATGCCGATCGTCACCGACGGCACCTACGCCAAGATCCGACCCGAGGACCTTCCCGTGGGCGGCTTGGTCTCGGCTCTGCCGGAAAACATCAATGAGATCCAGGAGGAGGAGCACAACCTCAATGCCCGAGGCAAGGCGGCCATCCTGCTGGTCCGCATGGAGCCGGACGAGATCCGCTCCCAGCAGGGCGAGGGTTGGGACTTCCAGGGCATCCTCGCCTACTCCAAGATCTGCACCCACGTGGGCTGCCCGATCGCCCTGTATGAGCACCGGACCCACCACCTGCTGTGCCCCTGCCACCAGTCCACGTTCGACCTGGCAGATTCCGGCAACGTCATCTTTGGGCCTGCGGCTCGGCGCATGCCCCAGTTGCCGATCGGCGTAGATGAGGAAGGATTCCTCGTAGCAAAGATGCCCTTCCAAGAGCCAATCGGCCCGAGTTTCTGGGAGCGTGGATGAGTACCGTCGAAAAGGTGGGCGGATCTGTCGCCACATACGTCGACAACCGGACCGGGTCGAACCGGTTCCTGGCCCGCAACCTGAAGAAGGTCTTCCCCGACCACTGGTCCTTCATGCTCGGCGAGATCGCCCTCTACAGCTTCATCGTGGTCCTGCTGACCGGCGTCTTCCTCACACTGTTCTACAAGCCCAGCATGGTCGAGGTCGTCTACAACGGCTCGTACGTCCCGCTCAAGGGCGTCATGATGTCCGAGGCCTACGCCTCGACCCTGGATATCTCCTTCGATGTCCGCGGTGGCCTCCTGATTCGCCAGATGCATCACTGGGCCGCGTTGCTCTTCATCGCCGCCATGAGTGTGCACATGATGCGCGTGTTCTTCACCGGCGCCTTCCGCAAGCCCCGTGAGTTCAACTGGATCATCGGTGTCACCCTCATCGCTCTCGGCCTCGCCGCCGGTTTCTCCGGCTACTCCCTCCCCGATGACCTGCTCTCCGGCACCGGCCTGCAGATCGCGCGCGGCATCGTCCAGGCCATCCCCATCGTCGGCACCTGGGGTGCGTTCCTGCTCTTCGATGGTGAGTTCCCGGGAACGGAATTCATCTCACGCCTGTACGGCGTCCACATTCTCTTGGTCCCGGGTCTGATCCTGGCGCTGGTCACCGTCCACCTCATGCTGGTGTGGGTCCAAAAGCACACCCAGTTCCCCGGGCCGGGCCGCACCAACAACAACGTCGTTGGCTACCCCTTGATGCCGATCTACATGGCCAAGGCCGGTGGCTTCTTCTTCGTCGTCTTCGGCGTCATCACGCTGATCGGCGGACTGGTCACGATCAACCCCATTTGGATTTTCGGGCCCTACACCCCCGATCAGGTATCGGCGGGTTCGCAGCCGGACTGGTACATCGGCTGGCTCGACGGCATGTTGCGCATCATGCCCAACTGGGAAACATCGCTGTTCGGCTACACGATCTCGTGGAATATCTTCCTTCCCGCGGTGGTCGTCCCCGGGATCGTCTTCACCGCGGCAGCCCTGTACCCCTTCCTTGAGGCCTGGGCGACCGGCGACAAGCGGGATCACAATCTGCTCGATCGCCCCCGCAATGCTCCGGTCCGCACCGGCATCGGCGTCATGGCGATCACGTTCTACTTCCTGCTGTTCATCGGCGGCGGCAACGACATCATCGCCATCACTTTCGATCTGTCGATCAACCAGATCACCTGGTTCCTGCGATTCGCGATCATCGCCCTGCCACCAATCGCTTTCCTCATCACCAAGCGCATTTGCCTCGGCCTGCAGCGCAAGGATCGCGAGAAGTTGCTGCACGGCTACGAGTCCGGCCGCATCCTGCGACTTCCCCATGGCGAGTTCATCGAGGTCCACGAGCCGCTCCCCGTCAAGGAGCGCGCGGTCATCGAGTCCGCCTTGGAGGCGTACCACCAGCCCTTGCCGGCAGCAGAAAAGACCGACGCCAACGGGGTTCGCAACAAGCGCTACCGCCGCGACAACCTGCGCTCGAAACTGTCGAACTGGTTCTACGGCGACGCCATCGTGCCGCCGACCCGCGCGGAGATCGAGGCCGGTCAAGCACACGTCGCTCACGACGCTGCCCTCGAGGCTCCGCTCCACGAGCATGAAGAGGCCGACGTCATGCCCGTGCCGTTCCACGGTGGCGTCCTGCACACCAAGGGTGAGCCGGCCACCAACCGGGAACAGCTCGAAGAGCGCGGCGGCAACCTCTAACCGCGACCAGCCCGACACGCGTCATGTCGACCGCCCCGGACACCACCAGGTGCCGGGGTGGTCACGTATCCGGGCACCCGGCCCATCACCCGCGCTGGGGCCAGGTGCCTTCGGCCTCCTCGGTTGTGATCGGCTTGATCGTGACCGGTGCCGTGCTCACCGCCTGCTGGCTGTGGCTGCCCGGACTCGTCCTGCCCCTCGTACTGCTCCTCATCGCCGGGCTGGCAGCCTCAGCGGCCGCTCAGGCGTTTCTGGGGCACCGTGGCACCTGTTGGGGCCAACGGACCCTCCGCTGGTGGCTCGGTCCCGTAGGAACGCTCCTGGACCCCTTCGATCTCGGCTAGCGCCCTCCACTCGCAACGGGGGTGCGGGGACCGGGGGTGCGTGAAATCCTGATGTCGGAACCCCACCGGACACCGAAGCGAATAGAGACCCACGATGCCAGAACTCCTCTTGTCCAGGCGCGACGTGGACTTCTGCCTCTTTGAATGGCTCGACACCGAGCACCTGGTGAAGTCCGATGCCTACGCCGATCTCGACAGGGGCACCGTCAATGAGATCCTCGCCCTCGCCGAGCGGATCGCCACCGACCTGTTCGCCACGCACAACCACCGCAACGATGCCGAGGAGCCCACGTTCGACGGCACCACTGTCCGCATCCACGACGATGTGGCGCCCGCGCTCGCGGCGTACTACGAGGCTGGTCTTGGCGGGCTGGCCAAACCCCCGGACGTCGGCGGAATGGAGTTGCCCACGACCATCTCCCAGGTCGTGGGGATGTGGTTCTCGGCCGCGAATGCCGCCACGTCCGGCTACAGCTTCCTCACTCACGCCAACGCCAATCTCCTCCTCGCCCACGCGAGTGCCGAACAGATTCAGACGTGGGTCCCACCGATGGTGGAAGGCCGATACTTCGGCACGATGTGTCTGAGCGAACCCCATGCCGGCTCGTCACTCTCCGACATCACGACCACGGCCGAGCGCCAACCGGACGGCACCTACCTTCTTCGTGGCAACAAGATGTGGATCAGTGGTGGCGACCACGAGCTCAGCGAGAACATCGTCCACCTCGTCCTCGCCCGCGTCCCGGGCGCACCCGCCGGGACCAAGGGCATCTCCTTGTTCATCGTGCCCAAGAACCTTCCGGACGGCGTGCCCAATGATGTGAGCCTCGCCGGGCTCAATCACAAGATGGGCCAGCGCGGCCTCACTAACTGCCTGCTGAATTTCGGTGAGGGTGAGGGGGCCGTTGGGTACCTCGTCGGCGAGGAGAACAAGGGCCTCGCGTACATGTTCCACATGATGAATGAGGCCCGCATCGCCGTCGGAAGTGGAGCGGTGGCACAGGGCTACTCCGGATATCTCCACGCGTTGGACTATGCCCGGAACCGTCCCCAAGGGCGCCCCGTGGACGCCAAGGACCCCCTGTCCCCCATGGTGCCGATCATCGACCACCCCGATATTCGCCGCATGCTCCTGGCCTCCAAGGCGTACGTCGAAGGTGGACTGGCCCTCACGCTCTACTGCGGAATGCTGGTCGACGAACTGCAGCACGGTGACGATCCGCAAGCGGCCGACCACCTGCTGGAGTTCCTCACCCCCATCGCCAAGAGTTGGCCGTCACAGTGGTGCCTCGTGGCCAATGATCACGCTATCCAGATCCACGGCGGATACGGCTACACCCGGGACTACCCCGTCGAACAGTTGTGGCGTGACAATCGCCTCAATTCGATCCACGAGGGAACACACGGGATCCAGGCACTGGACCTTCTCGGCCGCAAGGTCACGATGAACGGCGGGGCCGCTCTCATGGCTCTTGCCCAGCGCATGCAGGCGACCATCGAACGAGGGCTCGCTGAAGGCGGCGCCCCTGCGACCCATGCCGCGGCGCTCGCACCACGGCTGCAGCGCATGCTCGAGGTGACCGCGGGGCTGTGGGCTGACCGCAACCCGCGCACCGCCCTTGCAGAGGCGACAACCTATCTGGAAGCGGCCGGGCACGTCGTGGTTGCGTGGCTGTGGCTCGACATGGAGATGGCCGCAACCGGTTCCGATGAGTTCTACGCCGGCAAGCGAACGGCCGCGGAATTCTTCTTCAGCCGCGAACTGCCCAAGGTCGACGTGATGTTCGATGTCTTGGCTGCCCAGGACGGTCTGTACCTCGACCTCGACGAGGCCACTTTCTAGTACCGCAGGGGTTAGACCAGCGGGGAGGTCATAACTCCCCCGAGACCGGAGTCGGCAGTCCACTCCGCCCAGGAGATGTTCCACACGGTGATGCCATTGCCCGGGTTTTGCTTCAGCGACGTGCCCGTGAGTTCGACGGGGTCCCCGATGTGCGAGATCTCGTAGAGCCACCCGGCGTTCTCGGTGCTCATGGAGGTACAGCCGTGGCTGTACCGATAGTTGCCCCAGGCGCCAGCAGCCCACGGCGAGGCGTGCAGGAATTCGCCGTGCCAGGTGAGGCGCATCGCATAGTCGACCTTGACCCGATAGTGCTCCGGGTCCTTCTTGTCGACACCGGCCGTGGCGTTGTCCATGATCCGGGTGCGTTCCTTGGTCATGATGAGTTTGGTACCGGAGAGTGTCTCGTAGCCGTCCATGCCCATGGTGACCGGAATCGTGCGTTCCTTCTTGCCGTTGACGAACACCTTCATCATCAAGGTCTCGGCATCGGCCTTCATCACCACGGAATCCGGCGTGGTGTACGTGTACATCGAATTGCCGTCTCCGAACTGACCGGGTGATGCTTCGATGCCGCGAAGCGACAGGTCGAGTTGGATCTCGGTGTTGCCGGGCCAGTACTCCTTCGGACGATAGATCGCCTCGGTCGGACCGGTCCAGTACCAGGCACCCTCGATGGGCGTCGAGGTGCGCACCACCATGCCTTCCTCCACGGCGGCGCGATCCTTCACCGGTTCGTCAAAGGTGACAGTGATGGGCATACCCACGCCGAAGGACTCACCGTCGGCAAAGTCAGGGGTGGCCGTGATGAAGCCATCGGGGTTGACCGTCGTGACGTTTCCCTCGAAGGAGTTTGTCATGCCACGGGCATCCACGACGGTGGCCGCAATCTTGTACTTCGAGTCATAGTCGAGGAAGCTGCGCGACGAGGTCCACGTCCGGCCGTCATCGCTGAACTCACCATCGATCACTCGACTCGGCCCATTGGTCACCAGCACCTCGGTGAACCGGCCGTCGTCAGCGAACAGGACGATCGGCTGATCGATCGGGGCGTTGTCGGTGACCTTGTTGCCGAGGTGGATCTGAGCTGTCGAGGCTTGGGGCAACTCAGCCGAGGTGAGCATCATCGTCGGCTGGCAGGCCGTGACAGCCAGCATGCCTACGGACAACGCCACGAGGGAGAGCGGACCACGCATGTCTAGCAGGATAACCCGAGGGAGGGGGGTTATCAGCGCGCGAAACTGCCGCGGTAGTACTCGAACAGCCAGCCAACGAGCGAGATCATGATGAAGACGATGCCGAGAACCACCAGCCAGGCCGCGAAAATGAAGCCGAGGGCGATCAACATGGCGGCGAACCCCACCGGAAGCGGCCACCAACTATGCGGGCTGTAGAAGCCGTATTCCGGATCCGCCTCGTCGATGTCGGCGTTGGCTCGATCCTCGGGCAGCCCATCAAGGCGCTTGTCTGTGTAAAGAATGTAGAACGCCACGAGGATGGATAGTCCGCCCGTCATCACCAGCGCCGTGGTGCCGATCTCGTCCCGGGAGAAGATGTAGTACAGCGCACCAACGATCAGGAAGAAGATCGCCAGAATGCCGAAGGACCAGCCGCCAACCTTCACGCTGCACCCCCACCCGACACGGCCCCGGCGGTCGCCGGCTGCGGGAGGTCGGCCAGTTCAGGATGGTTCAGGTCGAATGCCGGGCGGTCCGAACGAATTCGCGGCAGCGACGTGAAGTTGTGGCGCGGGGGCGGGCAGGAGGTCGCCCACTCCAGCGAGCCACCCCAGCCCCACGGATCATCCACGGTGACCTTCGGCGAGTGCTTCCAGCTGTAGAAGACGTTAAACAGGAAGACCAGCGTTGACAGGCCGATAAGGATCGAGCCGATGGACGACACTGCATTCAACGTCGTGAAGCCATCGCTGGCGAGATAGTCACCGTAACGACGTGGCATGCCCTGTACGCCGAGCCAGTGTTGGACCAGGAACGTCACCTGGAACCCGATGAAGACCAGCCAGAACTGCACCTTGCCCAGCTTCTCGTTCATCATCCGACCGGTCATCTTCGGCCACCAGAAGTAGTACCCGGCGAACATGAGGAACACGACGGTGCCGAAGACGGTGTAGTGGAAGTGAGCCACCACGAAGTAACTATCGGAGACGGGGAAGTCCAACGGCGGGGCGGACAAGATGATGCCGGTCAGTCCGCCGAACAGGAAGGTGACCAGGAAGCCCATCGTGTAGAGCATCGGCGTGTCGAAGGACACCGAACCGCGCCACATCGTGCCTATCCAGTTGAAGAACTTCACCCCTGTAGGTACGGCGATGAGCATGGTTGTGAGGGCGAAGAAGGGCAGGTACAATGGGCCTTTCAAACTCCTGTGGGGAATTTTAAAAACCAGTGGTCATTTTGACCCTCTGACTGTTTCTTTTGCACAAATTGCTGCTGCTCTGATTCAGTTACATGCTTTCTCCCCTGCCCAGGCTCAAAATGCCTACAGTGGGGTCCTTTTGATCCTAGGTTTTAGCAGGTTAGAGATTTCCTGTGATATTCTTAAATAGGCATGTGCCTGTCCCATCATATACTTGTATTTTTCCATATTGTCAATACCACCACCTATCATGGCATCTCCAATATTTTGATAGTTTTCTTTTAAATATTTTTGAATTCTATTTAGTATTACCAGTTCTTCATTTAACATATGCTTTCTTGCCTTTATTTATACCTTTCTTAATTATATATTCTTGAGTTCCGTTCGCACCTGTCTCTACCTCTTTTTTAAGAGTTCGAAACAAATTCATTTGTTTATTTTCTTTTTCTTTTGCTTTTGAATAAGCTTCTAAATTTTTTGTATCCCGCATAAAATATACTATCTAATTTTAAAGCAAAATTGTCAATAGCTTCAAAAAACTTATAGATAAAATTATCTATCATTAGCAGTTCCACTTTCTTAATGATTTATTAATTCTTGAATTTGGATCTCTTGCAGTCTTAGCTGAAGTCAATCTTTTCTTCATTCCAGTCATTCTCGCGCAGAAGCTCTTTCGCCTCTTGGCAGCTTTAGATCCTTTTTTTAATTTTGATGGTTTAGTGGTTACTGCTGTTTTTAATTTAGAACCTGGATTTGCTGCTCTATAAGATGCAACGCCTTTACGGTTCAGGCCTCCTGATTCAGACTTACCTTCTTTTCTTTGCCATGCTGGTGATGCCATTAGACTAATCCTCCTATACTCATTTTTTTTCTAGTAAATGTTTTTACATTAGTTGGTTTAGGGCCAGTGTTCGACGCTTGGCGCTTTCGTCTGACC
>JALQUH010000082.1 GCA_023263845.1 Candidatus Nanopelagicales bacterium | reverse complement strand
GGGCCTGGCCGTCGACGAGGGCATCACGATGGCGCACCTCAAGGGGACCCTCGACCGGCTCGCGGCCGAGCTGTTCGGCGAGGGCATCACGACCCGGCTGCGCCCGTCGTTCTTCCCCTTCACCGAGCCGAGCGCCGAGATGGACCTCGAGTGTTTCGTCTGTCGCGGAGCCTCGGTGGGCAACCCGGCCCAACCCTGTCGCACCTGCTCGAGCGAAGGCTGGATCGAGTGGGGCGGCTGCGGCATGGTCAATCCCCGTGTCCTGCGCGCCGCCGGCATCGATACGTCGCGCTACTCGGGGTTCGCCTTCGGGATGGGAGTCGAGCGCACCTTGATGTTCCGACATGGGGTCACCGACATGCGCGACATGGTCGAGGGTGACGCGCGCTTCACTGCGGCGTTCGGGATCGAGGTCTAATGCGCATCCCCGTGTCCTGGTTGCGCGAGATGATCACGCTACCGGTCGAGGTGAGTGGTCGCGAGATTGCCGAGCGCATCACGAATGCCGGACTTGAAGTCGAATCTGTCGAGACCCTGGGCGGAGGCACGAGCGGTCCTCTCGTGGTCGGCCGCGTGGAGTCCATCGAGGAACTGGCCGACTTCAAAAAGCCAATTCGCTTCTGTCAGGTCGATGTCGGCTCCTTGAATGGTGGTGTGCGCGGAATCGTCTGCGGCGCACGCAATTTCGAGGTGGGCGATCTCGTGGTGGCGGCTCTTCCCGGTGCTGTGTTGCCCGGTGACTTCGTCATCAGCGCACGCAAGACCTATGGCCATGTGTCCGACGGCATGATCTGCAGCGAGCGCGAACTGGGACTGGGCGAGGACCACAACGGCATCATGGTCCTGGCGGACGGACAGGTGGGCGACGATGCCGCGGTGACCCTCGGGCTAGGCGAGGAGATCCTCGACATTGCCGTCACCCCGGACCGCGGGTACGCCCTGAGCGTGCGAGGCGTGGCCCGTGAGGTCGCCACCCTCTTCGGATTGCCGTTTGCGGATCCGGGCGAGGCGCTGGCTCCGCTGCCGGCCCCCTCCGATGCCGCCGCGCCATGGCCGTGTTCGGTCGACGACCCCACGATGTGCGAACTGTTCACCCTCCGTCGGATCACCGGCTTCAATCCGGCGGCGCCGACCCCGGAGTGGATGAAGCGGCGCCTCGTTGCGTGCGGCATGCGTCCGGTGTCGCTCGCGGTTGATGTCACCAACTACGTCATGATCGAACTCGGCCAACCGCTGCACGCGTTCGATGGGGCCAAGTTGCGCGGTGCCGTTCGTCCGGGCCGCGCCGGCACCGATACGGCGTTCGAAACCCTTGACCATGTACGCCGGACACTGGATTCCCGCGACATCGTCATTCGCGACGACACCGGGGTCATCGGCCTGGCAGGGACCATGGGTGGGCTCAATTCCGAGATCGATGATGAGTCGACCGACATCGTCCTTGAGGCTGCGTGGTTCGTTCCGCAAGAGGTTGCGCGCACGGCGCGTCGTCACAAACTGTCCAGTGAGGCATCTCGTCGTTTTGAGCGCGGCGTTGACCGAGTGCTCGCCCCCTATGCCTCGGCCCGCGCCGCGGCGCTGCTCCTCGAATTCGGGGGAGGGACCTACGACGGCATGACCGCGTGGGAGGCGCCGTACGCCCCGGTCGACATCGCTATGGCGGCCGACTTGCCCGCGCGCACGGCCGGAATGGACATCGATCGCGACACGACCGTGGAGTTGCTCGAGCGCGTGGGCTGCACCGTGGACGGTGACACCGCCTTCACGGTGCGGGTGCCCTCGTGGCGCCCTGATCTCACCGACCCGGCCGACCTCGTCGAGGAGGTCGTGCGCCTTGTCGGCTACGACGCACTTCCGTCGCGTCTCCCGATGGCACCAGCCGGATACGGACTCACCCGAGATCAGCGCATGCGACGCCGGCTGGGCTACGCACTCGCCGGTCTGGGTGTCGAGGAGATCTTGAGCTATCCGTTCCTCGGTGATGCTGAGTTGGACGGCCTTGGCCTGGCGGAAGGCGACTCGCGTCGGCGTGGACCCGTACTCGCCAACCCGCTCTCCGACGAGCAGCCGATGCTGCGCACGACGATTTTGCCGGGGTTGTTCGCCGCGCTTCGACGCAATATCGCTCGTGGAAATTCCGATCTTTCCCTGGGTGAGATCGGCAGGGTGTTTTGCCTGCGTGAGGGTCAGTCGCGCACGGGCATCACGGACCCACCGCGTCCGGGTGTGGCCGATCGGCCCAGTGATGATCATCTGCAGGCACTGCAGGATCTGCTGCCCGATCAGCCCATGCACCTCGGCGTCGTTCTCACCGGCGACCGTGAGCGTGCCGGGTGGTGGGGACCGGGTCGCCCCGTCGATTGGTCAGACGCAGTGGAGATCGCGACTGCGTCAGCGGCCGTCCTCGGGGTCGACCTTTCCGTCGAGCAGGCGGACGAGGCTCCGTTCCATCCCGGGCGCGCGGCGCGGCTGTACGCCGGCGACATGGTCGTCGGCCTGGCGGGGGAGCTGCACCCGCGGGTCGTGGCCGCCCTCGACCTGCCCAGTCGGACCTGTGCGCTCGAGGTGAACGTCGACGCGCTCTTGTCCGTTGCGGCCGATGTCGCCCCCGCGCCCGAGGTCGGTACCCAGCCGATCGCCAAGGAGGATCTTGCCCTCGTCGTCGATGCTGCCGTGCCCGCTCGAGCGGTGGAGCAGGCCCTGCGCGATGGGGCGGGCGACCTTCTCGAAGACGTCCGGCTCTTCGACGTCTACGTCGGCCCGCAGGTGCCGGAAGGCTCACGGTCGTTGGCCTTCGCCCTCCGTCTGCGCGCACCCGATCGGACGCTCTCGGCGCAGGACATCGCGGCCGTGCGCGAGGCGGCCGTCGCCGAAGCGGCGGCGCGTTACGGCGCCACGCTTCGTGGTGCCTAGGGGCCCCGCGCACACCGGGCCGCCCCTCCCGGCAGTAGTTATGCGAGTATGCGTATAATTCCGCCATGACGTACGTGGCGGCGGTAGCCGGAGCCTCGGGCTATGCGGGCGGTGAACTGCTCCGCTTGCTCCTCGGGCACGGGTCGATGCAAATCGGCCCGGTCGCGGGCGGCAGCAAGGCGGGCCAGACCCTGGGCGAGGTTCATCCCCAGCTGCCCGAACTCGCCGATACTCGCCTCCTGGCGACGGACCCGGATGTCCTCAGCGCGGCCGACATCGTTTTTCTCGCGCTGCCGCACGGCCAGTCCGCCGCCATCGCGCGTGCCCTCCCGGCGGATCTGCCGGTGGTGGATCTCGGGGCGGATTTCCGGCTCGGTGACGAAGGTGCGTGGAAGGCCTTTTACAACGACTCGTACGCCGGGCATTGGCTTTATGGCCTACCCGAACTGTCCGGGGTGCGTCCGCAGATTGCTGAGGCGACGCGCGTGGCTAACCCAGGCTGCTACCCCACCTCGGTAGCGATTGCGATGGCGCCACTCCTCGCCGAGGGTCTCGTCGGTGATGTGGTCACCGTGGTCGCTGCTAGCGGTACCTCGGGTGCTGGTCGTAGCCCGAATGAGACCTTGCTGGCCTCACAGGTCATGGGCTCCATGTCGCCGTACAAGGTGGGCGGTGTTCACCAGCACACGCCGGAGATGGAGCAGGCGCTGTCACACGCGGCGGGCCGTGACATCGCGGTGTCCTTCACGCCCCTTCTTGCCCCCATGCCACGGGGAATTCTTGCGACCTGCTCGGTAGACCTGGCCGAGGGCGCGACAACGGATGACCTGCACGAGTGCCTGCATGCGTCGTACATCGCCGAGCGTTTCGTCACGGTGCTTCCCGACGGTCGATGGCCCCAGACGTCATCAACAGTCGGTGGTAACAGTGTTCATGTGCAGGCTGTCGCCGATGCCCGAACAGGCAGGGCCATCGTCGTCGCCGCCTTGGACAACCTCGTCAAGGGAGCGGCCGGGCAAGCTCTGCAGAACGCCAATCTGATGCTCGGTTTGGCTGAGGGCGAGGGGCTCACCGACACCGGAGTGGCCCCATGAGCGTGACCGCCGCGAAAGGGTTCCGTGCCAGCGGCGTCACCGCCGGGATCAAGACCAGCGGCCGCCCGGATGTCGCCCTCGTCATCAACGACGGTCCGCTGCAGTCGGCGGCCGCCGTGTTCACCGCGAACCGATTCCCGGCGGCACCGGTCCTTTGGTCTCGGCAGGTCATCGCTGATGGGGAACTTCACGCGGTAATCCTCAACTCCGGAGGGGCAAACGCCTGTACCGGTCCGGAAGGTTTCGCCGATACGCACGCCACCGCTGAGTACGTCGCGCAGATCATCTCGGCATCGGGGCGCCAGACGGGCGCGGGCGAGATCGCCGTGTGCTCGACGGGCCTCATCGGGGAGCGGCTGCCCATGGATCTTCTGCTGGCCGGGTGCGACGCCGCCTGGGAGTCGGTCTCGGACGACGGTGGAGCCGCAGCGGCCGAGGCGATCATGACCACCGACACGGTCTCGAAAATGAGCGTGGCTTCGGCGCGCGGGGCCACGGTTGCCGGGATGGCCAAGGGGGCCGGGATGCTCGCGCCCGGGCTCGCCACCATGCTCGTGGTTCTCACCACCGATGCCGTCGCGGATCCGGCACTGCTCGATCGTGTCCTGCGTCAAGCGACTCGCGTGACGTTCGATCGGATCGACTCCGACGGATGCATGTCGACCAACGACACGGTGCTGATCATGGCCAGTGGCGCGACCGAGATCGAACTTGTCGAGGATGAGTTGGCCGCGCTCGTCACGAGCGTATGTGCGGATCTGGCCTTCCAGCTCATTCATGACGCCGAGGGTGCGAGCAAGGACATCCGCATCGACGTCCGGCATGCGGCCGACGACGATGAGGCCGTCGATGTCGCGCGCACGATCTCGCGCAGCAATCTGCTCAAATGCGCTATTCACGGCGAGGATCCCAACTGGGGACGGGTTCTCTCCGCACTCGGCACGACGGCGGCCACGTTCGAGTCCGATGCAGTCGATGTCGCCATCAACGGCGTTTGGGTCTGTCGCGGCGGCGCCGCGGGCGAAAGTAGGGAAGGGGTCGACATGTCCGGACGCGAGGTGGTGATCACCGTCGATCTCGCGGCAGGCGAAGCGGGGGCCACGCTGTGGACCAACGACTTGACGGCGGACTACGTCCACGAGAATTCGGCGTACTCGACATGAGCACCGCGCAGGAGAAGGCCGCCATCCTCGCCGAGGCGTTGCCGTGGCTCCAACGATTCCACGGGGCCACCATCGTCGTGAAGTACGGCGGCAATGCGATGACGGACGAGGCGCTCAAGTCGGCATTCGCCGAGGACATCGTGTTCCTACGCTTGGTCGGACTGCGCCCCGTTGTCGTACACGGTGGTGGGCCGCAGATTTCGGCGATGCTCGATCGTGTCGGGGTGGCCAGTGAGTTCCGTGGAGGTCTCCGCGTCACGACACCGGAGGCCATGGAGGTCGTCCGCATGGTGTTGACCGGTCAGGTGCAGCGGGAGATCGTCACGCTCATCAACGCCCACGGGCCCTACGCGGTAGGCCTTTCGGGGGAGGACGCCCACCTGTTCCTCGCCGAGAAGCGCGGCGCGGTCGTTGATGGACAGGACGTCGATCTCGGGCTGGTCGGTGACGTGGTCGAGGTGCGCCCCGACTTCGTGGTCGACCTTCTCGACGACGGTCTCATCCCGGTGGTGTCCACGGTCGCCCCCGATGCAGACGGCACTGTTCACAACGTGAACGCCGACACCGCGGCTGCCGCGCTCGCCGAGGCGCTGGGCGCGGAAAAGCTCGTCGTGCTCACTGATGTGGCGGGCTTGTACGCCGACTGGCCGGCTAGTTCGGATGTCGTCGCCACGATCACCGCGACGAAGTTGCGCGCGCTTTTACCGTCGCTGGAGTCCGGCATGGTGCCCAAGATGGAGGCCTGCCTGCGAGCGGTCGAGGGCGGCGTACCGCGTGCCCATGTGATCGATGGGCGAGTCCCGCACGGCCTGCTCGTGGAAGTGTTCACCGACTCCGGCGTGGGCACCATGGTCCTGCCCGACAAGACGAGCGCGACGTGAGCGTCGACGCGATGGCGACCGCGCAGTGGCAGGAGCGCTGGCAGGCCGCCCTCATGGACAACTACGGCACGCCCGCCATGGCGCTCGTGCGTGGCACGGGCGCGCGGGTGTGGGATGCCGACGGCCGCGAGTACGTCGACCTGCTCGCTGGCATCGCCGTCAACGCGCTGGGCCACGCACATCCGGCGCTGGTTGCCGCCGTCAGCAACCAACTCGCAACCCTCGGACACACGAGCAATCTGGCGATCACTCCACCCGCGATCGAGCTCGCCGAGCAGTTGCTCCGGCTCCTAGACCCCGACTCCGGTCGGGACGGTCGTGTCTTCTTCTGCAACTCCGGCGCAGAGGCGAATGAGGCCGCCTTTAAGGTTGCACGGCGCACCGGGCGCGTCCGCATCATCGTCGCGGATCGCTCCTTCCACGGCCGCACCATGGGATCGCTCGCCCTCACCGCGCAACCGGCCAAGCAGGATCCCTTCCGGCCGCTTCCCGGCGACGTCACGGTCGTTCCGTACGGCGACGCCGCGGCACTGGAGACCGCACTCGGCCCCGACGTGGCCGCAGTGTTCCTCGAACCCATACAGGGTGAAGGCGGGGTTATCCCCGCTCCAGACGGCTATCTGCACCAGGTCCGCCAGGCCTGCACGCGTCACGGAGCGCTCCTGATCCTCGATGAGGTGCAGACCGGCATCGCCCGCACCGGCGGATGGTTCGCGCACGATGCCTCCGTGGCACCCGATGTGGTCACGTTGGCGAAGGGGCTGGGGGGCGGCCTTCCCATCGGTGCTTGCATTGCCTTCGGTCCCGCTGCTGCCCTGCTCGGCCCGGGTTCGCATGGTTCGACCTTCGGTGGCAATCCGGCGAGTTGTGCGGCAGCGCTCGCGGTCTTGCGCACCATCGACGAGGAGGGGCTCCTCGCGCGCGTGCCGGTGGTGGCTGAGCGGCTTCGGCGCATTGTGGCGTCGACTGATCTCGTGGACCACGTGCGCGGTGAAGGACTGCTGATCGGTGTTGTCCTCACCGAGCCACGCGCAGCGGAGGTCGAAGCCGCTTGCCGAGCCGAGGGCCTCATCGTCAACGCTGTCGCGCCGGATGTCGTTCGGATGGCGCCGCCACTTGTGATCACTGACGAGGACCTCGACGCCGTTGCCGGGCGATGGCCCCGCGCACTGGGACACCTCGCATGACGGCCCCGCGCACACAGGCCGCCCGGCGCAGCCGAATCGCCGATCTCCTCCTCGAGCGACCGATCCGGTCGCAGGGGGAGCTGCGTGATGTCCTTGCCGAGGAGGGATTTGCCGTTACCCAGGCCACCGTCTCGCGCGACCTCGTGGACCTCGGCGCCACCAAGGCACTCGACACGGACGGCCAACCGCACTACGTGCTTCGGTCGGAGGTCGGCGCCGAGCCCGTGGCCGATCCGGGGCGCCTGGCGCGGACGATCCATGAACTGGTGGTCTCCGCGGCGCACTCCGGGCCGATGGTCGTCGTGCGGACGCCGCCGGGCGCGGCTCAGTACCTCGCGTCCGTCATCGACCGTTCCGGGTGGGAGGCCATTCTGGGTACGGTGGCAGGCGATGACACCGTGCTCATCGTCACCGCGCAGTCGACGGCGGCGCCCGGTGTCGTTGAGGAGATATTGGCCATGGCCGAGGGGCGCGCGGTCGGCCCGCTAGGTAGTGCGCCTGAGGAGGAGATGTGACCAGCACGGAGCCCACACGGTTGTGGGGCGGGCGCTTCGCCTCCGGGCCCTCGCAGGCGATGGCGGCGCTCAGCGCCTCGGTGCACTTCGATTGGCGCCTAGCGCCCTACGACATCAGGCAGACAGCGGCGCACGCTCGTGTGCTGCGCGACGTTGGCCTCCTTGACGACGCCGAATTCGCGCGTGTTGAAGAAGCGCTGAACGGGCTTGCCGCTGACGTCGCCGCAGGGAATTTTGCACCCACAATCGACGACGAAGACGTCCACACCGCTATCGAACGCGGCCTCATCGAACGGCTGGGCGCCCTCGGTGGCAAGTTGCGGGCCGGGCGCAGCCGTAACGATCAGGTGGCCACCGACTTCCGGCTGTACCTGCGCGACCAGGTGCGCAACATCGTGGTCGCGATCACCGTGCTGCAAGATGCTCTTCTCGATCAGGCCGCGGCACACGTCGATGTGTTCGCTCCAGGTTTCACGCACCTGCAGCATGCCCAACCGGTGTCGTTCGGTCACGAGTTGGCCAAGCATGTCCATGCATTCGCGCGCGACATCGATCGCCTGCGGGACTGGGATCGGCGGGCATCCCTGTCGCCACTCGGCGCTGGTGCACTCGCCGGCTCCTCGCTGGGACTGGATCCGCAGGCTGCGGCGGTCGACCTGGGCTTTCGTGGCGCCCTGGCCAATTCGATCGACGCGGTCAGTGATCGAGACTGGGTGGCCGAGTTCTTGTTCGACGCCGCGATGGTCGGCGTCCACCTTTCGCGTATCGGTGAAGAGGTGATCTTGTGGGCCTCGCGCGAATTCGCCTGGGCGACTCTTGACGACGCATGGTCCACAGGGTCGTCGATCATGCCGCAGAAGAAGAACCCCGACGTGGCCGAACTCATTCGCGGCAAATCCGGGCGTCTCATCGGCAATCTGACGGGGCTGCTCGCGACCATCAAGGGCATGCCCTTCGCCTACAACCGAGATCTGCAGGAGGACAAGGAGCCCGTCTTCGACACTGTCGAGCAACTGCTGCTGGTGCTCCCGGCAGTCACGGGCATGATCTCGACCCTGCGCTTCGACACCGTGCGCATGTCGTCCTCGGCCCCGGAGGGATTTGCCCTCGCCACCGACATTGCCGAGTGGCTCGTGCGCCAGGGCGTCCCGTTCCGCGACGCCCACGAGATCGCCGGTGCCTGCGTTCGCTCCGCCGAGGAGCGTGGCCTCGAACTCTGGGACCTCACCGACGCGGACCTCGCTGCCCTTTCGCCACATCTGACACCCCAGGTCCGCGAGGTCCTGTCGGTCGAGGGCTCGGTGGCTTCACGATCTGCGTACGGCGGTACGGCACCCGTTCGGGTGCGCGAGCAGATTGCTGCTGCACGCACAGTGGTCGCGGCTGACGCGGCATGGGCGCGTGGCGAAGGCTGAGTCCCGCGCAAGGTCGGGGGACGGATCGCGCGCAGAGCAGGCAAGGTCTTTGGGGGTTCCTCGATGGTTGTGGCTTGCGGCCTCGATCCTCCTTGCGGTCGTCGTGGCCGTCGCCTCACTGTTGCCACCGCGGGGTACCCCGGTCGCCGAGATCGCCGACCTGGGTGAGTTGCGCGCCTGGATCGGGCACGCCATCGGCTATCTCCTGCTAACCGCCAGCGCTGTTCTGGCGCAACGAGTTCCGCGTCCTTGGCTGACGGTGTTCCTCACCTCCGCGTACGGCGTTGTACTCGAGTTCATGCAGGGCGTGCTCGGTCAGCGTTCGGCGCAGATCACCGATGTCGCAGCCAACGTGGTGGGCGCCCTGCTAGGCCTCGGAATCGCGATCTGGATACGGCGTCGAACATGAGTCGACGCACCCTGTACCAGTCCGCTGAACGAGTTGCGCCTCGAGTTCTCGGCGCGCGGCTCGTGTCCGAAGTGGGTGGGGAGCGCGTTGTCGTGCGCCTCACTGAAGTTGAGGCCTATGGCGGCGCAGGCGAAGACCCGGGATCGCACGCATACCTCGGGAAGACCCCTCGCAACGCGACCATGTTCGGTCCACCCGGCCATGCCTACGTGTACTTCACCTACGGCATGCACTGGTGCGCCAACATCGTGACGGGCCCCGAAGGCACCGCCTCCGCTGTCCTGCTGCGTGCAGGGGAGATCGTCGAGGGTCTCGATGTGGCCCGCGCCCGTCGCCTCTCGGCGAGGGTTGACCGCGACCTCGCACGAGGGCCGGCGCGGTTGACGGTGGCTCTCGGACTCACCGGGGAGCTCGACGGCGTGGACCTGCTGGACTCGACGTCCCCGCTGCGGCTAGAGGTCGCCCGGCGGCCCCTGCCGGTCGTGGCCATCACGCCTCGCACCGGTGTTGGCGGTGCGGGCGCCATGACGCCATGGCGGTTTGTCTCCGACGACCCGACGGTGAGTCCCTACCGTGCGGCAGTTTCGCGCGGCCGTGCGGCAAGATGAGCGCGTGAACGCCCTCATCGAAGACCTGCAATGGCGCGGACTCATCGCGCAAAGCACCGATATCGAGGCCCTGGCCGAGGAACTCGATAAGGGGCCGCTCACGCTCTATGTCGGATTCGATCCGACAGCACCCAGCCTGCATCTGGGCAATCTGCTGCAAATTGTGACGATGCGGCGTTTCCAGGCTCACGGTCACCTTCCGTTGGCCCTGGTGGGCGGTGCCACCGGACTCATCGGTGATCCCAAGATGACCGGGGAGCGCACGCTGAATCCCGCCGAGGTCGTCGAGGGTTGGGCGGCACGGCTTCGGTCAGAACTTGAGCGGTTCTACGACTTCGACGGCCCGGCCGCTGCGCGCATGGTGAACAACCTTGACTGGACTGCTGCTGTCGATGTCATCGCCTTCCTCCGCGATATCGGCAAGCACTTCAGTGTCAACCGCATGCTGGACCGCGAGGCAGTGGCGGCGCGCCTCGCCGCAGAGGGCATCTCCTTCACCGAGTTCAGTTACCAACTCCTGCAGTCATTTGACTACCTTGAGCTCTTCCGTCGCTACGGATGCCATCTGCAGACGGGCGGTTCGGATCAGTGGGGCAACATCACCGCGGGCGTCGATCTCGTTCGACGCGTTGAAGGCGCCCATGTCCACGCCCTTACCACGCCCCTGATCACCAAGGCGGACGGCACCAAATTCGGCAAGACCGAGACCGGAACCGTGTGGCTCGATCCGTCGATGACCAGTCCCTACGCGTTCTTCCAATTCTGGCTGAACGCCGATGACCGTGATGTTTCGACGTTCCTGCGCTTCTACAGCGAAAAACCGCACGCGGACATTGAGAGCCTCGAGCGAGCGACGGTCGAAGCTCCGCAGAAGCGCGAGGCACAGCGGGCGCTCGCCCGCGAACTCACGACCCTGGTGCACGGTGCGGCGGCGACCGAAGCCGTGGAAGCCGCAGCGGCCGCCCTGTTCGGTCAGGGTGATTTGGCGTCTGTCGATGAGGTGACGCTCGGTGCGGCTTTGGCGGAGGTCCCGCACTGCACGGTGACTTCGTCGGACATCGTCGATGGGCACCTCCCGGACATCGTCGAATTGCTGACTCGTAGCGGCCTGGCACAAAGTCGCGGAGCGGCCCGCCGGACCGTGGAGGAGGGCGGTGCCTATGTGAACAATGAGCGCGTGACGGCTGAGGACCATGCACCTGCCGTGGAGCAGTTGCTCGCGGGGAGGTACCTGGTACTGCGCCGAGGCCGCAAGACCCTTGCTGGGGTGGTCGTCGAGGGGTGATGCACGTCACCTCCGAATCTGCCATATGAATTTGACCTAGCCGGCGAATCGGCGTAACGTTGACCTTCCTCGCACGGAGACCCCGGACCATCGTCACCGCCCCCAGGGTGGGTCTGACGAGAAGGCTGGACCGGCGAGGCGCCACGACTCCCAGTCGATCCGACTCCGGTCGAAACTGCCCGAAAGGGCGGATTTGACCCGGTTGGTCTGTGCCGGTAGCGTGACGGAGTTGCCCCGGGAACGGCCCGCACTGCGGGAACGCCCGATGCGCAACCGCTCCTTGAGAACTCAACAGTGTGCCACATATCGATGCCAAATAACCCCGTTCCCGGGGCGCGCCTTCGGGCCGACTCGGAACGGTTCCTTTGGTTGACAGAAGCATTCAGCTCTGTCCGCCATGATCACTCACGTTGAGTGATGGCGCCTTCGGGCGCATCCAACATTCCTTAACGGAGAGTTTGATCCTGGCTCAGGACGAACGCTGGCGGCGTGCTTAACACATGCAAGTCGAACGGTGAAAGCGGAGCTTGCTCCGCTGGATCAGTGGCGAACGGGTGAGTAACACGTGGGCAACCTGCCCTTCACTCTGGGATAACTCCGGGACACCGGGGCTAATACCGGATACGACCTCCTTGGGCATCCTTGGAGGTGGAAAGTTTTTCGGTGAAGGATGGGCCCGCGGCCTATCAGCTTGTTGGTGAGGTAGTGGCTCACCAAGGCAACGATCAATAGCTGATTTGAGAGGGTGATCAGCCACACTGGGACTGAGATACGGCCCAGACTTCTACGGAAGGCAGCAGTGGGGAATTTTCCGCAATGGGCGAAAGCCTGACGGAGCAATACCGCGTGGAGGATGAAGGCCTTTGGGTT
>JALQUH010000004.1 GCA_023263845.1 Candidatus Nanopelagicales bacterium | reverse complement strand
CGACTTGGGCAGGTGCTTGTTGTAGAAAGAGTCGCGGGCCTGCCCCTCGATGATGACCCCATCGGGGAAGCGCTGCATCGTGGTGGGACGACCCTGCAGCTGCCGCAGGAGTACCGACGCCATCCTGCGGTAGTAGCCGATGAGGTCACCCTTGGTGATGACGTCGGCCCCCTCAACCCACATGGGCCGGTCGAGGCTGCTGACACGCACCTCGATGCCGTCAACTGAGACGGTTGAGCCCGATCCCTTCGCCGCTGCCACAGACGCACGGTACCGCCGCTAGGGTGTCTCCCGTGTCCTCCACTGTGCTGATCTTCCTCTTCCTCGGCATCTTCCTCGCCCTGTTCGGCCTGGGCTTCACTCTCTACGGGATGTCCAGTGAGAAGGCCTACTGGTTCCAGCGCGATCCGCACGGCAATCCCTCGCGCGAAGCGACCCCGTTCCGCAAGGTCTACACCCACGCGTTCGTCATCGCCTTCAGTGATGATCGTGCGCCGCTTCGGATTGCCGCGATCGGCATCGTTCTGATCTATCTGGGCGTGATCAGTTTGGTGCTCGCAGCCATCCTCGCCCTGGTCTAGCCGTGCTCCGCCTCCCCGAGGCCGTTGGGCGATTCATTGAGAACCACCCGCGACTTCGCACGCCGATCCGGCTCGTGATCTCGGTCATGAAAGAGCAATCCGTCGAACGCATCAGCCTCTCTGCTGCGGCCGTCGCCTTCTGGGCGGTTATCGCAATCACTCCCACACTGATCGCGCTGAGTTTCATCTTTGGCCGCCTCATCGACCCTCAGACGCTCGCGGACGCCGTCGACGAGTTGCGCAAACAGGCACCCGATTCGTTCAGCAGTCTGCTCGCCTCACAACTACAGGCCGCCTCACAGACCTCTCTGTCTACCGCGTCCCGGGGTCTTGCGATCTCACTCGTTACCGTTCTGTGGGCGGTTTCTACCGGGGTCTATACGTTCTCCCGCGCCGTTCGATTGGCGTACGGTCAGCCGCCGAGTCCCTACCTCGCCACACGGGCAATTGCCTACGTGGGCGCGATCACGACGGTGATCGTCCTCGGCATCCTGCTTCTCGCCGCGGCTGCAATCTCGGCGTGGGCCGCATCTCTTGACGCTCCGCTGTCCGGGGCAATCTTCGGCCTCGAAGTGCTCGTGGGGGTTGCCCTGCTCACGCTGATCCTGTGGGTGTTCTTCCGACTGTCCACCGGGCGCGCGCACGACATCCCTTATTGGCCTGGGGCGACCTTCGGTGCGGTGGCGGTACTCGTCATCGTGGTGGGCTACGGCATCTACCTACAGTTCGCTACCTCGTATCAGGCGATTTACGGCGCCCTAGCGAGCACCGTCATTCTCAGTATCGTCAGCTACGTCGCGATGTACGCGATCCTCCTCGGTGCAGTTGCCAACGCTCAATGGCCGAAGGTTCGCGCTCAGCCTCCTTCAGTGAGCAGTCGACCGGCGTAGTCCGGCACATAGCGCGTGAGATCCCTCGGCGGACGCTCATAGCCGTGGCCGTCCGGACGCTTCGGCAACTTCAGCGGTGGGCGGTGGACCGCCTCAAAGGAGATGGTGGACAGCAGGTGATGGATCATGTTGATCCGGGCACGCCGCTTGTCGTCGGCCTCGACGTCGAACCACGGCGACTCCGCGGTGTCGGTGTGCACCATCATTTCGTCCTTGGCGCGCGAGTAGTCCTCCCACCGCGTGATGGATTCCAGATCCATCGGTGAGAGCTTCCACTGCCGCATAGGGTCGTTCAACCGCGAGGCGAAGCGCTTCTCCTGCTCGCCGTTACTCACGCTGAACCAGTACTTCCGCAGCAGAATGCCGTCCTCAATGAGCAGTCTTTCGAAGATCGGCGCCTGGTGCAGGAAACGTCGGTATTCCTCGGGCGTGCAGAAACCCATGACTCGTTCGACACCCGCACGGTTGTACCAGGATCGATCGAACAGAACGATCTCGCCAGCGGCCGGGAGGTGCTCTACATAGCGCTGGAAATACCACTGTGTTCGCTGCCGCTCGGTCGGCGTGGGCAGCGCCACAATGCGCGCAACGCGGGGATTGAGGTACTCAGCGACCCGCTTGATCGTTGAGCCTTTGCCCGCAGCGTCGCGGCCCTCGAACACGATGACCAACCGCGCCCCAGTGGACTTCACCCACTCCTGCATCGTCACCAACTCGCCCTGGAGGCGGTACAGGGTGTCCTCATAAAACTTCTTGGGCAATCGCTTCACTCGAGTATGAGGTTCGGAATCTGGGCTGGGAGAGGAGCCGTCCTTGTCCGCCATGGAGTCATCCAAGCACGCGGAATTAGCTGCTGTACGGAAGTCAGGGTGTCTGCGGAACACCCGATCGTTGGGAGCGGAGGCCCGCGGCAAAGACCCGATGGGCCGCCAACGCCTCAGCGGGGGTGGCAGTGCCGAAGCGATCCCCCAGTTCCCCGACCTGTTCTGCCAAGTAGCTGGCCCACATTTGCAGGAGTGCATCTCCGAACCCGAACTCGAAGATTCCTCCGGAGACGGTGGGCCACGCCGAGATATTGCCCGGTTGGACGTTCGCCCACACCTGCTCACCGGACTCGACGGCGAACCGGGTGAAGTGGGCGGGCGTACGCGTGCTGAAGCGCACTCCCCCATCCATGCCTGTCGCTACAAAGAACCACGTGTTCATGTGTCCGGGCGCGATGCGCCGGGTCTCCCACAGCATCGTGAAATCACGATTGCCGTCACTCGGCGTCGTGTCGCAGACGAGCATGGCGTTGTCCCAGGTATCGCACACAACCATCTGCCCATCGGGCCCGGGCCGCTCGTTCACCACATCGTCAAGTCGCCCGAACACGCTCGTGGGTTGCCACCCAAGCCGCAGCGGGACGTGGGCGACGTGGAGACCGAGATCTCCCATGACCCCGATCTCGCCACAGGTCTCCACCCGGCGCTTCCAGTTGATCGACTTCGCGCGATTGAGATCCGAGGAGTGCCAAAAGCCCGATCGCACATCCAAGATGTCCCCCAGGGCACCGGATCGCGCATAGTCGTAGGCGCGCAACGCGCCGGGGTAGAACGGGAACTCACTGCTCACGCGGACGAAGGACGACCCTGCATCAATCGCTGCGACGATATGTTCGGCAGCCGGAAGGTCGATGCCGAAGGGCTTCTCCGCGAGGAAGTTGCGACCTGCTTGCGCGGCGGCGACGTACATCTCCTCGTGCAGGTGATGCGGTACGGCGATGTAGATCGCGTCAAGGGATTCGTCGTCCACGACACGGCGCCAATCATCGGTGAGGGTCTCGACCGACGCGACGCGCTCGAACCACTCCCGAGCCGCAGGCGCGGGGTCGGCGACCGCGACGACCTCGGGTCGCACCGGATGGTCGATGAGGAGGTCCCAGCGCCCACAGACACTGACCAGTTCGCGACCCATGAGCCCCGCCCCCACGATGCCGAGGCGCACTGGGCGGGGTGAACTCATGAGGTGCGGAGGATCTCAAGGGCGCGGTCGGCGTCGGCCCCGTCGTGCAACATGGCCATCAGGGCGCGCGTCATCGCCGCAGGGTTCTCGTGCTGGATGATGTTGCGGCCGTAAACCAATCCAGCAGCACCCTGCTCGAGCAATGCCTGCGTGCGGCGGAAGACCTCTTCATCCGAGACCCGGCCTCCGCCGCGAATCAGCACCGGGATTCCTGAGGCTGTCTCGATGACCCGGTGATAGTCATTCGGATCGTCGGTGGGATCGGCCTTGATCACGTCCGCACCAAGTTCGATGGCCTGTCGAACGATCGGCACGATCAGATCGACATCTCCGTTCACGGTGTAGGGCCCGGCCTCAGTCTCGGCCATGACCAACGGCTCCACCATCAGAGGCATGCCGTACTCGTCGCACTGCTGGCGCAGCTCCATGACGTTGCGGATGCACGCCTCGCGCACCTCGGGGCGCCCTGGCAGGTCCAGCAGGTTGACGACAACGCATGCAGCATCGAGGCGCACCGCGGTCAGGACCGGGTCCGGAGCGATCGCGCTGAACATGTGGTCGGGGAGCACGCTGCCGTAGACGTTGGCCACGTCCGTGCGCATGACGAGCGCCGGACGAGAGCGTCCGCCCTGGGACTGCAGCAGGCGGGCCTGCCCCGGGGTCAGCTG
>JALQUH010000257.1 GCA_023263845.1 Candidatus Nanopelagicales bacterium | reverse complement strand
GCTCGTCGTTCGCAAGGGCATATTCCAGGCAGTCCCCGCGCACGTCGCAGGACAGGCATACGCGCTTCGCCTCGCGCGTGCTTCCACCCTTCTCGGGGAAGAAGGCCTCCGGGTCGGTCTGGGCACACAGGGCGCGCTCTTGCCACTCCGGTGCCTCAGTGTCGGTCAACGGCAGGAGAACAGGTTCGTTCACTGCCGGCCTCCTCCCAATTGCGGACCCGTCGGTCCGGTGAACCAGTGCGGGCTCCTTGGCCCGGTGAATCACACGGGTGTCATTACATAGGTCATTGGGGCGTCCGTCAAGCCTGAGCGGCAAAAACCGGCTGGTCGTACGTCGTCCCACGCTGCCTCGGGGCCCGGCCGGCCGACCGGATCAGGGCCTGCAAATCGGACACCGAGCGAGCCGAACCGTGCCCGGATCCGGCCATGCGACTGATGGTCTCTTCCATCAAAGTGCCCCCGATATCGTCCGCCCCGGCCCCAAGAAGGGCCCGGCAGCCCTCATCACCGACCTTGACCCAGGAGCACTGCACATGATCGATCGCCCCGTGGAGCATGAGTCGGGCCATGGCATGGACGGCGAGGATGTCACGGAAGGTCGGTCCCGGGCGGGCCACTCCGGCCAGGTAGATCGGTGACTGGTGGTGCACGAAAGGCAGCGGGACGAATTCGGTGAATCCCCCCGTGTCCTCCTGAACCGAACGGATGACGCGCAGGTGATCAACCCAGTGGTGCGGAGCATCCACGTGGCCGAACATCATGGTCGCGGTGGAAGGCAGGCCGACCTGGTGCGCGGTACGCACGACGTCGACCCAGGCCTGCGCCGACAACTTGCCCTTGGTCAGAATCCAGCGGACCTCGTCGTCGAGTATCTCGGCTGCGGTGCCTGGGATGGAGTCAAGCCCGGCGGACCTGGCGTGCTCGAGCCACTCCCGGATCGACATGTTCGCGCGCGTGGCGCCGTTGACCACCTCCATCGGCGAGAACGCATGGAGATGGACCGTCGGCTCGGCCTCCTTCACCGCGCGGGCGAGGTCGAAGTACGCCGTGCCCGGCAGATCCGGGTGGATGCCGCCCTGCATGCAGATCTCCGTGGCACCCGCGGCCACAGCCTCGCGGACGCGCTCGCCGATCTGCTCGGCGGTCAATGTGAAGGCGTCTGCATCCCGCTCCCGCTGTGCGAATGCGCAGAACCGACAGCCGGTGTAGCAGACGTTGGTGAAGTTGATGTTTCGGTTGACGACGTAGGTGACCTCGTCACCGACCACATCTGCGCGGACCGCGTCGGCAAGAGCAGCAAGCGCCGCGAGTGCGTCACCATCGGCCGACATGAGCGCGATGGCGGCATCCCGGTGCGCCGGATCGGCCAGGCCCCTCGGATTCTGCTCGGCCAGGTCAAGGGCGGCTCGCACATCGCTGTCGATGCGTCCCAGCGGGCGGACCTCGCGAGCCCGCTCGCCAACCTCGGCCCAGTCGCCGTACACCTCCGCGATATCCGAGCGCGTTTCAGTGCGACGACCACTGCGGTCGATGTCGAGGTGGAGATCGACTCGCCCGCCGGCCTGGCGCCGCGCGAACTGCGCATAGGCATCCCCATCGGTGCCCGGCTCCTGCCAGGGGCGGCCCACCGGAGCGCACGGTTGGCCAAGAAGTCCCTCAGCGTCCGCGAGTGCATCGACGTGATCGCGCACGCGCGGATCGATCCAGTCGGCGGCCGCGACGTACTCCGGATGGACGGTCAGTCGCGGACGCAACGTGAAGCCAGCAGCGGCCGTGGCCCGCGCAAGATCGTCCAAGTGCGGCCACGGTCGCTCGGGATTCACGTGGTCGGGGGTCAGCGGGCTCACGCCGCCCCAGTCATCGACGCCGGCCCGTAGAAGTTCGGCAAGGTCATCGGGGTCGCTCAGGTTGGGCGGGGCCTGAATTCGCACTGCGGGCCCGAGCAGGATGCGCGCCGTTGCCACCGTGGCGAGATAGGCATCGCGATCCAAATCCGGCTCACCTCGCATCGCGGTGTCGTCCTTGGCCCGGAAGTTCTGGACGATGACCTCCTGTAGATGGCGGTGGCGACGGTGCGCGGCCCGCAATGCCATGAGCGCATCAACGCGCTCGGGAACGGTCTCCCCGATACCCACGAGCACCCCTGAGGTAAAGGGGATGCGCAGCCGCCCGGCATCCTCGAGGACCTGAAGCCGTACGCGAGGTTCCTTGTCGGGACTGCCGAAGTGCGGTCCACCCGGCTCGGACCACAGGCGCTCGGCGGTCGTCTCCACCATCATGCCCATGCTTGGCGCGACCGGACGAAGTCTGCGCATCTCCTCCCACGACATGACGCCGGGGTTCAGATGTGGGAGCAGCCCAGTCTCCTCGAGCACGCGAATCGCCATTGCCCGCACATAGGACAAGGTGTCCGGATATCCGGCCTCCTCCAGCCACGTGCGGGCGGCCGGCCACCGCTCCTCAGGTCGATCACCGAGGGTGAACAGGGCCTCAGCGCAACCGAGTGCTGCGCCGTGTCGAGCGATATCGAGGATCTCTTCGGGCGAGAGGTACGGCGCAGGGAGGCGATGCGGAACTGTGGCGAAGGTGCAGTAGTGACAGCGATCACGACACAGCCGCGTCACCGGAATGAAGACCTTCGGCGAGTAGGTAATGACCCCCGGCAGCCCAGCGGCCGCTCGGCCACGATCGCGCAATTCACCGGCGAGGTCCACGAGCTCATCGAGTGAATCCCCGGTCGCGCTGGCCAGGGCCGCCGCCTCATCAGGGTCGATGGTCTGCCCCCGACGCGCTCGCGCGAGGGCCCGCCGGAAGGCGTGCTCGCTCGAGGGACTTGCCATCGTGACACCCTAAGGGAATGGATGGGCGACTTCCCCCGCGACTCGTGGTGCCCGCTGGCGGGATCGGCGGGGCGCGGTTCCTGCGCGGCTTACTCGACGTAGCGCCGCCGGGGGCCGAGATCACAGTAATCGGCAACACCGGGGACGACATCTGGCTGCACGGCCTTCGGGTATGCCCGGATTTGGACACCGTGATGTACACGCTGGGTGGGGGCATTAGCGACGAACGAGGCTGGGGCCGGGAGGACGAGACCTTCACGGTCAAGGACGAACTCGCCGCCTACGGGGTCGAGCCGACGTGGTTCGGGCTGGGGGATCGCGATATCGCAACGCACCTGGTGCGTACTCGCATGCTGCAGGCGGGCTATCCGCTCTCGGCCGTGACCGAGGCGCTGTGCACCCGATGGCAGCCCGGGGTGCGCCTGCTGCCCATGTCCGATGAGCGCGCGGAGACGCATGTGGTCGTCGACGATCCGGACGGGACGGTCGGGGAAGACGGGCAGCCGCAGCGGCGTGCCCTGCACTTTCAGGAGTGGTGGGTTCGCTATCGAGCCGCGCTGCCCGCGCATGAGATCGTCCTCGTCGGCGCGCAGGAGACTCGCCCGGCTCCCGGCGTCCTCGAAGCGATCGCAGCAGCCGACGCGATCATCCTGCCGCCGTCCAACCCCGTTGTCTCGATCGGGACGATCCTGCAGGTGAGTGGGATGCGGCAGGCCTTGCTCGACAGCCCTGCTCCCATCGTCGGCGTTTCCCCCATCATCGGTGGGCGACCGGTACGCGGCATGGCGGATGCGTGCCTTGAGGCCATCGGCGTGGAGACCAGCGCAGGGGCCGTCGGCGCGCACTACGGAGCCCGCACTTCCGGGGGAATCCTCGACGGCTGGCTCGTCGACGAGGTCGACGCCCCGGTCGAGATTCCCGGGGTCACCGTGACCTCACTTCCCCTGCTCATGTCCGACCCCGCGGCCACCGGTCGCATCGCCGCGGCCGCCCTCGACCTCGCTGAGCGGTTGCACCGATGACGTCTTCGGTCACGATCGCCCCGTTGGTCGGCCTCGGTGAGATCACCGACGGCACGGACCTCGCCGCCGCCCTGTCCGAAGTGTTGGGCGAAGTCGCGTGGCCTGATGGATCGACCGGTCTCGCAGAGGGCGACATCGTCGTGGTGTCGAGCAAGGTCGTGAGCAAGGCTGAGGGACGGCGCGTCCCCGCGAGTGATCGTGATCAAGCGATCGATGACGAGAGCGTGGCCCTTGTCGCGAGCAAGCGGACACCTCAGGGAGTGACGCGCATCGTGCGCACGCGTACCGGTCTCGTGCTGGCTGCTGCTGGTGTCGACGCCAGCGATGTTCCCGGAGATCAGGTTCTCCTGCTCCCGGTCGACCCTGACGCCTCAGCTCGCGCGCTGCGCGCTCGCATCGCGGCGTTGATGCAGACGCAGATCGGCGTCATCATCACCGACACCCTGGGGCGAGCCTGGCGCGACGGCCTCAGCGACGCTGCCATCGGTGTCGCGGGCATCATCCCGTTGGCCGACCACCGAGGACTTCCCGATCGGGAGGGTCGGCCCATGGAGGCCACCGTGATCGCCGTTGCCGACGAAATCGCTTCCGCTGCCGACCTCGTGAAGGGCAAGGCGCGCGGCATCCCCGCCGCCGTCATCCGCGGACTCGCTCACCACGTGACCTCCGAGGACGGCCCCGGCGCGCGCGCGATGGTGCGGCCTGAGTCCGAGGACCTGTTCACGCTCGGAACCGCCGAGGCCGTTGCTCAGGGCCGCCGGGAGGCGGTGAGCGCTCGGCGTACCGTTCGGTTCTTCGATGACCGACCCGTTGCTGACGACATCATCGAAGCCGCCGTCGCCGCCGCAGTGACCGCACCTTCGCCGCATCACACGACGCCCTGGCATTTTGTGGTTGTGGACGACGGCGACGTGCGGACGCGCCTTCTCGATGACATGCGCGACGCCTGGATCGAGGACCTTCGGGGCCTGGATCAATTCACCGAGGAGTCGATCAGGCGACGGGTCGCTCGCGGCGATGTACTCCGCCGCTCACCCGCGCTGATCCTGCCTTTCCTCGATCTGTCGGCCGCGATGCACCACTACCCCGACGAGCGGCGCCGATCGGCCGAACGAGATCTGTTCCTCCTCGCCGGTGGAGCCGCGGTGCAAAACCTCATGGTCGCTCTGGCGGCGCATGACGTCGGGAGTGCGTGGATCTCCAGCACGGTGTTCTGCGCAGAGACGGTGCAGACAACGCTCGACCTGCCGACTTCCTGGCAGCCTCTCGGAGCCGTCGCGGCGGGCTACCCGGCGGAAGAGGCCGGGCCGCGCCCAGCCCGGGATGCTCGCCAGTTCCTCCACCGCACCTGATCGCGAGCGCGGCACATCTAGACGTCGGACGAGAAGCGCACTGATGTAGGACCGAGTATGACGTCGGGCCACACGCGGGCACCGGCGCACAACTCATTGCCGGCCTTGATACGTGCGCGATCACCGATAACCGCATCCACCACGATCGCGCCGTCCTCGATCACCGCCCCGGCGCCGACCACCGATGACGACACCCGAACACCGGCTCCCACCTGCGCGCCATCGAGGAGGACCGAGCCACTGACCTGCGCGTTCCGGCCCACCGAGGCCCCCCGGCCGACGCACGAGCCGCCCGTCAGTCGGGCCGACGAGTCGACCACGGCGCCATCGAGCACCAGCGCATCGACCGGGTCATGACCCGGCCAGGGGGCATGGCCCAGCACAAGGTCGGCTGAACCACGCACGAAGTCCTGTGGCGTACCGAGGTCGAGCCAGTAGGCATCGTCAACAACACCTCGGACGAGTTCATCGGCCGCGAGCAAGGCCGGGAAAGTCTCGCGCTCCACCGACACCACGCGTCCACTCGGAATGTGATCGATGACCGAGCGTCGGAAGATGTAGCACCCGGCGTTGATCTGATCGGTGACGATCTCTTCGGGCGTCGTCGGCTTCTCCCGAAACTCCAGGACCCGACCGTGCGGATCAGTGGGGACCAGGCCATACCGCCGCGGATCGGGGACGCGCGTTAGGTGAAGCGTCACGGCCGCATCGGCCGCGATGTGGCCGGCGATGAGAGCCGCGTAGTCGACGCCGCTCAGGACGTCACCGTTGAGCACCGCAACCGGATCGTTCGGGCCGCTGACCAGTAGGTCGGCCGCATGCCGAATCGCGCCACCGGTGCCGAGCGGCTCGTCCTCAACGGCGTAGAGGATCTCCACGCCAAGATCCGATCCATCGCCGAGACCCTCGGCGAACACGTCAGCCCGGTACGACGTGCCGAGAATCACGCGCTCAATGCCCGCCGAGCGAAGCCGCTCGATCTGGTGGACAGTGACCGGCACTCCCGCGACCTCGAGCATGGGCTTGGGAGTGGCAATGGTGAGCGGACGCAAACGGGTGCCCTGTCCGCCGACCAGCAGGATCGCTTCGCGCATGGCCCCATCCCACCACGGCAGGCCACACAAGACGGTGGGGCCCGGCCAATTGGCCGGGCCCCACTGGTTAGTGCGGGTGAGCGTCGATCAGGACGCGCCGGTCCC
>JALQUH010000206.1 GCA_023263845.1 Candidatus Nanopelagicales bacterium | reverse complement strand
ATGTCACGAAAGCCGATTTTTGGTCGAACTGGAATATGGGCTACTCGGGAACGAAAAACTTTCCAAGCGACCCCGACCACCCCATGTGCGACTTTTTGATGAACACCACACTTCAAGAGGACCTGTGGACCGAGGCGCCTTGGTGGGTGGTTACGCTGGAGCTTGTTGGCGTCCTCATCGTACTCATTGCTGCCACCTTGCTTCTTCCGGAGGCAATCGCAGCCTATGCCGGCTGGACCTCTGGCATCGAGGCGTTCAACATGTTCATGCTTGGAACCGCAATCACGGGCGGGGTAATGACTTTCCTAACCAGCCAGGCGTTTTCAGCGGGCGACAACGACAACTGTGATAACTCGTACCCCGTCTGCCAAGGCCCTGACGGCATCCAATACGGAAAAGTGACCATCCCGCAGAGCTGACGGCAGGATTGGGAGAAAGTCCGTCCTCCCGCCCCTCAACGTGTCCTATCGGGACAAAAAGGTGCTGCTCGGGCTAGTCCAGCCGCCCGTCGGCCGATTTTGTGTCCGCGTCCATACTCGGACCCCTCAGAGACGCGCTTCGTTTCGACCGGGGGGCACCATCATCGGGACGGTGAAGGCGGCGCGGGAGATGTTCGCCTAGAACCCCGATATCGACGAGGACAGCGAGGCGCTGCTGCGAGCAGGAACCGCAGCCGAGGCGGAGGGGTGCCCCGGGGATTCGAACCACTGCCACACTGAACAGATGACCTGGCGAGCCATAGCTGTTTCTGCGGTCATCGTTACCGTGCTTGTCTATGTAGTTGGCTCCGGCATCTGGGTGTCGACCGGAACATCGTGGTACGCCACCATTGATAAGCCCGCCTGGCAACCACCCCCGTGGTTTGTCGGACTTATCTGGCCGTACAACTTCGTCGTCGTCGCAGTCGTCGGATCCGTCATCGCGTGGAATGCCACACCACAGCGGGTACTCACCTTCGTCACCGTGCTACCCATCACGGTCGTACTCGCGATCACTTGGGCATACCTGTTTTTCACGCCGCACCAGTTGCTGGGATCAGCAATCGTGCTCACGTGCGCTGCGCTGCTCACCTTGCCGCTGACGGTCATCGCCTTTACTGAGCGGTGGTGGCTAGGAGTGCTCTTCCTCCCCTACCAACTCTGGATTGTGACGGCGGCCAGCCTGTCCTGGGGATACGTCGCAAACGGTACCTAGTCACACCTCAGGATTCGCAGAATTCAGTCCTCATCACGATTCACTGCGCAGGGTTCACCAATCGAACGCGCCGCACCGTCGTCAATGATGATCGGCGGACACGATGCGATCGCCCCACCGCGGAATCGCGCGTGCGACGGCGGCCCCGATGAGCGCAGCCGGCACGAGCGTCCAAGTACCCATGATCAGTCCGATCGCCGCACCGATGGCGAGGGCGATCGGCCACTTCATGGGTGCCGTGGCAATGACCGACGCCACCACGCCAACGACGATCGCCGCCTGCACGGATGGACCACTCGGGAGAGCGAGGGCAATGAGCAGACCCGCTGCCGCCCCAACGAACATCGCCGGGAAGAACGGCCCGCCACGGAAGCCCGATCCCAAGGATGCGGCGTACGCAATGGACTTGAAGACGATCACTCCCACAACAGCGGGGATGCTTGTGAGAGCGGGAAGGTCGGTGATGAGTTCTTCACCGGACGTCACGACGTACAGGACCGGCTCTCCGGTCAGGTAGTGCATTGCGATCGCAGCAAACGCGATCACGAGAGCCGACCCCACCAGGATGCCGAGATGCGGTTTCGGTCCGGCCGCGCGAGCAAGCAACGACGCGACAAGGCGAGCAAGCGCGATGGCCACCGTTGCGATGATCGCGACCACGATGGCCCAGCCGAGTTGCTCCACTTCAATCGCCTGCGGCGCTCCGCCCATCGACATGCCGCCCGTGATGAGCGGCACGGCAAACAGCGCGAGGATGGCCCCCAACGCTCCAAAGCCGACGACCTTCTTCTGATCCTTGGCATCCGTGAAGCCAAACCATTTCGCAAAGAGCGTGCCGATCACCGACCCGGTCGCCACGAGTGCGACCTCGGGACCGAGGACGATGCCGCCGAAGAGCGAGGCGAGGATCGCCAGGATCGCGCCGAGATATTCCTTGGGCGTGAGCGGACTGATGGCGATACCGCCCAGCGGCGCATGTCCGCTGTCGCTCACCCGTGTCCGAACGACGTACACGAGGACGGCACCGAGGAGTAGCACGCCGACGACGTACCAGATGGGCGTGGTTTCCCAGGTGTGCGGGATCGTCTCCCAGATGAGCGCGATGCCGAGATTGACGATCTCGAGGACGACCGCACCCAGGACGAGCCCCACGACGCCTGCGAGCAGCATCGCGGGAAGGGGGCGGCGCGTGCGCGCAGCCGGAGCGTCAGCCGTGGTCATGGCTCTACCCAACCACGAACGACGTCGCCACGAAGCGAAGGCGGCACGATCTAGCGGCGCAGGAGCTCCTCGCGGCGGCGTTCTGCAGCGAAGAGCGCCCCGGGTGCATGCACCTCGGAGTCGAAGAAGGCCTGGGCCTGTTGAGCAACCCCATCGGTCATTCGGACCAACTCATCGCCGGTTGACTGGGCGAGGACCTGCACCTGGGCGGCCCGCTCGAAGAAGTAGAGACGGAACCAGGCCTGCGGCACGTCCTCGCCGATGATCATCACGCCATGGTTGTCGAGGAGGACGGCAATCTGCCCTTCGCTGATGGCGCTGCCGATGCGGGTGCCCTCCTCTTCGCCACTCGCCAGACCACCGTAGGGAAGTCGCCCCACGCGATTGTGGAAGTGCGTGGCGTTCTGCGACAGACGCGTGTCGAGCCCGGTTTTGGTGATCGACAGTGCGGTTGCGTAGGGCTGATGCGTGTGGAACACGACGCGCGCATGTGGGTGAGCGCGATGGCAGCCGCGATGGATCATGAACGCCGTGACATCCCACTGACCCTCACCCTCAACGATGTTGCCATCGAAGTCGACGGTGATGATGTCGTCCGTGGTGATCTCGGACCAGTACGGCCCGTAGCGATTGAGGAAGAACCAGTCATCGCGTGCGGGGTGTACGGCGGAGAAGTGGTTGTCGACACCTTCATTGAAGCCGTGCATGGCGGCGATGCGGAAGGCGGCCGCGAGGTCGTCCTTGACCGCGTGGATGCGCTCGGCCGACACGGACTCATCCGTCATGGTCATGACGGCACAGTACTCGCCCCCCTTCACCACGAACGCAGGTCCTTTGCCTGCAAGTTCAGGTGGCCGCAACAGTGGTGGCGACATACTTACCTCAGGCCGACACGTCGTGGCTGAGACCGTCGTCGCCTGCCCTTGCACCTGTATGACCCACGAGGAGGACCCATGTGCACGAACTTCAAGGTCAAGAAGGCCGCGGATGGATCCATCGTCGTCGGCAGATCCATGGAATTTCCCCTGGG
>JALQUH010000075.1 GCA_023263845.1 Candidatus Nanopelagicales bacterium | reverse complement strand
GGTGGCGCCATGATGCTCGACGTCAACATGGGAGCACCTCTTGTCGACGAGGCCAAGCTCCTCGGCGAGGCGGTCACCCTGGTGCAGTCACTCACCGACGTGCCGCTGTGCATCGACTCATCCGTCGTCGAGGCCCTCGAGGCCGGCCTTGCGGCCTACGAGGGCAAGGCCCTGGTCAACTCCGTCACTATGGAGCGCGAACGCATCGACCTCATCCTGCCGCTGGTCAAGAGGTACGGCGCTGCCGTGATCGCCCTGCCCAATGACGAGGAGGCGATTCCGGAGGATCCCTACCGTCGCCTGGAACTCGCCAAGCAGCTCATCGGCATTGCCACAGATGAGTTCGGCATTCCGATCGAGGACATCGTCGTCGATCCGCTCGCCATGCCCGTCGGCGCCGACCACACCCTCGCCATGAAGACGATGGAGGCGATCCACCTCATCGCCAGCGAGATCGGCGTGAACACCACGCTGGGTGCCTCCAACGTGTCCTTCGGGATGCCCGACCGCCACACGCTGAACGCGGTGTTCCTCCCCATGGCCATGCAGGCGGGCCTCACGAGCGCCATCATGGACGCGCGTACCGACCAGATCGTGACCGCGGTCAAGGGTGCCGACCTGATGCGTGGCAACGACGAGTGGGGTGCGAATTGGATCGGTCGACACCGAGCGAAGCAGGCGGCTGCTGACGCATGACAGCCGCGCACCACGACGACGTGCCCGCCCGGATCACCCTCAGGTATGAGCCGGCGGGCAAGTCTGTTCGGGTCCCTCTCGGCGTCAGCGTGTTCGACGCCGCCTTGTGGAATGGCGTTGCGGTGGATTCCACCTGCGGCGGCCACGGCACCTGTCGCAAGTGCAAGGTCCGTATCGTCGATGGTCAGACCGCGATCGCCCAGGCTGATGAGCGCACGTTCACGCCCGACCAACTCGCCGATGGATGGCGACTGGCCTGCCTGACGACTGCCCACGACGATCTCGTGATTGATGTACCCGAGCTCACCACCCGACCAAAGGCCGCAACGGTAGGCGTGGGGCGCCAGGTCATCCTGCGACCCGCTGTACAAAAGCGTTTCCTGGAACTGAACGAGCCCACCCTGGCCGATCAGCGCACCGACCTGCAGCGAGTGCGTGATGCCGTGGATGACCTCGCACTGGAGGTCGATATCGAGGTGCTGCGGACGCTGGGGCGAGAGCTTCGAGCGGCGAATTGGGCCGTGACCGCCGTTGTCGTCGGCAAGCACCTGATCGCCGTCGAACCCGGAGACACCACCGATCGGCGGTTCGGTATCGCCATCGACCTCGGGACGACCACAGCGGTAGCCACCCTCATGGACCTATCGACCGGGGCGCCTTTGGCTGTCTCATCGATGCTCAACCGTCAACAGCCCTACGGGGCCGACGTGATCAGCCGCATCAGTGCCACCATGCTCGATCCGGACGCGCTCGGTCGACTGCGCGACCTTGCCCAGTCCACCCTGGCCGCCCTCACCGTCGACGTGCTCGTCGAGGCGAATGTCATGCCGGACGAGGTCTACGAGGTGGCGCTCGCGGGTAACGCGACGATGATGCACCTGCTCCTCGGGATCGACCCCGAACCTCTCGGAGTCGCCCCCTTCATCTTGGCGAGCGCCCACCTTGAAGGTCTGCGGGCCGCGGATCTTGGGGTGCCCATCCATCCCCGAGCACGCGCCACCGTCTTCCCCGCGCTCGGCGCATACGTGGGCGGTGACATCGTGGCCGGCGCTCTCGCAGCTGGGATGGACCGAGACAAGCGCCTCCGCCTGTTCATCGACATCGGCACCAACTGCGAAATCATCCTCGCCGATGGCGACCGGCTCGTCTGCACAGCGGCACCGGCCGGTCCGGCATTCGAGGCCGCCTCGATCTCCAGCGGGATGCGCGCGGCGCCCGGTGCCATCGAAGTGGTGTCGATCAACGATGCAGGGATGCAACTTGATGTCATCGGCGACGAGGCGCCTGTTGGCCTGTGCGGCTCTGGCCTCGTCGATGTCGTAGCCGAGCTTGCCCGCGTCGGCTGCATTGATGCCTCCGGCCGCTTCCTCAGCGACGAGCGCCTTGCCGAAGTCCATCCGGTCCTCGCCCCACGGTTTATCGAGCGTGATGGCGAACGAGTCTTCGTCCTCGCCACGGCCGAGGAGTCCGGCGACGGCAGTCAGGTCGTGCTCAGTCAGCGCGATGTGCGCGAACTGCAGTTTGCCAAGGCCGCCATTTCGACCGGCTGGCGGCTGCTCGCCGAGGAGATCGGCGTTGATGCGAGCGACATCCAGCAGGTCCTACTCGCCGGATCCTTCGGCACGTACCTCTCGGCCAAGAGTGCGATCACCATCGGCCTGGTGCCCAAGATCCCGGCAGCGCGCGTCGTCAGCGCGGGCAATGTCGCCGGCGAGGGCGCGAAGATGGCGTTGCTGTCCGAACCGGAGCGGCACGGTGCGCTCGCTCTCATCGATGAGATCGACTACGTCGAGCTGTCGGACCGCACCGACTTCAACGATCGGTTCGTTGATGAACTCGCCTTCCCGTCCGCGACCTAGGACCACCCACTTGCGCCGATTGGGCAGTTGGCTACACGTGCTCCCCCAT
>JALQUH010000027.1 GCA_023263845.1 Candidatus Nanopelagicales bacterium | reverse complement strand
CATCCCCTCCGCATCGGAGTAGTCGACGCCTACATCTCCACGAGACGACCGAACTCAATGACGCGTTCGGGCGGTAGCCGGTAGTACTGCTGCACGTCGATGGCGTTGCGCTGCATGACGGCAAAAACCCCTGCGGCCACCATTCGCAGTGGACCGGTACGTCGCACTTCGATGTGCACCGAATAAAACGCATACACGCATGTTGCGGGATCGAAATCCGGAAGTGTCTGTTGCACCTGAGCCACCGCAGCCGCCGGGTCGCTGCGATCCATGAAACCCGTACTCACTCGCGCGACGGTCGTGCGCGGATCCGAAGTCTCGATCGTGACGGCGTCGGCGGCATCAACCCGCGGGACATCAGCGGTCGACATTCGCAGGATGAGGATGTGCTCGTCGACGACGCGCATCAACCTCGCCTGACGAACAAGGGCGTAGGGAATGCCTTCCTCCAATGTGATGTACACCGTCGAACCCGGTCGACTCGCGACGGCCTCGTCATCAACCAGTCGCGGTAGTTCGGACATTGGCACCTCGAGGTCGCTCATCTCACGGTGCAGGTGGGTCGACCCCCATCGCCAGATGGCGAGCACCGTGAAGATCACGATGGCTGCCACGAGCGGAAACCACCCGCCGTGACTGAACTTTGTGAGATTCGCCGCGAAGAACAATCCATCAATCACTAGGAAGAGGACGAATCCCGGTAGGACAGCCCACAGTGGCAGGTGCCACTTGCGGCGAGCCACCACCGTGATGAGGCATGTCGTGATAACGAAGGTGCCCGTCACCGCGATGCCGTACGCCGAGGCGAGGTTCGATGAGTCACGGAAGCCGAGGACCAGTCCGATGATGGCGATCATGAGCAGCCAATTGACGAGCGGTACGTACACCTGACCGCGTTCGCTCGCGGAGGTGTGCAGTACCCGCATACGGGGCAGATAGCCCAGTCGAATCGCCTGCTGCGTCATCGAGAACGCACCGGAAATGACTGCCTGCGACGCGATCAGCGTCGCCACCGTGGCCAGGGCAATCATCGGAACCTGCAATGCACCAGGAACCATCCGATAGAACGTATTGTCGACCGCCGACTCATCACGGAGGACGAGTGCTCCCTGTCCGAGGTAGTTCAGATAGAGCGCGGGAGCGGCGATCACGAACCAGGACAGGCGGATGGGGCGCCGGCCGAACTGGCCCATGTCCGCGTAGAGCGCCTCGGCGCCGGTCACACACAGGACCACTGAGCCCAGCGCGAGGAACGCCTGACCGGGATCACTGACGACGAAAGACATCGCATACGTCGGCGATATGGATCGCAGGACGCCCGGTGATTGGACCAGGCTCATCACCCCGAGCACGGCGAGGATCACAAACCACACCAGCATGACCGGACCGAAAACGGCGCCGACCCGATGCGTGCCGAAGCGCTGAATCGTGAACAGCCCAACGAGGAGAACGAGCGCGATCGGGACGACGTACGACGCCAGCATGGGCGCCCCGACCTCGAGGCCCTCGACGGCTGAGAGCACAGAAATGGCGGGCGTAATCATTCCATCGCCGTAGAAGAGTGCGGCGCCGACAACGCCGAACGCCATGATGATGGTTGCCGATCGATGCCTTCGCACCACCGCCACGGCGAGGGCCGCAAGAGCCATGATGCCACCCTCGCCCTCGTTGTCAGCACGCATGACGATGGCGACGTACTTCACAGACACGATGAGGGTCAAGGTCCAAAAGACCAGGGACAGCGCACCGAAGACACGCGCCTCGGTCACCGGAATCTCGTGCGCGCCGAGGAAGATCTCGCTGAAGGCATACAGCGGACTCGTGCCGATATCGCCGAATACGACACCGAGGGCTCCGAGTGCGAGCAGGCCGCTGCCGCGTCGAGTTCGCCGATTGTCAACGCTGGTCTCACCCACGGCCGGACCGTACCGCTTCTGCGGGCACGGCTGCGTGTGTTCGGTGAATCCCTGCACGGCCCGAGCCCACGCTCAAATTCATTGAACGGCGTATGCGATTTCCTCTTCTCACTAGCCTTCACTGCCATAGGAGGGGGCAATGACGACTTCGAGTATCCCTCGGTCAGCATGGGTCGTGGCCATCAGCGCCGCCACCCTCGGGGTGATCTACGGATACGACGGCTCCAATATCGCCGGTGCCCAGCTGTATTTCGCCGACTACTTCGGATTGCCCGGTGATGGCGGAACCGTCGAGACGATCGTCACGGCCGTGGTCTACGGCGAACTCGTCGGCGCGCTCGCCGGCGGCTTCATCATCAACCGTTTCGGGCGCCGGCCCACGATCATCACCGTCGCCTTTGGCTACGTCGTCTTCTGCCTGGCGAGCGCCTTCTCCATTTCGCCCTTGATGCTGGGCGTCTCCCGCGTGTTGCTCGGCCTCACCATCGGTGTGTCTCTCATCGCCGTACCGGTCTTCGTCGCCGAGTCCGTCCCCGCGCGTATTCGCGGGGCGACGCTGGTGGCGTATCAGGTCGCCGCCGTGGTGGGCATCATCATCGGCTACCTCGGCGCCCTCGCGCTCAGCGGCTGGTCCGGATCCCTCAACTGGCGATTCATGCTCGGCCTGGCGGCCATTCCTGCGCTCCTGCTCATCCCGGCACTCCTGCGACTGCCCGAAACAGCGCGCTGGCTCATGCTCAAGGGCCGAGTCGACGAAGCCCGGGCTTCGCTGCGACGTACCGATCCCGATGCCGACATCGAAGCGGAAATTGCCGAGATGCAGGCAGCGATTACCGGTGAGCGAGGTGGCCGGATCAACGAGATGCTGCGCAAGCCCTACCTGCGCGCCACGATCTTCGTGGTCGGACTCGGCTTCTTCATTCAGATCACCGGTATCAACGCCACGGTGGCCTACGGACCAAAGATCTTCCAAGCCATGGGCATCGATACCAACACCGAGTCGATCCTCATGTCCACGCTCGTTCAGGCGATAGCGCTCATCGCCGTCCTCGCCTCCATGAGCGTCGTCGACCGATGGGGACGTCGCCCGATCCTGCTGACGGGTATCAGCATCATGATCGTGTCGCAGTTGGCGATGGTCGTCACCTTCGCGACGCAGGATGGTGAGACGTTCACCACGGCGCAGATCGCTCTCGGCTTCATCGGACTGGCGGGCATCAACATCGGTTTCGTCTTCGGTTTTGGGGCGTTGGTGTGGGTTTACTCCAGCGAGAGTTTCCCGGCGCGCCTGCGTGGCTACGGATCGAGCGCGATGCTCGGCTCGGACCTACTGGCAAACATCATCATCGTGCAGTTCTTCCTCACCGTGCTCAACACCATCGGCGGGGCCTGGTCCTTCACTCTGTTCGCTATTCTCGCCGGACTCGCGTGGATCTTCGTGTGGCGGCTCGCACCCGAGACGCGCGGTCGTGAGCTTGAGGAGATCCAGGGTTACTGGGAGAACGGCGGCACGTGGCCGAACGAGGAGAAGGGGGCACGCTGATGTTGCGCGCTGGGGTAGACCTTGGGGGGACGAAGATACAAAGCGTCATCGTCGACCCCGAAGGCGAGGTCCTGGGGCAGGACCGCATCCCCACTCCCCAGGACCAGGGGTCGGCCGGAGTCATCGCCGCAATGGTCGCCTCCGTCCGCTCGGCTCTCGCCAGCGCGAACGCCAGCCTCGATGACGTCCTCGGCGTCGGCGTCGGCGCCCCCGGCCAGATCGACCACGATGACGGGACGGTGAGCCACGCGGGCAATCTTCCGGACTGGCTCGGCACCGTCCCGGTCGCCGGTCCCCTCCGCGAAGCCCTCGGCGTACCGATCGAACTCGCCAACGACGTACAGGTCGGCGTCATGGCCGAGTCACAACTGGGCGCGGGGCGCCCCTACTCCTCGATGTTGGGCATTTTCTGCGGTACCGGGGTCGGTGGCGGCATCGTCATCAATGACGCCCTGTGGCTTGGTCGAGGCGCCGCGGGCGAGGTCGGACACATGGTGGTCATGCCCGATGGAGCCCTGTGCCCCTGCGGACGGCGCGGATGCCTCGAGGCCTACGCGGGCCGAGCAGCGATGGAGGTCGAAGCCCGACGTCGCGTCGACCACGGCAAGCACACAAAACTGTTCACGATCATGCAGAAGAAGGGTCGGTCGCGAGTGTCCAGCGGCGTATGGGCCAAGGCTCTGGCCAAGAACGATCACATGGCCACGGAGTTGATCGATCGCGCCGTCTGGGCCCTGGGACTGGCAAGCGCGAGTGCTGTCAACCTGCTCGACGTCGAAGCGGTAGTGATCGGTGGCGGGCTCGGCTGCCGGCTTGGCACTCCGTTCGCCGACAGAATTCGGGCGGCCATGATCCCGCACCTGATCCTGCCGGAGAAGGCGCCGCAGGTCCTGAGCGCTGCCCTGGGCGACCTCGGCGGCGCAATGGGGGCCGCACTGCGGGTGCAACACACGGTCCCCCCGCCGGGCAACATCGGCGTGGTCCACGAGGAGGACTGACATGGGTGAGCGCGGCGCCATCATGGGCGCCGAGATCTTTGAGCAGCCACAGTCGCTGGAGCGACTTCTTCGCGACGGCAGTGAGCAGTTCACCGCCGCGCGAACCCTGATCGACCAGGCCCGACCACGCTTCGCGCTTCTTGCTGCACGTGGCACCTCCGATCACGCTGCGCTGTACGCGAAGTACCTCATCGAGACTCGGCTGGGTCTGCCGGTGGGATTGGTGTCGGCCTCGACGCTCACGGTCTATAACACTGCGCCGCGGTACGACGACGTACTGTGGATCGCGCTCAGCCAATCCGGGGGCTCGCCCGATCTCGTCGAATCAACCGAACGCGCCCGTGCCGCGGGCGCATTCGCTATTGCCCTCACCAACGCAGCCGGATCACCGCTAGCCGCCGCGGCCGATCTGCACATTGACGTCATGGCGGGTCCGGAGAAGGCCGTTGCCGCGACAAAGAGTTACACAAGCGAGCTCCTAGCAGCATGGATGTTGGTCGAAGCGTGGGCCGGCGGCGACGGCTCGGCTGCTCGCGCGCTCCCGGATCATGCGAGGGCCGTGCTTGATCGCGGAGCCGGACTTGAGGTCGCGCCGCGGTACCGATTTGTCGAGCGTCTGGTGACGACCGGCCGCGGGTTTGCCTACCCCACAGCGCGCGAGGCCGCGCTCAAGCTCATGGAGACGTCATATCTCGCCGCACATGCCTTCTCGAGCGCCGATCTCATGCATGGTCCGCTCGCGATGATCGATGAGGATCGGCCGGTGATCGCGGTCGTGCCGTACGGTGCGGGCGGAGCGGCGATGCAACCGGTGCTGGATCGACTCGGTGAGAGAGGCGCCGACCTTCTGGTGGAGGGGGACATCTCGCGGGCGCCCAACGCGGCTGCGCATATTCCGCTTCCGGATGACGTCGCCGAAGATTTGGCGCCGATTCTGCAAATCATCCCGCTGCAGCAACTCGCCTACGCCATGGCGATCGCCCGGGGCTACGACCCTGACGCCCCGCGCGGCCTGCGCAAGGTCACCGAGACCCTGTAGTCCCGTCCGGCGTTAGTGGGGTCGGATGACCCAGTCACCACCGCGCATCACACGCTCGACTTCGAGGTCGTCATCGAGCAGCACCAGATCGGCACGCTGACCCACCGCGACTGATCCACGATCGTCAAGGCCTAGGACGGCGGCCGGAGTCGCAGTCGCGGCCTTTGCCGCACTGGCGAGGGATCGCCCAGCCAATGTCACCGTACGACGTACCGCCTTGTCCATGGTGAGTGTGCTGCCCGCGAGAGCGCCATTGCTCGCCAGTCGTGCAGCTCCGTCGCGCACCTGCACGTCAAGGTTGCCGATCCGGTAGTCGCCGTCCGCCGCACCGGCCGCGGCCATCGCATCGGTAATCAATACGCCGCGCCCCTCGGCAGCGGCTAGGGCAAGGTCGACAACGTCCGGTTCGACGTGAATCCCGTCGCAGATGATCTCCGGCGAGACTCGGTCATCGGCGAGCAACGCCCCCACCGGTCCGGCCGCCCGATGTAGCAGGGGAGGCATCGCATTGAACAGATGCGTCGCCACAGTGGCCCCAGCGTCGATCGCAGCCCGCGTCGAATCGGCATCCGCCGCCGTATGCCCCACCGCCGCGACAGAACCGGCAGCCACGATGCGTCGGATCGAGTCCACCGCGCCCGGTAACTCCGGGGCGATGGTCACCATGGCGATGCGCCCCTCGCCGACCTCCAGGATTCGGGCGACCTCGTCGGGGTCGGGTGCACGCAGTGTCTTCGGATCGTGCGCCCCGCAGTAGTGCTCGGATATCCATGGACCCTCGAGATGGATCCCGTGGAGTGACCCGTCGTCGACGTGGGGAATGAGTGCGCGGATCTGGCGTTCAAGATCGTCGTACGTCGCCGAGACCAGGCTGGCATTCATCGTCGTCGTGCCGTGCCGACGATGCGTGGCGATGGCCCGCTCGATCTGCTCATCATCAGCGGAGGTGAACTCGCCCCGCCCGCCACCGTGGCAGTGGATGTCGATGAAGCCTGGGGTGATCACCTCGACGGTCACCGCCATCGGGTCGTCGGGTCGGCCCTCGCCCACCTCGGTGATGACGCCGTCGACAACGCGGATCCAGCCGCGGCTCGGTGTCTGCTCGGGCCACAGCACTCGGTCTCCCGCGATCGTCACCGCCATGCGGCGAATCTAGATCAGAACCAGTAAGGGCGGCAGCGCAACCGACCCTCGCCTTGCCTCGGTAGGGTCGGGGCAGCGAAATGTCCGACGAAAGGTGCCCATGCCAAGCCTGGCCGACTACCCCACCTACCCGCTCCTGTTCGGACCGTCCCCGGTCCACCCGCTGGAGCGCATGACCACCGAGCTGGGGGGAGCATCGGTCTGGGCCAAGCGCGAGGACTGCAACAGCGGTATCGCATTCGGTGGCAACAAGACACGCAAATTGGAATACCTCGTCGCCGACGCCCTCGCGCAGGGCTGCGACACCCTCGTCTCGATCGGCGGCGTTCAGTCCAATCACACGCGCCAGGTTGCCGCCGTCGCCGCACGAGTGGGCTTGAAGTGCGTGCTGATCCAGGAGAGTTGGGTCGATTGGCCCGACGCCGTATACGACAAGGTCGGCAACATTCTGCTGAGCCGTCTCGCCGGGGCCGATGTGCGGCTGGTCAAGGCTGAGTTCGGCATCGGATTCAAAGAGAGCTGGGAGCAAGCCATCGCTGAGATCGAGGCGTCCGGCGGCAAGCCCTACGCCATCCCGGCCGGCGCATCGGACCATCCACTCGGTGGCATGGGCTTTGCACGATGGGCCTATGAGCTGGCCGAACAGGAGACCGAACTCGGCGTCTTCTTCGACACCATCTTCGTCAACTCTGTCACCGGCTCGACGCAGGCGGGCATGATCGCTGGCTTCGCCGTACTCGAGCAAGAAGGAGCTCGCCCGCGACGCGTCCTGGGCATCGATGGATCAGCTAAGCCGGTGCAGACGCGGGAGCAGGTGGCTCGGATCGCCGCCGATACCGCGGCCCGCATTGGACTACAGCGCGAGATCACCCTGGACGACGTGGAGCTTGATGAGCGCTTCCACGCGGGCATCTATGGAATCCCCGACGAGACGACCCTCGCCGCCATGAAGCGGGCGGCCCGGCTCGAGGGGATGATCACCGATCCGGTGTATGAGGGCAAGTCCATGGCCGCCATGCTGCACATGGTCGAGTCGCGCGAGATCGATCCGGGCTCGACGGTTCTGTTTGCGCATTTGGGCGGCCAGCCGGCGCTCAATGGGTATAGCGCGCTCTTCAGCTAGCCGGTCACCTACGCTGAACCCGTGACGACTCCTCCGCCCATGCCCGAAGGGTGGTACAACGACCCGTTCACCGACCATCTGCAGCGCTACTGGACGGGAGAGTCCTGGACCAAGGAGACGCGGCCGCGCCCGGGCATGATGCCGCCGCCACCTCCAGGCTCCGCGCAGCCACCCGCGTGGACTGGAGCGTCGACTGAGTCACCCGCTGACGGAGCGCGGGTCGTCAACTACCTGGTTCCGTCGATCATTGCGCTGCTGTGTTGCGCTTGGCCCTTGGCGATCCCGGCGTTGATCTTCTCGATCCGGTCCAACTCGGCCATGGCCAAGGGCGACATCGATGGAGCTCGGATCAACTCCAACCGCGCGCGCTTCTGGCTGATCTTGTCCGCGGCCCTCGGGATCGTCGTGTGGATCTACATCAGTTACGTGCTGGCGACGACCGAGACGCCCATCGACCAGGGCAACCTCACCCCGTTCGGCGCGTGATTTCCGTCAGCCGCACAGGGACTTGATCAGCGGAACCGGATCCTCGTAGCCCCCGGACCAACCGTTGGGGCGGACCTCAAGGTGCAGGTGTACCGCGCCCGGTGAACCCGTGTCGCCCATGTAGCCGATGAGCTGGCCGGCCTTCACGGACTCGCCATAGCCGACCAGGATCTTGTCGAAGTGACCGTAGAAGTACATGCCGCGCGGTCCGGTGATGTCGAGGATGAGCGACCCATTGCTCTGGTAGCCCGAACGGGTGACCGTGCCGGAGTCGATGGCGTAGATCGGCTCACCGCGCGAGCCCATGAGATCGAGGCCCGCGTGCGACCGACCGCCGGGGCGCGCTGCACCGAGCCCATCACCGTAGGAGAAGTTGGCGACCGGGCAGAACAGGCCGTTGCCGTTGCCGCCGGCGCCACCAGAGGAGTTGCCCCCGCCGCCATTGCCGGATGAGGAGCCGCCACCGGAGTTCTTGTTTTTGCCGCTGTCCTTGACGCCGGGGCCGAAGACGGTGCCGTACGCCTCATGCGCCGCAGCGGTTTGCGCGGCAAGGTCGGCACCGAGTGCCGCCCACGTGTACGTCGCGATAACGCCCGTGGTGGGAATGCCGTTGTCGGCCTGGAATTGGCGAACCGCCTTGTCGGTCTTGGGACCGAAGTAGCCGGTGGCCGGCTTCACCCCGAGCGCGCGCTGGACGACCGCCACGGACTCGCCGCTATCGGTCTGCTCGAGCACCGGCGGTTCGGCATTTGCTGCTGCCGCCCGCGTTGTCCTGGCCTTCTTCGGTTGCTCGGCGGGGGTCTCCTGCATGTCGGCGGGCTCACCATCGACGTAGCCGTCGGGAGTGGCCGCAGCTGATAGGGCCTCTTCGACCGTCTCACTGCCGAGGGTGGCCCAGGTGAAGGTGGCGACCTGACCGGTGGCCGGCAGGCCGACCGACTCCTGGTACTCCACGACCGCGCGGTGGGTCTTGGGACCGAAGTAGCCGGTGGGTTCGACATCGAGCATCCGCTGAACGATGGCGATGACGTCGCCGTAGTCACCCTCGCTTACGACGGGCAACAGCTCGGCGGGCAGGCTCGAGTCTTCCGCGGACGAGTCCTTGTTTGTGGTGGGGGAATCCGCGGTGGTGCTGGCGTTCGCTGTGGCCTGGCTCGACACGCTCGACTGGGAAGCGGTGCGGCTGGGCGTGAGCGCCTCCGAACTGTCAGATGTGCTGAACCCTCCACCAATCTCCTGCTCCAGGCGCTCGGTAAGCGTCCCCGCCGGATCGGCACCCACCACGGGAGCCTCCGAACTCACGGCCCCGGCGTTGCCCGAACGCAGGACGATCGGGGTGACGAGCGCGGCCGCAATGACGGCGAGCGCGGTCGTCACGGTGACCGCGAGTCGCCGCTTGCGCTGCTCGGACATCTGACGCTGTCGGCGCTCGCGTGCCTCGAGTCGGGCGACGCGGCGGCGCAGGCGGTCGTCCTCATCCGGGTGCTGTTCCCACATAGGCATGGGAACATAACAGGAAGGTCACGACTCTGTCACATCCGCCTCATACGTCACGTTGGTGCTTGACTGTCCCATGGCCCATCGGCAGCAGGTACCCCGGGCGTCGGTGCTCGTGATTGGAGCCGGGCTCGCGGGCTTGGCCGCCGCCATTCGCCTGATCGATGCCGGCCTTGAGGCCACCGTCCTCGAGGCTCGCGACCGAGTAGGCGGCCGCGTGTGGAGCGACCGACTACGCCGAGTGTCGGGTGGCGGGGGGCGACAGGCCGAGATTGACCCCCGTGTCTCGACACACGGCGCCACGGAGATGGTGATCGAGCGAGGCGCGGAGTTCGTCCTCGAAGGCTACGACGTCATGCGCGAGTGGCTCGATCGATTCGGCCTAACCCTCGCTGAGACCGGAATGTCGTACTACGTACGCGAGCCCCGCGGGGTCCACGGCGTGTCCACGAACGACATGGCGAAGGGAGCTCGAGTCCTCGCAAGCCTGCCGCGCCACCCCGGAGACAGCGTCGCCGACCTCCTCGCAGGCGCTCCGTTAACCCCTGACCTTGCCGAGGCGATCCTGTCGCGCATCGAAGTATCGAGTGCTCATGTAGCCGCTGATCTGAACCCCGAGGTGATCGACCACATCGCGTCACTGGAGCCTCTACCAAGTTGGCGGGTTGCGCAGGGCAACCAGTCGCTACCCCTGGCGATGGCGGAGCACCTGGGCGAACGTGTCCATCTCAACTGCGCCGTGACTGCCATTCGATGGGACCACCACGGTGTTGCCGTTCTCACGGACGAGGGCGAATGGCATGCCGACCACGTGGTCGTAACGGTGCCTCTACCGATCCTTCTTGATCTGCTACTTGACCCACCGCTGCCCGACGAGGTACGTGAAGCACTGGGCCGGCAGGCGATGGGTGTCGCCGCCAAGTGCCACGTGCCCCTGGAGGCGCCAGCCCCGACCTCGGCCGTCCTGAGTGTGCCCGAGCGCATGTGGTGCTGGACCGCAGAAGACGGCGATGGGGCGGTTCCGCCCGTCCTCAACGCGTTCGCCGGAACACTCGACGCGGTTACCGCATTGAGTGACACGTCAGGTCGACGCTGGGCGGCCCGGTTGGCCGAACTTCGCCCCGACCTTCAGCTGCGTCCACTCGATGCGGTGATCACCACATGGCACGACGATCCGTGGTCGCGTGGTGCGTATTCGGCTCCCACCGTGCGCACCAGGAGCGACGATCCCTCATCGATGGCGAGTCCGTGTGGACCTGTTCACTTCGCCGGCGAGCACACTGCCGGCGAATGGTCGGGGCTCATGGAAGGGGCTCTACGCAGCGGCATTCGCGCCGCTGACGAAGTAGTCGCTGCGGCGATCTAGTTGTCAGCCCTCACACACCCTCAGCGTCGACGGCGTCCGCGAAGGCCGCCATGGAGCTGAAGGTCCAGTCAGGGGTTACGGATGCCGGGGGTTCAGGCGTTGCGCCCCAACCGGGATTGTCGTGTCGACGATTGATCCAGACCGTCGGCAGGCCGGCGGACTTCGCGGGCACATGGTCGTGAAAAAGGCTCTGGGCTACGTGGAGCAACCTACCTTCGCCGATCCCGAGGCGGTCGACCTCTGCGGCAAGGGCATCGAAGTTACGTGGCGAGGGCTTGTAGGAGCCGACGTCCTGCGCGGTGATGATGCTGGTGAATGTCACGCCAAGCCGCGCGTTTGAGCCAGCGAAGGACTCGCGATCGACGTTGGACAGGATGATCAATTGGTATCGCTCGGCGAGCCGGGCGAGTGCTTCCGCTGAATCAGGGAAGGCGGGCCAGTCCGGCACAGATGCGCCAAATCGCTCGGCGTCGGCATCGGTAACAGGCACTGCGAGCTCGGCGCCGAGATCTCGCATCGAGCGCGCCAGGATGAGGGGATAGACGTCTGCCGGATGCTCTTCCTCCGCGCGTGCTTCGTGCATCGAGTACGCCGTGAGCAGTTCTTCATCGGTCAATGTCACACCGTTGGTGTCGGCCCACGGACGCAGCCCGGCTGAGATGCCAGCCTCCCAGTCGATCAGGGTGCCGTAGCAGTCAAAACTCAGGGCTTCGAAATCGGTGAGCTTCACGGCGGGTGCTCCTTGGTCACAGCGGTCAGGGGCTCTGCGCACTATTAGAGCGGCCACGCCAAGCTGACCACGCACCGGTGGCCAACAGGGCCCACACGACGAGGACCGGCTGCATGAACAGGCGGATGAGCCGTGCAGCGTCGGAGTCCAGGCCAAACGCGCTACGGCCCTCGATGAACTGCCAGATGTTGCCCGGGAAGACGACGACGAAGAACGCAGCCACGATCCATCCGACCACAGGCAGGTAGCGCTGCCGGGCGAGGATCAGGGCAAGGCCGAGTACCAGCTCCATCAGGCCGGAGACTGCCACCACGGCCTGCGGGGCCGGCATCCACGGTGGCACCTGGGCGAGGAACTCGTCCGCCGCTACGAAGTGGCCAACCCCGGCCACCAAGAGGACTGCGGCCAGGGCAAGGCGAGCCAGGATCATGACCTCACGCTTTCACGGCGAGCCGGTTCCGGCCAGCTAGAGATTCCGGGACGAATTCCCGGACCCGAGCCGTCGCTCCGCTCCTCCCAAATCCCGCGCAACATAAATGGACTGTGGGTTGCCCCTTCGGGACAACCCACAGTCCATTGGCGGTGGCGGTGGGATTTGAACCCACGGTGGAGTTGCCCCCACACACCTCCACCACACCCTGAAAAAAAGCACTGGGGGACAAAATGTGCAATATTTGCGCAACATCACGTGATTTTGTTATTTTCGTGATTTCAGGTTCGAGGTGAGGGCTAGAGAGTTCAAATGACTTCACTT
>JALQUH010000014.1 GCA_023263845.1 Candidatus Nanopelagicales bacterium | reverse complement strand
TTCTCAGAGGTTTTGAACGATCTACGCGCTCGAGCATTAGAAGAACCGCATGAAAAGCTGGGTTGGTATGAGTATTCAGCACCAGCGCATTGCAAGATATGGGATAAAGCCGCGTGGGCTATGGCTAACCCAGCCCTCGTCACGCCGAAGACCGGGGACCAGAGGTATCTCGGACAGATTCGTATGGAACACCGCATCATCCGGCTTCACGACAGACCTCCCATTCTGCGATAGGCACGATGCGCCACCACGAAGTCATTACGATCGATGCCCATACCTCGGCAGGCGTTCATCATCTCGTTCGCCGACGATGCGAGCGGCAGCGGCAGCCCGAGAAGTCGGCCCTGCTCCAGGACAAGGGTCATGTCCTTTTGCTGCAGGGTGACATCCGCTAGTGGCTTCTCCGGCATGTTGCCCTCAAGAACGAACGGGCCGCGGTAGCCCAGGACCGGGGAGGCCGCAACACTGTTCAAGATGGCGTCGACGATGGCCTCTCGGTCGACTCCTCCTTTCTCGGCTAAGGCAACGGCTTCGCCGAATGCAATGACCTCGACCATCAGCAAGAGATTGACGGACAACTTGGCTTGCACGGCAGTACCACTCGGGCCGATGTAGGAAACAGTGGGTCCGATATCGAGCAGGACATCGCGCACGCGGTCGTAGGACCCCCGATCACCCCCGACCATCACCGACGCCTTGCCCGCTTCGACCGTCACCGGACTCCCCGACAGCGGGGCATCAAGCATGACGCGCCCGGCATCGGTGAAGGCAGCGCTGACCTCGCGGCTCGCCTCGGGCGAGATAGTGCTCATGTCGAGGTAGACGGCATCTGGCGAGAGGCCGCTGAGGACACCGTCCTCACCCAGCGCCACGGCGCGAACGGCGGCGACATCGGTGACGATGGACAGCACCACGTCGGCCTTCTCACTCGCCTCCCGGGGGCTCGCCGCCTCCACCATGCCCAGGTCGATGAGCGCCCGCGCCTTGCCCGGCGAGCGGTTCCAGCCGGTGACCTCGTGCCCGGCGGCAAGCAGTCGGGGCACGATGACCTGCCCCATGTCACCTAGGCCAATGAAACCAACGCGCGCCATGAGTCCTCCTAGACCGTGCCCTCGCCATGGATGTGTGCCTGTAGTCGACGCGCCGCGGGACGACCGCGCACGTCGGTCTCGAGAGGATTCCACGCACACGCCTCGACTCCCGGAACCCACACCGTTCGATTGCGACCGGGGACGAAGAACTCGACGAAGGTCATGTCTTCGCTGCCGAGATTTTCAAAGGAGTGAATCTCGTGCTCGAGGTTGTACACCAGGTCACCGGGACCCAGGGGCACCCGCTCATCCGCGAGGAGCGCCGTACCCGTCCCGGACAGGATGAACTGGAAGTGCTCGGCTCCCTCATGATGATGGGCGGCACCGATTGCGCCCGGCGGGTAGGTGATCATCTCGCCCTTCACCGCTTCGGTGCCCCACAGTCCGGTGCTGGCCAGATAGATGCGTCGACGCGAGTCGTGCTCGCTGAGCAATACCGGCTCGGTCGTCCAGTCAATGACCCGCAGGTCCGGTACGCCGCCCTCGTCATCCGCCGTCGGGACCTCGACCACCAGGAGCACGCTGTCGGCCTTGCTGACCACGTCGCAGGCGCGGCCGCGCGACATCATGACGATGTGGTCGGGGCCTACCGACAGGTTCGTTGCTTGGTCATCCTGTGTCATCGCCAAGGTGCCGGTGATGGGCTGGAACCACGTCAGACCGGCTGAGGACGACGCCATCACGAGGCGCGCTTCGGGGTCCATCCGAACCACGGACACGTTCATCCGACGGTCCGGCAACCGGTCGGGCGCGATCACCCACTGACGCTCGATGCCGGGGGACACCTGCTCGGCGACCCGGTCACTGGGTTGGACCACGAAGACCATCGACGCCTCCTCTCGACCCGTGAGGCTAGGCCAGATTCGGGGATCAGTGCAATCGATTGCCATAGAACCCTTTAGACTCACCTGCGTCCACACCGGACCGTCCGTCCCCTCCGAGAGCGAGGTCACCATGCCCGTCCGCCCCGCAGCCGAGTTCGCCCAGACCAGCATCGCCGCCCCCGGGATCATCGGCGTGGACTGGGAGGAGCGGGTCGACTTCAATCGGCTGCGCGACTACCGCCTGGCACGGGCGCGGCAGGCGCTCGAGGCGAGCGATCTGGGCGCGCTGCTGGTTTTTGAAGGTTCCAACATCCGCTATCTGACCGCCACACACATCGGCACCTGGGGTTACAACAAGACTGAGCGTTGGGCGCTGCTCACGCGCACCGGTGAACCGTGGGTCTGGGATTTCGGTTCGGCAGCTAAGAATCATCGCCTCTACTCCCCGTGGCTGCAGCCCGAGCAATCCCGCGGCGGCAACAACGGTCTGCAGGGAGCCATCGCGCCTACTTCCGGTCTACCGCACGGCACCGCCCAGGAAATTGCGGCGATCCTGCGCGAGGAGGGCGTTGCCAACATGCCCCTCGGCGTCGACGTCATCGAGATGCCGATCCTGCGGGAACTCGAAGCGGCTGGCATCACGGTCCAGGACGGTCAGCAGGTCATGCTCGACGCGCGCCAGATCAAGAACAGGGACGAGATCTTGCTGCTGAGCCAGGCGGCGGCCATGGTCGATGGTGTCTACCACGACATCTACGAGTTCTTAAAGCCCGGCGTACGGGAGAACGACGTCGTTGCCCTCGCCACCAAGCGGCTTCTGGAGATGGGGTCAGAGCAGGTGGAAGCCATCAACTCCATCGCCGGAGAGCGGTGCAGCCCCCACCCGCACGTCTTCTCTGATCGGTACATCCGGCCCGGCGACCAGGCGTACTTCGACATCATCCATGCCTTCAACGGCTACCGAACCTGCTACTACCGGACCTTCGCGGTTGGTCGCGCTACGCAGGCACACCGCGACGCCTACAAAAAGGCACGCGAACTCATCGACTCGGCGATCGCCATGGTCAAGCCCGGCGTCAGCACGGCTGATATCGCCGCGTTGTGGCCCAAGGCGGAGGAGTTCGGCTTCAGCTCGGAGATGGAGGCGTTCGGGCTGCAGTTCGGTCATGGCCTCGGACTCGGATTGCATGAGCGCCCCGTCATCAGCCGCCTCAACTCCCTCACCAGCCCGGTGGAGGTGCAGGAGGGAATGGTCTTCGCGCTAGAGACATACTGGCCCGCAGACGACGGCCACTCGGCCGCGCGGATCGAGGAGGAACTCGTCGTGACCAAGGACGGCGCCGAACTCCTCACCTTGTTCCCTGCCGAGGAACTGGTCGTCACGAACGCGTACTGAGCACCGCACACTGAGCAACTCACGAATAGACTTACGCACGCACAAAGGTGAAGGAGTACCGGTGTCCCTCTACCCACTCGATGACCCACGCCTGACCAATCTCTATATCGGTGGCGAATGGCAGGAGGCCTCCGACGGCGCGCGCTTCGATGTGACCGATCCAGCCACCGGTGACGTCATTACGTCGGTGGCGAGCGGGTCGGCCGAGGACGCTCAACGGGCGGTCGACGCAGCCGCGCGAGCCTGGGACTCGTGGGCGGCTACCGCGCCGCGGCAACGGGCCGAGATCCTGCGCAAGGCATTCGAGATCATGATCGCGAATCGCGATGAGATTGCCGACCTCATCGTGCTGGAAAGCGGCAAGTCACTCGGGGACGCCCAAGGTGAAGTCACCTACGCGGCCGAGTTCTTCCGCTGGTTCGCCGAAGAAGCGGTGCGAGCAGTCGGACATGTCCAGACCGCGCCGAACGGAGATAAGCGGATCCTCACCGTCTACCAGCCGATTGGTGTCTCCGTGCTCATCACGCCGTGGAATTTCCCCGCCGCGATGGCGACCCGCAAGATGGGGCCTGCGCTTGCCGCCGGCTGCCCGGTGGTGCTCAAGCCGGCGTCGGACACACCATTGACAGCGCTCGCTTTAGCCGTCGTCATGGAGCAGGCCGGTGTGCCCGCCGGAGTGGTCAACGTGCTCCCGTCGCGCCGTTCAGGAGCGGTGGCCGAGGCGATGCTCGACGATCCGCGCACGCGCAAGTTGTCCTTCACCGGGTCCACCGAGGTAGGTCGTACGCTGCTCGAACTCGCCGCCCGGAACATCGTCAGTTGCTCCATGGAACTCGGTGGCAACGCCCCCTTCGTCGTCTTCGGCGACGCCGATCTCGATGCTGCCGTTGAGGGTGCCATGGTGGCCAAGATGCGCAATGGCGGCGAGTCCTGCATCGCCGCGAACCGCTTCATCGTCGAGGCGGCGGTGGCCGACGAGTTCTCCCGCCGCCTCGCCGCCGCCATGGGTGACCTGCGGGTAGGTCCCGGTCAGGATCCAGCGACCCAGGTGGGCCCGATGATCAACGAAAGGGCAGCTGAGGACATCGACACGATGGTGCAGTCCAGCATTGCCGCCGGGGCGCAGGTGCTGGTCGGGGGTGCTCGGCCGGAGGGACCCGGAGCGTTCTACCCCCCGACGGTCCTGGCCGGGCTCTCCGCCGACGATCCGATCCTCGATATTGAGATCTTCGGACCGGTCGCCCCGGTGGTGTCTTTCACGACCGAGGATGAGGGCGTGGCCCTGGCCAACGCCACCCCGTTCGGCCTCGCGGCCTACGTCTACACCTCTGATCTAGCCAGGGCGCTGCGCGTCAGCGAGCGCATTGATGCCGGCATGGTCGGCGTCAACCGCGGATTCATCTCCGACCCAGCGGCGCCCTTCGGTGGCGTCAAGCAGAGCGGTCTGGGCCGTGAAGGCGGCCACGAGGGGCTCTTGGAGTTCCTCGAGGCCAAGTACATCGCCGTCGACTGGTAGTCAGGAGACGAAGATCTCCGGGTGCGTGATGAGTTCCATGCGCGTACGACGGATGTGACCGGACAGGTAGCGCTCGGCATCATTGTCGTCGGCGCGTTGAAGCGCGTCGAGCAATAGTCGGTGTTCGGCGTTCACGATCCACTGGCGTCCGGCTCCCGCAAGTTCCATGAACGCGCGCCGGTAATGCTGCGTGGCGTTCCACATGCGATCGATCGTGCTCATCAGATGTTCGGTGGTGCACCCTGAGTACGTCGCCATATGGAATTCGCGATCGAGTCGGAGGAACTCCGGAACGCTAACCCCAGCTTCAATGCGCACCTGGATCCGGTCGATCTCCGCAAGGTCGGTCACGCTGAGCTGAGGAAGGCTCAACTGCAGAGCGAGCGGCTCAAGACGCTCACGCATGCGGTAGAGGACCTCGACCTCGCCCCGATCCAAATGCGGCACTCGCGCGCCCTTGTGTGGCTCGAGTTCGACAAGCCCCTCAGCGGCCAGCACGCGCAGCGCCTCGCGTACCGGCAGCCTGCTGCCACCCAGCCGCTCAGCGACCTCTTCTTGTCGGATGCGCTCCCCCGGCGCCAGCGCTCCCTCGAGGATGTCAATGCGCAGCGCGTCCGCAATACGCGCGCTGGCTGCCCCCGGTGTCGACTCGGCCATGGAGTAGATCGTCTCGCAACCGTCAGTCGAAGAGTTCCGGATGGTGGTCGAAGGCCTTCCCATCGGGATAGGAGACGAGTTCGAATTGCATGCCCCACGGGGAAAGGAAGTACACCCAACGCTGGCCTTCGCTGGCACTGCGACTCGCGGTGGGGTCACCGAGCACCGTCACACCCTGAGCGGTGAGGTACTCAACCGCCGCGTCCAGATCATCGACGTAGAGCGCCACGTGGTGGCCTCCGATATCGCTGTTGCGCGGGACCTGCTCATTCTGGTCGGGTGATTCGTACTGGAAGACCTCGAAGACCGCCTGGCCGCCAAGTCGGAAGAAGTGAAGTTCACGCATGACCGCCCGCGGATGAACGTTGAGGTGCTCGGTCATCCAGTCCGAATCGGCATGCTCGAAGGGCCCAAGCTTGTACATGTATTCGCAGCCGAGGACGTTCACCAGGAAGTCGTGCGCCTGCGCCAGGTCCGGCACGGTAAAGCCAATATGGTCCAGACGACGGACCCCGGGTAGTGCTGACATGTGTGCTCCCTGGTCGATGGATGGATCCAATTTAGCGCCTTTATCGGGTAATTTCCTGAATTTTGGCCCAATGTCTTGTCATTTTGGATCCAGTTTGAGTACCGTGTGCGCATGGCTGAGCACACTTCCCTGTACCCGGATGCCCCCTGGACTCAGGTCGCCACGACCGAACAGGACTGGGACACCGCGGACCCAGGCCTGCTGACGGCCTTGCTCGCCCAGGTCGCCATCATCCGAGCCTTCGAGGAGGAGGTGCTCGCCCTGGCTGCCGCCGGCCTCGTGCACGGGCCGGCTCACTCCAGCATCGGCCAGGAGGGGGGCGCCGCTGGCTCGGTGCTCGCCCTCATCCCGGGTGACACGGTCAACGGCACTCACCGCGGTCACCACCAGTTCTTGGCCAAGGGCCTCGCCCACGTCGCCCCCAAGGGGATCGATCCCACCGCGCCCCTCGACGATGAGGTACGCGGCCTGCTGCTCGCCACACTCGCGGAGATCTGTGGACTCGATCGCGGTTTCAGCCATGGGCGGGGTGGGTCTATGCACCTACGGTGGGAGGAGGCGGGTGCCATTGGCACCAACGCGATCGTTGGCGGAGGAGTGCCCCTCGCCGCCGGGTCGGCCTGGGCCCATCGGCATGCCGGCACCAACAACGTCGCCGTGACGTACTTCGGGGACGGCGCCTCGAACATCGGATCCACGTTGGAGACATTCAACCTCGCCGCCGCCTGGGACCTTCCCCTCTGCTTCTTCATCGAGAACAACCTGTATGCCGTTTCCACCCACGTCTCCGAGGCGACGAAAGAACCCCGACTGTCCGCGCGCGGTCCGGGATTTGGCATC
>JALQUH010000002.1 GCA_023263845.1 Candidatus Nanopelagicales bacterium | reverse complement strand
TCTCGTGGATCTGGCGGCAACGGATGACACGAGCCTCGGGGCGGCATCCTTCGGCGTTCCCGTCGCTTCGCCGTACACCGCGACGGTCACCGCGGCTTGGAGAAGCATCAGCCAGTACGTCGATCCGTGCGTCCAGGGCAGTGAACTCTCCACTCGCACCTTCTTGTTGGCGACCGTGACGGTCGACGGAGGGACTCTGACCGCCCCTGAGGTCATCGACGGCGTGGTGCCTCGGTTGAAGGCCGAACCGCAGGGTGATGAACCTGGCAGCATCGCCGTCCGGGTCATCGACTCCACCGGGGCTGGCGTAGGCGGCATCGCCGTGACGATCTCGACAGGTCCGGAGGTTGTCGCCACCGGGCCGACGGACGTCCAAGGCTGCCTTCTTGTGGATCTTCTTGCTCCCGGCGCCGACTACGTCGTTGCTGTCGGGCAAGAGGGCTCGGGTAGCCCCTACCGCACGTCAACTCTCGGCGAGACGGCGACGGTGACGGTCTCCGTCGATGCCGGCGTCGCGACCCCGGTGGCGTTCGTCCTGGACAAGCCTGGTCGCGTGAGCTTTGTCGCGGTGGACGATTCCTATGCCGTGCTCCCGGTCCTGACGTTCCCGATCGTCGTCGTCCCCGCGTTGTCCACCATCTCACCTGAATTTGGCGGCAGCCCTGTCTCCCTCTTCCCCGACACCTATCAGGCGTGGCTGGGTGATTGTCCCGATGCTGGCCGGCGGCAGGTGACACTCCCGGTGACCGCTGACGATTCCTTGACCGTGGCACTCGAGGGCAACCTCGTTCAACTCCTGGCGCCGCAGGATGACACGCTCTGGATGCGGCACGTGATCGTAGACGACGCTGCGCTGCTGCTCGACGACACCACATTGAGTCCGCTGTGCAAGGGGCTGGAGACTTTCGAGATTCTTCCCACGACCGGACCTGCCGGAGGACTGTTCCCCCTCAACGTGCCGACCGGTGACTGGATCTTCACGGCTGTCTCGGACGACACGACTATCGATGACACCGTGTCTTTCGGCGCCGCCACGCCGTCTCCGTGCTACCTCGACCTCGGGGTTGCGGCGGAGGCCTTCACCATGGCGAAGAAGGTCAGAAACAGGGCGAACACGCTCGCGAACGGCGATGACACGGACGTCACCACCAGCATCCTTGCGGCGGCCTGGCAACTTGTCGCCGCGGAATCGCCATGGAGTGGCGAACTCGGAGATGACAGCGTCATCTCCGACGGAGCGTCTCTCACCATCAAGCCACTTTTCGGCGGCACGGTGGTCGCACGCCACACCATTGCACTCGACGACACGCTGGTCGTCGACGACTCGGTGTACATCCGGGCGTCCGTCAACGACACTCCAGGTGCTATCACGCTGAAGGCGCCATGGACCTTGGCACCCGCATGCCCGGTGGTGGCGCCATGATCTTTCGCTCTGATGACGGAACCACCCTGACCGAGCTGCTGGTCGCTATCGGTGTCTTCAGCGTGCTCATGATTCTGGTGGGAAGCGGCATGACGGCCGTCTTTCGCGGGATAGCGGACACGAGGGCGTATTCCGACACCGAGCAGGATCAGCGCAACGCCATGCTGTGGATCTCGCGAGCGGTGCGCTACGCCGACGAAATTGATCCCCCCAACTACGCCGACCCCTTCTTGGTCGCGGAGACGGGCACCTTTACGTTCCGAACCTATGCCGGGCTCGGAGACTCCGCGGATGCGCCGTACCTGGTCACCGTGGAGAACTCCCCGGAAGGGGTCGTGAGTCGCGTCACCGGCCCCGGGGCAGATTCCGAACGGGTATTGATCGCGACAGGACCGCGACGTCAACCCACGGTCGAATTCGAGTACTGGTGCGTGGATGCCTCCATCGCCGACGACACACTTGTCGTATGTCCGACCGATGACACGACCATCCTCCAGTCTCAACTGCGTGAAGTGGTC
>JALQUH010000171.1 GCA_023263845.1 Candidatus Nanopelagicales bacterium | reverse complement strand
GTGGTCCACCACTGCGGGTTGTCCCAGTAGCGGGAGTACTTCCAGCGCTCCTGCGCTCCGTCCGCACCCGTGGGCAGGTAGGTGACGACCGTCTCGACACAGTTCGGCTGGTCGACCGGCCGGTAGGACATGCCGAGGAGTGACACGGCGTTGTCGCCCTTGAAGGGCTGATCGTCGGTCATGAAGTAGACGGGTGTGCTCACCTCAGACTCTGGTCGGCGCTCGCCGAGCAGGATGGGTGAAAGGTCACGTCCGACAAGTCGCCGGACCTGCGTGTGCGTGCTGTTGAGCTTGCGGGCCAACGCGGACTCGTTGAGGCCCGCCAGGCCGAGCATCGTCGGAAGCAGATCGGCGTGCGAGGTCTGGATGTCACTGCTCTTCGCCTCCGGGAAGAGCACCGGGTTGTGGAACATGAAGGGCACGCGCAGCATCTCGTCATAGGCCGAATGCCACTTCTGGAACATGCCACCGTGAGCCCCGAGCATTTCGCCGTGGTCAGAAAGGTAGATGACGATCGTGTCGCGGTACTGATCCTCGTTGGCCGTCAGTGCATCGACAACCTTTTTGATCTGCTCGTCGACGTTCTTCTGCAGCTGGTAGTAGAACCGGTGGTAGGCATCGTTGTTGGTGAGTGGCTGGAAACCTTCGGGATAGCGCGCGACGAAACTGCCCTGGGCGACCGGCTTCGTGCTGAGGTCCTCGCTCGCCGACCGGGTGTACTCGTCGGTGAAAAGCCGATCAGGCACATTGGATCCGATGAGCTGTTGGGCAAGGTAGAAGCCGCCGGGACCACTGAGGCTGCCAGCGAGTGTGAGATTGCCCCACAGGGTGATGTCGTGCGGGTTGACGAACGACGTCACGAGCAGCCACGGCTTCTTCGAACGGCGCAGGCGCTGCAGTTGCTGGACGCCGAGCTCGGCGTACACCTCGTCGCGGCCTTTGCCGCGTGGGGCGGAGGAGCCGGAGTTCAGGGGGTTGCTGCCGTGCGGCTCGGGGCCGATGAAACCCTCGAAGCCATACTGCTCGAGGCGCTGGGCCTCAAGGTAAATGTCCTCGAGGTACGGATCGCGCGCGCCGGTGTCGGTGTACGACGGAAGCGGGTTGTAGCCGCCGGGCTGGTAGAGGTCGGCGTCGGAAATATGCCACTTGCCCTTCCAGAAGGTGTTGTAGCCAGCGGCACGGAAGTAGTTGCCCATCGTGGGGACCGTCGTGGGGTCGAGCCAGAGCAGGTCTTCCTCGATGGCGCTCTTGGCGGCGCCCGAGGTCTGCGCGACGCCGTGCAGGGAGGGGTATTGGCCGGTGTAGACCGAGGCACGGCTCGGCTGGCACGCCACGGACATCACGTGGTGGTGGGTGAATTCAAAGGCCTGGCGGCGCAGGAAGTTCTGCGCATGCAGGTTGGCCTCGCGCCAGGCCTTGGTCTCGGCGTTCTCGTAGAACGGGGCGTAGCGCTGCTCGTCCATCATGATCACGAGGAAGTGCGGGCGACGCTTGAGGCGGCGGCGAGGCTTGAACTTCGGCAGCGGGGCCGCTGAGGCCGACTGGGCAGCTGCGGCGCCAACTCCCGCGGCGAGACCGGCGGCACCGGCCGCTTGCAGGAGCCGACGACGGCTTAGGCCGGATGATGTCCCGTTGGACTCGCTCACGCTGCTGCCTCCTAGATGACGGATGTCCGAAGTGTCTCAAACGAAGCAAGTCCAAATCACCGTGCTACTACTGAGGCGGTCAGGAAGGCACGCTCCGGTGTCCGGCAACTCTTGGGCCGCCCCCCTCATCCGGATGTGCCGCCAAACCGCGGTTCCTTACGTAAAGATCCGCGGTTCCGTGGCACAACCGGTAGGAGTTAGGACACCGACCAGGTCTTGGTCCAGGTGGTCTTGGTGTGATCGGGGCCCTTGGCCACGACCTTCGCCGTCACCGTGAGGTCTTTGTTGCCGTACGTCGTCACATAGACCCGGCCGCCTGGCTCCCGGCGCACGGTGCAGCCGTAGTCACCGCGGGGGGTGGCTCGAGCGGTCGGGCAGGTCACCTCGATGTCGGTGATGCCGTAGCCGTCACCTGTCGTTGCATTCTTGATGAGCAGCGTGGTCCCGTTGACCGACACAGACTTGGCCGCGGACACGTCGAGCGGACACGGCAGCGGAGACGATCACCTGCATCGAGGATCTGCGCTACGTGCCCTTCGCCTCGGCCGTCACCAAGGCTGCGTTCGCCCGCGGTGTCACCGGTACGCCGACGGTACTCGTCAACGGCCGGCTCGTGGAGAGTTCGTTCAGCGATCCGGAGTTGTTGGCGCTGGCTCAGGGCTGAGATCGTCCGCGGAGTCCGCGGCGAGGTAGGCCTCGACCTGATCAGCGGGTAGTCGCAGGTGCACGGCGAGGGCCAGGATCCCAAGGCTGAACACTGTGACCACCAGCAGATCCCAGCCGAACGGGATGATGCCGAGTCCGCCGCCGAAGTTGCCGAGCCAACTGATGAGCAAGATGCCGATGATGTACGGCGGTAGCCAGGCCGCTTCGCGCAGGTCCAGTGTCGCCCGCAATTCCGGGCTGCGGATTGCGCGCACGATGAGCAGCAGTAGGCCGAAGGCGAGCGGGATGGCGAGCTTCCACAGCACATCCCAGCCGGTCCAGTAGATGATCAGGCCCACGACCACGAAGCCGAGAGCGCCGATGAATCCCGCAATGGGGAGGCGGAAGGGCCGGTCGTAGTGCGGGAGCTGGCGGCGCAGGGCGAGTAGAGCGATGGGTCCGGCGCAGAAGGACAGCACGATGGCGCCGGAATTGAAGGCGAGGATCTCCTGCCAGCCATTGCGGAAGACCAGCAGGATGCCCATCCCGACGATGGCGTTCATGACCAACGCGCGTGCGGGGACACCGCGATCGGACATCTTCTGCAGGAACGCCGGGAAGAGACCGTTGCGGCTGACCGCGACAGTCAGGCGCGAGGTTGACGCTGAGGCAACGAGGGCTGCGCCGAACGGGCCAACAACCGCATCGGCAAGGACGAGGTTGGCGACGACCGCGAGTCCGAGTCCGGCAAGCATCGCGGCGATCGGTCCGTTGGCGTCGCTGAAGGTCAACGTCGGCCAGCCGTCGCTCACTTGCTCGGGCGTCACGGCACCGACGAAGCCGATCTGCACCAGGACGAACAGGACCATGCAGAGCAGGATCGAGCCGATGAGGGCGATCGGGACGGTGCGCTGCGGCCGGTCTGCTTCGCGCGCCATGTCGAGGGCGTGCCGGAAGCCAAGGAAGGCGAATATCACGCCGCCGGAGGCGACGGCGGCCAGGATTCCTTCGGCGCCCTCGGGTGCGAAGCCGGTCTCCTCAATGGCCGCTGAGTCGAAGTTCATGAGCAGTGCGATAGCGGCGATGAGCGGCACCGCGATCTTGATCCAGGTGAGACCGCTATTGATGCGGGTGAAGAGCCGTACGCCGAAGAAGTTGAGGAAGGTGAAGATCACCAGCAGGAAGAACGCGACGATGATGCCGGGAATGCTGAGTGGGTTCTGGCCGGTCTCGCCGATCTCCACGAACAGCCACGAAAACATCTGCTCGTTGGAGACGTATTCGAGCAGGGCTTGCGTCTCGATCGGCGCGGCCGTGACGTAGCCAACCCAGGCGGCCCAGCCGATCATCATGCCGACGGTGCTGCCGTGACTGAACTGCGGCAGGCGGCCGATGCCCCCCATGACGGGGAGCATCGCGGAGATTTCGGCGAAGGCCAGCGCGGGGATCAGGATCATGAAGCCGCCGAGCACCCAGGACAGGATCGAGGCCGGCCCCGCCTCCTGAGCAGCGAAGAGCGGCGCGAAGAGCCAGCCGGAGCCGATGACGCCGCTGACCGCGATGAAGGTCAGCCCGACGACACCGATCGCCCGCTTGGGCGCCGTCCCAGGTGCGGGCTGTGACACGCGTCCTCCTCGCCATTTACCCCTCAAGCAGCCTGTCAGGGTCGGAGTACCTCCTGGGCAGGATCGGGACCATTAATCACCCGTAATGGGGGGTTTGCCCCACATGAGGGGGGCTGGTGAGTGCCCCCTTTTCTACCTTGTGTCCGTGTTCATGCAGCCCAGTTCGTTCTTTCCTGCCCGACTCCCTCTCTCACAAAGCGCATCCGCAAGAAGTCGCCTGCTGCTTGCCGTCGTCGCCAGCTCGTCGATTGCTTTAGTCGTCAGCGTGCTGGGCTCGTGGGCCAGTCCGACTATCGCTCGTGCGGCGGATGTCGGGTGCCCGACCGCATCCGGGTCGCTGTCTGGTGACGGCGTGACGGTGCCCTTCTCGGTTGATGACTCGGCCGACCTTCAGCTTCTGAAGGATGACAGTTCCTATTGGGATGATTCATTCGTTCAAACGGCTGATATCGACATGGGTGGATGCATCTGGGATCGAGGGATTGCGCGTGGTGGCTCGACGTTCCCGGAATTTTCCGGTGTCTACGACGGCGGAGGCTACGGCATCTCCGGCCTCACCGTTTCATCAAGTCTCAACATTTCATATCAGACGGGGGTAGGGCTGTTCAGTCGAGTCTCGGGCACCATTCGGGGGCTAAGGTTCGCTGGGCAGGTGAACGGCACTGCCACGAGCAACGGTTATGTCGGCGGGCTGGTTGGCTGGCTCGACGGGGGAGCGATCGAGGGCTCCTCCACATCTGGTGACGTGACCAGTGTCTACACCGACACCAACTTCAGTGGCACGGGTGGACTCGTCGGAAGGGCGGATGGCGGAGCAACGATCTCGGGATCGCACGCGACCGGAGCAGTGTCAGCCCTCTCGGAATCAGGAGGTCTCGTCGGGCGTGCATCGAACTCGTCCGACCCGAGTGTGTCGGTGCTGGAGTCTTATGCAACCGGCGACGTGGAGGCCACAGCTCGACTCGGCACGGCCGGAGGTCTCATCGGGTCGACGAGGAACGCACAAGTGGAAAGGGCATTTGCGACAGGGGACGTATCGGGAGTTGCTGATGCGCAGCATCTCGGCGGACTGCTGGGCTCGATGTCGAACACTGACGTGGTGGATTCGTTCGCGACTGGAGGCGTGAGCGGATGGACTCAGAGCACTACCACCTACGGTCAAGTGGGAGGACTAGTTGGAGACGGCACGGGAGGCAGTAACGCAGTCACGCGTGCATACTCAGCAACCCTCTCCGGGATGGCGCCATCATCGGGGACGGCTTTCGCGAGCGTCGGTGGAGTGGCGGGTGTCGTGGCCACCACGACCTGGGTCAGCGTCACCTGGAACGCCCAAACTGCTCCCCTGGTCGTGAACCCGATCGGAAGCACCGCGTCAGTCCCCGGACTGTCGAGCCACAACACAATCCAAATGACGACTCTTGGTACATACACCGACCCGGCGGGTCTGAACTGGAACTCAGGTGGGGCGCAGACGATCACCGCTGGCTACGACGTCAACTACACCTGGGGCATCTGCTCCGCGGTGAATGGCGGTTACCCATTCCTGACGGCCACCTACGCGGTCAATCCCTGTGCCTCAGCGCCGACAGCACCACAGAATCCGGTGGCAACGGGCGGCAATGCGTCGGCGACCGTGGCGTGGACAGCACCGGTCAGCGATGGAGGGTCGACCCTCACGGGCTACACCGTGACGGCAAATCCGGGTGGCCAAACGTGCACGTCTGTGCCGCCGACGACGACGTGCACGGTGATGGGACTGAGCAACGGCACCTCGTACACGTTCGACGTCACGGCGACGAATGCCGTGGGTACGAGCACGGCGGCGACGTCGAATGCGGTGACGCCGACCAATCCGACGCCGCCGCCGACGTACCCGCCCTCTGAGCCTTTGAACGTGGCGGCTGTCGGCGGCGATGCGAGCGGACTGATCACATGGTCGGTGCCCGCGTCCTCCGGGTCCTTCGCGATTACCGACTACCGTGCCGTTCTCTCCCCGGGAGGCAAGACCTGCCTCGTAGGTGCGCCCAACACGTCTTGCATGATTCAGGGTCTGACCAATGGGACTACCTATTCCGTGGTCGTTCAGGCACTCAACGGTGCAGGCTGGGGCCCCTACTCCGCGCCGCCGGTTGCCTTCACTCCCGAGTCTCCTGAGCCACCCGTCACGAAGACGATGGTCATTAGTGGGTCACGCGCGATTGTGCGGGGCAGGGATGGAGTGACCGCAGATGGACTGACTACGGGGCTTGTCGGAGTGACCGTCCAGGCCCGCGTGCACCTTGCTGGCGAACTTGACTATTACGACGGCTCACGGCGAGTGGTGAATGGTCAGGGTGATTTCACCTGGCGACGCATCACCGGCAAGAAGGTGTACGTCTACTTCATAGCGCCGAGTGAGGGCGTGAGGTCAAACCGGATTGTTATTTCTGCGGAGTAGACAGACCTTCATCAAGGTCTGGGGCCAATGATGATGAGGTTGGATCGCGCCTCATCATGGCGGAAGTACAGGTAGACCTTCTTGTTGGTGCGTCGTTGCCACCGGAAGGTGCCCTCGGCATTTACTGTGCGGCGGGAGCCGTTGTAGTACTTCACTTCACCTGCCAGGTGGACGCGGGCGCGAACGACCTCGCCGGCGAGGCCGGTGGTGACGCCGTCGGCGAAGACTCGCTTGTCATCGGTGGGATTGCGGCTTCCGCTGATCATGATGGTGGGATCGCGAGGCTCCTGGGGTGTGACCGGTTCACTGGGGTCTGAGTACGGACCCCACCCCGCCCCATTCAGGGCCCTGACGGTGAAGGTGTAGGCGATGCCATTCGTGAGTTCGGTGATGGTGCAGGTCAACGAAGGCGCATCGACCAGGCAGGTGGCTCCGCCTGGTGTTGCCAGCACCTGGTAGTTGGAAATTGCGAAACTCCCGCTCGATGTGGGTTCCTCCCAAGTGACGCTGACTTCTGAGTCACCGGGCACCCCGTAGACGCGTAACGGTGGCCCTGGGGGGTGGGTG
>JALQUH010000168.1 GCA_023263845.1 Candidatus Nanopelagicales bacterium | reverse complement strand
GGTGGCGGTCATGCGCTCACTCCTCGGTGCTCAGCGACGGCTTCGCCGACGCGCATCGCGGCAGCGGTCATGATGTCCAGATTGCCGGCGTACGTCGGTAGGTAGTCTCCGGCGCCCTCGACTTCGAGGAGGACCACGACGCGATGGGGGACCACCCCGCCGGGAGTGTTGTAGGGACCCTCCTCGATTACCGGCTGGTTCTTCAGCCGATATCCGGGTACGTAGGCCGCAACGTCCTTTTCCATCGAATAGACGGACTCGATGACTGCCTCGTGATCGGTTCCCTCCGGTAGGGCGCCGAAGACCGTGTTGCGCATGATGATGGGAGGCTCCGCGGGATTCAAGATGATGATGGCCTTGGAGTGATCGGCGCCCCCGATCTCGCGCAGAGCCGTCGAGGTCGTCTTCGTGAACTCGTCAATGTTCTGCCGTGTGCCGGGGCCGGCCGACTTCGAAGAGACCGTCGACACCATCTCGGCGTAGGGGAGTGAGGGCGCGGCGCGGCGGATAGCGTGCACCATCGGCGTTGTCGCTTGACCACCGCAGGTCACCATGTTGATGTTGTCCGAATCCAGGTGCTCGGTGAGGTTGACTGCGGCGATGACCTTCGGGCCGCGCGCAGCGGGCGTGAGGTCAATTGCGGTGATGCCCGCCTCGCGGTACTTCTTGTAGTAGCGAACGTGAACGTAGGCGCTCGTCGCGTCGAAGATCATGTCGAAGTCATCTGCGTGATCGATGACCCAGTCCGGCCCTTCATGTGGAGCGTCGAGGCCCAGGGACTTCGCTCGTGCGAGACCGTCCGATGCTGGGTCGATGCCGACGAGGGCGGTGAGTTGGAGCTGCTCGCTTCGCAGCATCTTGACCATGAGATCGGTGCCGATATTTCCCGATCCGATGATCGCGCAACGCAGAGGCATGGTGGTCCTTTCTCGATCAGACGGTTCGGAGGGTGATCGGGCCAAGGCGATCGAACTCAGCGCGCCACACGGCATTACGCTGCAGCGGTACAGCGGCATGGAGCGCGCCGGTCATGATGATGGCTCCGGCGGGCAGCGTGACGCCGAGCGGATGGAGTGTGTTCGCAAGCCAGGCCACGGCATCGATCGGACCGTTCAGTGCAGCGGCTCCCGCGCCGGTGGCTACGAGGTCGCCATTGGCCGTGAACACCATGCCGAGCATGGCAGGGTCGTAGTCCCCGAGGGGAATCACGCGACTACCGAAAGCGACCGCGCCATTGGAGGCAAGGTCACTGATCGTGTCGGCGAGCTTGATCTTCCAGTCAGCAATGCGGCTGTCGACGATCTCCAGTGCCGCGATGAGTCCCGATGTGGCTTCCCAGGCCTCGGCCACGGTGCAGCGGGGTCCGGAGAGCTCCGCTCCTAGCACCACGCAGATTTCTGCCTCCATCTTGGGATCGATAAAGTCATCCATGCGAACGTCGGACCCGTCGGCGTACACGGTTGAGCCGAGCACCGGCGCGTAGTCGGGCTGGTCGACGCCAAGCATCTGCTGCATCGGGCGACTGGTGAGTCCGAGCTTGTAGCCGATGATGGTTTCGTCATCGGTCATCAAACCCGCGACAAGTCCCTGCTGGACCGCATAGGCATCCTCGATGGTCATGTCGGGGAACCGCTCAGTCAAGGCAGCGATTGGTGCTCGATCCGCGCGCGCCCGCAGCAGATCGCGGGACATCGCCTCGATGTCGGCGGAGGACGGTCTGCTCACGGGCGGATCCTTTCATTGGTCGTGCCGGTCGTCGTTCGGTTCTGCCGTATCGGGCTCAACGGGCCACCCTGTCTCGATAGCCGAGACGACGGCTGACGGCGAATCCCGCCTCAACCACCGGACGCGAGAAGCGACGCAGGGAGTCGCTGCCAAGACGCTGCACCGGTCCGGCGATGGAAATGGCGGCCACCACGTCGCCTCGGCCATTGCGGATGGGCGCGGCGATCGATGCTGCCCCCATCTCAGTCTCATTGACGTTCTCTGCCCAGCCTTGCTGGCGAATATTCTGCAGGGTGGAACGCAAGACCGTCAGGCTGGTGATCGTGGCAGGAGTGCGACGCCGGAGTGTCCACCCGTCAAGCACCTCGCTCAAAGAGTCGGGTGGCAGAAAGGCCAGTAGGACCTTGCCGGTGCTGGTGCAGTGCGCATCGTTGCGGTGCCCGACGCGTCCAAACAGTCGAAGGGTCTGAGGGCTCTCGCGACGTTCGATGTAGACCACCTCACGGCCGTCCAGAACGCCGATCTGCACGGTCTCTCGCGTTGCGTTGCGCAATTGATCGAGCACCGCGGCGCTGGCCTCATGCAGGTCGTTGTGCAGGGCCACCGAGGCGCCGAGTTCGTACATGGCGAGGCCCAGGCGGTAGGACCCGGTCTTGGGATCCCGCTCAAGTAGGCGCTCCTCGGCGAGGGTGCTCAGCAATCGATGTGCGGTGCTCTTGCCGATGCCGAGGCGACGAGAGATCTCGGTGACGCCGAGTTCTCGATCACCGTGCCCGAAGGCTCGAAGGACGCGCGCCGCATTGCTCACGCTGGACAGCGTCGATCGGCTGCGCGGCCCGTCGTCGGCAGTCGTGGGCTCACCACCCGCATCGGGCGTCACGATGCGCCCCGTCGGGGTCGCATAGCCTCCACGGTGCGCCGCCGCACATCGTCGAGGGCCGGAGCTGGTTCGAGTGCCATATCCGCCAGACTTGGCGTGAGTTGCTGGGCCAGCAGCAGGTGCGCCCGCCGTAGTCCTGCCAAATGTGCGCCTTGCATCTCATCGACAATCGGTTCGCGACCCGGCGCATAGGCACGCAGGGCCTCGAAATCACGAACGGCCGCCGCATGTGAATGGGCCAGGCCGGTCCCGGCATGGGAGGCGTGGTGCGCCGTCAGCGTCGCTCCCGGTGGAACCGCGAGGTGATAAAGGACAGTAGACAGCCCGAGTTGTCGACGGATCTCTTCAAATGCCGGACCATCGGACTCGTCCACCAGCCCTAGTGCGGGGATGATGACGGGGTCGAAGAAGCGCACGGTCCACGAGATGCCGGGAAGCGAATCCTCGATGGCCACCTCCGGACCGCGAGTTGCGCCGAGGCTCTCGGTGGTGCCGATCACGTGGAGCACCCGGGTACCCACGGCGGCCACCGTGAGTGGGCCCTCGGCGAGTAACGGCATGCGTGCTCGGTCAGCTGGGGTGAGCAGATCTGCAGCATCGAGATACGCGTCGTGCAGGGCCCGCACATACGACGCCATGGCCGACCGCATGTCCTCCGGCGCCGTTGGGCTCGCATGATCAGGACTGCTCATGGTGAGGAACGATAGCAGCGCATCCCGCGGAGGGGAACGTCGTCCTTCCATGCGGAACACTTTGGCTCTAGCGTCACGCCAACGCCATCGACGCTCGTGGGTGGCGGCAACCGGCGAAGGAGAACGCATGGGGATCATGCGGTTGGCACACGTCGACCTGACCGTCACTGACCTTGATTTGACCACGGCGTACTACACCGAGGTCATCGGGATGATCGAAGCTGGCCGAGATGAGGACTCCGTCTATCTGAAGTGCTGGGACGAGACGGATCATCATTCCTTGCGCTTGAGGTATGCGCCGCGCGTGGGCTTCGACCTCATGTCCTTCCGCGTCGAGCGCGAGGACGACCTGGCCGAATTCGAGAACATCATCACGCGGTATGGCTACCCCGTGGAGCGTCTGAGCAAGGGCGAGTCCGTCGGCCAGGGTGAGTCGATCCGTTTCGACACCCCGTCCGGCCACATCATGGAATTGGTGTACGACGTGGAGAAGACCGGACGGCTGACCAGTCGACTCAATCCGGCGCCGTTCGTCGAGGGACTGAAGGGGATTGCCCCGCCGCGGGTGGATCACCTGCTGGTGAAGTGCGAGGAGGTCGGCGAGGCGACCAAGTTCTACACCGACGTCCTCGGTTTCCGGGTTACCGAGCAGTTGCTCGACGGGGATGGTCATCAAACTGCCACGTGGATGGAGCGCTCCCACTCGCCGCATGATCTTGCCTTGGTGTCCGGACAGAACGGCGGGTTCCACCACTTCGCCTACTGGCTGGATGACTGGGACCACGTGCGCAAGTCAGCCGACATCCTGGCCTACAACGGGATCTCCATCGACGTCGGTCCGACGCGCCATGGGATCACCCGCGGCAACACCATCTATTTCTTTGATCCACTCGGAACCCGTAATGAGGTCTTCACCGGTGGCTACCGGCCCGATCCGGACTTCCCCACGATTACCTGGACCGAGGACAATGTCGGTCGAGCAGTCTTCTACTACGAGGGCGAAGTCAATAACCGCTTCATGACGGTGCACACCTGATGGGCATCCTTCGGCTGTCGCATGTCGAGATCAAGGTTCCTGACCTCGAGCTCGCTACCGCCTACTACTCCGAGGTCGTAGGCCTGATCGAGACGGCTCGTACCCCAGATCGGGTCTACCTGAAGTGCTGGGATGAGCAGCAGCACCATTCGGTCATCTTGAACTATGAACCGTCGCATGGTCTGGCCTACATGAGTTGGAAGGTCGAGGACGAGGCGGATCTGGACTACTACTCCGGCCGTCTCGCCGAGGCCGGCGTATCGGTCGAGCGGCTCGAAGGCGTCGCCGTCGGACCGGGGGGTGGCAAGGCCATTCGGTTCACCACTCCGTCCGGCCATCAGATGGAACTCATCTACGGGATGGAACTCGTCGGCAATCTTCTGCCGTTGTTCAACCCGCCGCCCAAGCCTCTCAATCTCGTGGGTGTGGCACCGCCTCGCCTCGACCACATCTTCATCACGGTCGAAGACGTCGGTGCCATGACGCGCTTTCTTCAAGAGGCCCTCGACTTCCACATGACCGAGCAAGTTGTCGGCGACGACGGGTTCCAGATCGCGACCTGGCTCGAGGTCTCCCATTCCTCGCACGACATTGCGCTCGTCACCGGGCCGGACGGTGGGCTGCACCACTTCGCCTTCTGGGTCGATGACTGGAATGAGATTCGCGACGCGGCGGACGTGATGGCCTATCACGGTGTTCGCATCGACACGAATCCCACACGGCACGGCGCAACTCGAGGCAACTGCCTGTACTTCTTCGATCCTGCCGGCAACCGTAACGAGGTCTTCACCGGTGGGTACTGGACGGATCCGGATGACGAGCCGGTCACGTGGACCGAGGGCGAAATGGGACGCGCCCTTTTCTACTACGACGGAGTCGTTGACCAGAGGTTCCTGACGGTTCACACCTGAGAGGTGACACGCACATGACGACCATTGATGCCGGCGAGCAGACCGCCAAAGTCTCGCTGCCCCGTACCGAACGCCCCGATGCGCCCGCCTACCTGCAGCGATATCAGGAGCGGCAGGCGCGAACCTCCGCACCGTCGGCGACACCGGAAGAGAGCGACGACAACACACCGCTCTACCTGCGTCGCTTCCGCGAGCGTCGCGAGGACGGCAATGCCCTCGAAGCCCCTGTGCCGCTGTGGGAGGGTGCCGAGTTGGGTGCGACCCGGGCCTGGGCAGAGGTGACCCGCACCCGCGAGATCATCCCCGAGGCCAAGGAGCAGATCCCGGCAGTCGCGACTGACATCTACCTCGTACGACACGGGGAGACACAGGGTTATTCGACCGAGTCCGGCCTGACGCCGCTCGGTTCCTGGCAGTCGCACCGCCGAGGCCAGGAGTTGGCTCGCCGCGTCATGACCGGCCATACGGTGACTATGGGCTGCGCCGACACCAATCGCGCGCGACAGACCGCTGAGGGCATTCGGCGCGGGCTTCTTGACCAACTTGTGTTGTTCGGTCGCGAGGCCGAGATCGGCCAGATCACGCCCTATGAGGAGTTCCGCAACTTCCAGGTGGCCACTCCTGACGGATTCCGCGATGTGACCCAGGCGTTCCGGCAGTACCACTCCGAAATGGAGAAGTACGAACGCGTCCGCGAAGGTGGTCGGCCGCAGTGGTTGGTCGACGTGGATCGTTTTTGGGGCATTCAGTCCGGCGGTGGTGACCCCATCACACACTGGCTGACGATGCCGATGCTCACCTTCGAGCCCCCGGTCGCCTGCGTTCGTCGGTTCTGGGCGGGCATTCTGCGTATGCACGAGGAGTCTCCGGGTCAGACCACGATCGTCGCGACCCACTCGGGCCCGATCCGCGCTTTTGCGACCTGGGCCATGGGGTATGACCCCGGCGAGCCCTTCAACACCGAGTTCGTGCGCGTGAGGATCCTCAGGGACTCGGGTGAGGCGGTTGTGCTGTACCGGAACCGCGTCCAGGAGGTACCGGTACCCGATCTCGACAATTTCCCCGACTGGTGGGCACGTCTGGAGGGCAAGGCCGTGCCGGCGGCGCGGCGAGGGGAGTCAGCGTGAGCGGCACGACCGTGTGGTTCCAAAGTTACTGGCCTGGAATGAAGGCCGATGTCGGCGGGAAGGCGGCAAGCCTGGGTGAGATGACCGGCGCCGGTCTGCCGGTTCCCCCCGGTTTCGCGATCACCACGGGAGGTTACCGTCGAGCTCACGACGAGGCTGACCTCGACGCAACACTGGCTCGCCTTCTGCACGAGCTGAATGTCGACGACACCGCGATGGTGTCGCGGGTGTGCAGCGAGGTGCGCGATGCGATCCGCACCATGCCGCTGCCGGGTGAGGTGGAGGCGGAGATTCGTCGGTCGTACGACGAGTTGTGTCAGGTGGCGGACACCGCCGACTTGCCGGTGGCGGTTCGGTCGTCCGCTACGTCAGAGGACTCCCCGGATGCCTCTTTTGCCGGTGAACACGACACGTACCTGTGGGTGCGCGGTGGCGATGGAGTGGTCGATGCCGTACGCCGGTGCTGGGCGAGCCTGTTCACGGATCGGGCCACCTGCTACCGGGTCGAGATGGGCTATGAGCACCGCTCGGTGGAGATGGCCGTCGTTGTCCAAAAGATGGTCCGGCCCAAGTCAGCGGGAGTGGCCTTCACCCTGAATCCCTCCGACGGGGACCGTTCTGTTGTGGCCATTGATTCGGCCTGGGGATTCGGTGAAGGTGTGGTCTCCGGAGAGATCACCCCGGACAACTTCCTGGTGGACAAGGTCCTCTTCGAGGTGAGCAAGCGAAATGTCTCCACCAAGGAGTCCGAGTTCGTGCTCACCGACCACGACACGGTCGAAAAGGTCGACTGCGATCCCGCCAAGGCCAGTGAGCCATCCCTCACGGATGCCGAAATCAAGGCCATCGCCAGACTCGCCCGTTCCGCCGAGCGGCACTACGGCAGCCCCCAGGACATCGAGTGGGCTGTGGACCTCGACCTCCCGGACGGCGAGAACATCATTCTTCTTCAGGCCCGGCCCGAAACGGTTTGGAGCAAGAAGGCACCACAGCGCATCACAGAGGGGCAGAATTCGTCTGACTTCATGGCCAGCATCGTCTCCACGTTGGTCAATCCACTGCACGCCCGCAATAAGTGAAGCCCCCGATCGACCATGAGGAGAACGCATGAGTGAGAGATTTCCCAGCCCGTTCGAGGTGCCCTCTCCGGAAGGAGCCTCGGACTGGACCAGCCTCTACCCCTACGGACTCGTCTTCAGCGAGGACCGCAAAGACTATGAGGACTCCGTCTTCTGGTTCCAGGACGGCATGCACTGGCCGGACCCGCTTCCGCCGTGGGATGCGTCCATCATCGACCTCGCCTTCGGGGCGCTGAGCCAGTACAACAGCCGAGTCTTCATCGTGCCTCCGGCAAACGGTCTCAGCGTGCGCCTGCTCAATGGGTACGTCTACCTGTCACCGGTCCCGGCTGATCCGGCCGAGATCGAGAAGCGGGCGGGCATGTTCATGGAGCGTGCCGGCTACTACTTCATGAACTGGAACGATCTGTATGAGAAGTGGATGCTCAAGGTTCGGGCACTGGTGGGTCGCCTCGAGGCAATTGAGATCGAGCCGCTGCCGGACTTCGAGGACTTCTCGGTTGTTCAGGAGGGCCACGGCAAGACGAGCGGCTTTGACCTCTACAAGGCCTACAACGAGCTCCTCACGGCGGTCGCTGAGATCTGGAACTACCACTTCGAGTTCCTCAACCTTGGTTACGCCGCCTACCTGGACTTCTTCGGCTTCTGCAAGACCGCTTGGCCGAACATTCCCGACCTGGCCATCGCCAAGATGGTGGCAGGAGTCGAGGTGGACCTGTTCCGACCCGATGAGGAACTGAAGCGCCTTGCGCGGCTGGCCAGGGAGACGGGTGTCGCCGAAGCGTTTGGCTCCGGCGATGTTGAGGCCACCTGTGAGATTCTCAAGGGAAGCGACGCCGGACGCTCCTGGATCGCTTCCTTCGAGGAGTCCGCAGAACCGTGGTTCAACTTCTCTACCGGATCAGGCTTCTACCACAAGGACAAGATCTGGATCGAGAACGTCGAGGTGCCCTTCGAGTTCATCAAGAACTACATCGAGCTACTCAACAAGGGCGAGGACATCTCACGACCGATCGAGGCTATTCACGCCGAGCGTGACCGGATCGTGGCGGAGTACACCGAGCTACTCGGTAGCGATGAGGATCGTGAGGCGTTCCAGGGCAAGCTCGGACTGGCTCGAGTGGTCTTCCCGTACGTGGAGAACCACAACTTCTATGTCGAGCACTGGACGCACTCGGTCATCTGGCGCAAGATGCGCGCGATCGGATCGGTATTCGTCAAAGAGAGCTTCATCGAGCAGCCGGACGACATCTTCTACATGCACCGCGGAGAGGTCCATGACGCGATCGCGGATCTCTACAATTCGTGGGCTGCCCCGGAGCCGGCCCGCGGCCCGAAATACTGGCCACCGATCATCAAGGCTCGCCGGGCCATGGTGGAGGCATGCAAGAAGCAGAAGCCCCCGCCCGCCCTCGGTACCCCGCCGGAGGTCATCACCGAACCATTCACCGTCATGCTCTGGGGCGTGACCTCGGAGTCGGTGGATGGCTGGTTGGGTGCCGCGGGCAACAACGACGGCTCGCTCAAGGGCATGTCGGCGTCCCCGGGCGTGGTCGAAGGCGTCGCGCGCGTTATCTTCTCGCCGGACCAGATTGGCGAGATCCAGCAGGGTGAGATCCTGGTCGCGCCGTTGACAGCCCCGTCGTGGGCGCCCATCTTCGGCAAGATCGCAGCGACCGTGACAGATACCGGCGGCATGATGAGCCACGCCGCGATCGTCTGCCGCGAATACGGACTGCCGGCGGTGACCGGGACCGGAT
>JALQUH010000060.1 GCA_023263845.1 Candidatus Nanopelagicales bacterium | reverse complement strand
CTCTCCTTCCGGGCGTGTCCTGCGAGGGTATCTGGCCGGTGTGGTCACTAGGTTGAGGGAGTGCAGCGACGCAGTCTTGGCAGTTCTGGCCTTGACGTCGGCTGGCTCGGATTGGACCCCAGCTCGCTCGCCCGGCAGCATGACGATGTGACCCTGGCGATCGGGGAATTGCTCGACGCGGGGGGAAACCTGATCCAGGTGTCGGGGACCGACGTCGCGGGGGTCGAACCCTCCTTGCGCGGCTTCCTACGCGACCCGGGTCATCGTCGAGACGTATGCCTCAATGTTCGGTCGGCGCAGACCACACGCGGGGATCTGCTCAGGCACCTCGACGACGTCTTGGACCAGGTCGGCATCGACAGCCTGGATCTGTGGACCCTGGGCGGCTGGGCCGAGGGCTGGGACGAGATTGCCACGGCCGCCTCCGTCGCTGTCGCCAGCGGACGTGCGCACTACGTGTGCCTCACGCTGCCATCTGCCTGGCAAAGCGTGGCGATCGCCGGTGCGGTGCGCTGTAAACCGCCGGGAGCCGACGTCGCCGCTCTCGCCGCCACCTATTCGCTCATGGACCGGTGCGCGGAAGGCGATTTTCTCCCGGCGGCGCATGCGCTGGGTGCGGGCTTCATCGCTGGCGCGCCCTTGGCCTACGGCGTTCTCACGGGCAAATACCGACATGGCACTCCCCCAGACTCCCGGGGTGCCACCGAGACGCACGGAGTGACGATTCGACAGCTTCTGGATGGGTCTCGCCGCCACGTGCTGGACGGAGTTGCCGCGGCCGCGGACGGGCTATCCACGTCACCGTCAAACGTCGCGCTGGCCTGGGTCCGCGATACTCCCGGCGTGAGTGCGGTGGTGACGAGCGTCCGAACCATCCACCAATGGCGCGGGTTGCTCGGAAGCGATGGTGTGCTGCTGCCTCACGAGATACGGTCGGCCTTGGACGACGTGTCGACCATGTAGGTTTGCAGGAGGGAGTGTGATGGCCCCTACCTACGAGTATCGGCAGTTCTCACTTCCCCGAGGCACGACCCGAGATACCGCGCGCTCGGTGCTCACCGAATACGCCGAATACGGACATTGGGAGTTGGCGAAATCCCGCATCTACCCTGACGGTCGACGTCAGGTTTGGCTTCGACGCAAGGTGATGCGGGTCGCCCGGACCGCGTAGATCAGGCAGTCTCGAGGAATCTCGCGAGTACGCGAACCCCGAACCCCACCGACTCCATGGGGACGCGCTCATCGACGCCGTGGAAGAGGGATGCGAAGTCCAAATCCGGCGGCAACTGCAGGGGCGAGAATCCATAGCCGCGGATGCCGAGCCGGGAGAAGGCTTTCGCGTCTGTGCCCGCCGACAGAATGTACGGCGCCACCATGGCTCCCGGATCCTCCGCCACCAGGGCCTGCGTCATCGCCTCGACCAGGGGAACGTCGTACGGCGCCTCGATGGCCACGTCATGAGATTCGAACTCGCGTCGCACCCGAGGACCTATCAGTCGATCCACCTCGGCGAGGAACTCATCCTCAGCCCCCGGGACGAACCGACCATCGACACCTGCTGTTGCCTCACCGGGGATCACGTTGACCTTGTAGCCGGCATCCAACATCGTCGGGTTGGTGACGTGACGGGTGCCCGCACCGATGAGGCGCGCGAGAGGACCGAGTTGATCGCGCAGCGCGACGGTGTCGGCCAGGTCGATGTCGATGCCATAAGCCTCGGAGATGGCCGCCACCATCCGCTCCGCTGTCGGGCTCAAGCACACCGGCCAGTCGTGCCGAGCAAGTCGGGACACCGCCTCGGCTACCTCAGTAACCGCGTTGTCGTCATTCAGCATCGAGCCGTGCCCCGCCGTCCCCTGCGCGATCAGGCGCATCCAGGCGATGCCCTTCTCAGCCGTCTGGATGAGATACAGCCGGCGGTTCTCCGCCACCGTGAGCGAGAATCCACCCACCTCACCGACGGCCTCCTCGACGCCGGCGAACATGTCCGGGCGGTTGTCCACCAGCCAATGGGAACCGTGTCGACCGCCGGCCTCCTCGTCGGGAAGCATGAGGATCACCAGGTCGCGGGCGGGTCGCTCGCCGGTACGCGCCCAATGCCGTGCGAGCGAGAGGATCATCGCGTCGGTGTCCTTCATGTCGACGGCGCCGCGTCCCCAGACCATGTCGCCCTCCACCTCGGCGGCGAACGGTGGCACCCGCCAATCCGCCGCATGCGCTGGAACGACGTCGAGATGTCCGTGCAGCAGTAGCGGAGGGCGGCTGGAGTCGTGCCCGGAGATCCGGGCATAGACCCCCTGGCGCCGACCCGACGTTGTCGAGAACCGCTCGCAGTCCACGCCCACCTCGGCCAGAAGCGACTCGACGTACTCGGCGGCCGCCGCCTCCCCGACGGTTGCATCGCTGCCGTCATTGGTGGAGTCGATGCGGATGAGATCACGCAGGATCGTCACCGCATCGGCGGCGAGGTCAGGGCTCGAGTTCGGCATAGGTCCATCCTGCCTTTCCGATCCGGTTTTGGGGTTGTTATCCTCCCGCAGGACGGTTCGCCGTCCTCCTCGTCCGGGTGGCGGAATTGGCAGACGCGCTAGCTTGAGGTGCTAGTGCCCTTTACGGGGCATGGGGGTTCAAGTCCCCCCTCGGACACGCTTGGCTCGAGCTCGGCTACGGGCTCGGTTCCATGAGGATCTCGCCGGTCTTGGCGGCGGCGTAGAGCTGCATCCCGGAGGAGTAGACCGCAAGGGCGTACTGCCCGTAGCCCGCGAGCTTGGTCCCCATGCCCTCGTAGCCGGACTTGGCGCCAAGTCGCTCAATGCAGGTGGCGTTTGCCAGGCTGCCCCTCACGCTGAAAAGTTGGTCGACGTCCTCCTCGGACTCGTCACCTGGATTGCTTATGCCGGTGTACTGCACGACAGCGCTGAAGCCGTCGTTGCCGTCGCTGAAGCGCTGGCCGACGATCGACACATCGGAGACTCGGCCGACCGTGTCGGCCACCTGAGGCGAGTAGAAGCGAAAGGTGCTGAGGGTCCTGCTATTGAAGTCATCGAAGCCGGCGATGACGAGCTCCCGGTTGGCCGGATCGGAGCCGGCAATGTGCACGTTGGCGCCGCTGGATCCGATGACCGGCCAGTACAGAGTCTCGTTGACCACCCCGGGCGTAGTGAAGGTGCCGTTGCGCAGCTCACCAATCCACCACACGGACGGAGCGTCCGCCGACGCCTGGGGGATGTCTGGTGTCACCGACACGTAGGTTCGACGGCCATCGCTCGAGATGTCGGAGATCACGACGTCTCGAGCGGGTGTGCCGAGGCGCAGTGCTGTCTGCGCGCTCCAACCTGAGCGGGGCGCAAACGTGCGGTAGTAGGTGGCACTGTCCCACGGGTCCTCGGCTCCGGTGCGATAGGCGAGGACGAAGCCGTTGGCGCGGCCCACGCGTGCGGCGGCAGGGTAGTACCCCAGCGGCGTGCCCCCGGGGATGCCGCGCAGTCGCGTGGTCAAGATCCTGCCCGTGGCCAGGGTGTAGACGGTTGCGTACACACGCGAGCCATTGTTTGTGGTGTCGCGCCAGATGATGAGAGCTCGGCGACCGTCGCGGGAGACGGCGAGCCCTTCTACGGTGGCATTGCGGCTCGTGGAGATGTTCTTCTTGGCGAATGTTCGGGCGCCTGATTTTCGGCAGGCGATAGCAGCGCCGAAGTCCGCACTCCAGGCTGTGCACACGTCACCGCGTGCATTGCCTTGAGCGCTCAGCCGCTCCGGATCGGTGTGCAACCGGGTCCAGTTGCCCCACATGTCGCTGGTGGCGTCGTAGTCGCGGTAGTTCTCTCCGGAGAAGACCACCCCCCTACCGTTGGCTGCCATGGTGGCGCGCCACGCCGGGCCGTCCTCCGCATTGACGTCGTAGTCGACCGGATACCAGTCGTCGCCGGAACCGGGGGTGGCCCGTGCCGCGGGAGCGGTGAGCAGGCCGAGACCAATGGTTGCGGCGGACACGGCGATGGCGATGCGGCGGGCGATCATGACAGAAAATGCCCGCACCGGAGCGAGTAGTCTGATGAATCGCAGATTGGGATTCCATTCCACGCTCGCACACCGCAGAAGTCGGAGGGCATGGACGCTGTCCTAAACCGATTGAGCTGTGGCCGCCACCACACCGCTAGCAGGGGGACTAGTGACCGGCTCGAATGTCCACGACCGTGCCGCGGATCTCCATCTGCCGATGCGCCTCGAGCCACGGTGCGCTCAGGGACCCCTCCTCCGGCTCCCCCCACAGCATGGAGACCCGTGTGCCCGGTGCGGCGTACCCCGACTCAACTACGCCGAGCGTCAGCATGGCGTGCTCGTTCCAGGAGAAACAGGGGTAATTCGAGACCCCTATCGGATCGCCGGCGCTGTTCATGAGCGTGTCGTACTGCCAGGTGGAATAGGTGGCTCTCGGTAGGTCGATGTATTTGCCGGGGAGTCGGTCCCGGTCGGAGTAGGACTCCACGACGGCGGCGATGTCGCGCTCATCCAGAGCGATGGTGACCTTGTGACGCTGTTCGTGCCCCGCCATTGCCGCGAGCGCCTCGCGGCCCACGAAATCGTGGTTGAACTTCACCAGGTGGTCGTAGCCAACTTCCGCTGGGGTGAAGTAATAGTCCGCGATGTCCTTTCGGTAGTGACTGCCGCCCAGCGACCAGGTTGCTTCCTCACACGTGTCCGGTGCCCACTCGCGAAAATCCCGTGGTCCCTCGCCCGAAAATATGGCGGGCATGGGCCGGGGGATCCAGCCGAGTTCAACGGCCGTCGTGAAGTACGCCATCGATCCGACCTGTCGAAGCCCGAACTCGGCACCGGCCTCGACGATTGCGCGCTTGACCTCGGGCCCCTCGTCCCACGGACCGAAGATCTCGTAGCCGGGGCCGCCGGCCATGGTGTGCCGTAGTGCGAGCACCCGGTGGCCGGAGATGGTGATGGGAATGAGATCGAAGGTGCGCGTGTCCGGCAGCGTCGAGCCATTCAGCCGACCTAGCAGGGCGAAGGCATGCGGTCCCTCCACCTGGTAGCGATAAACAGCACGCCGGCCATTCGGATTCGCCGAGAAGATCTCGTCCCGGTGCACGCTGATGTCCCAGTTGCCGCGCTCGGCCTGGAACTGCAGCCAGTTGTGGCCACTTGCCCGACCGACGAGAGCGATTTCCTCCGGGTCGGACCAATACAAGATCCCATCCCCGATGACATGGCCGCTGGGGCTGCAGCAGACAAAATGCCGTGCCTTGTTGGGAGTGAAGGTCGCGAATCCGTTGACCCCCATGGCGGTGAAGAAGTCGAGCGCGTCCGGGCCGCGCACCACCGACGTGGTCATGTGATAGCTCTGGTCGTAGAGGGCGACGTCCTCGCGCCAGGCACGTTGTTCGTCGCGCCAGTTGGTGAACTCCGGTAGGACGAAATCCGTGGGTTGCCGCTGTACGGCGTCTCGCACGACCGAGCCCTTGCGATTGGCGTAGAGGACATCCACGATGCTCG
>JALQUH010000028.1 GCA_023263845.1 Candidatus Nanopelagicales bacterium | reverse complement strand
CTATCGGTGATTCCCGAATGCGGTCTGGGTGAGTGCCCGGATGATCCGCCGGACATCTCCGGTCTGGGCAATCTGGGTGGCTGGTACGCCGTGCTGGCCGGCGGTGTCCTTGCCGGGATTCTCGCCTGGATCTTCGAACGCCGCTGGGCCGCGAAGACCGACTAACGCCTCCCGGGTTCCGGTGTTCTGCGGGACGCTAGAACGCTACGTGCTATCAGGGTGCGCCCCGGCGGTTGTCTCCGTGATCACGAAGGGGATCGATGCCCATGATGTGTTGGCCCAGGCGAAGCACCTGCTCATCGGTGATGATCGTCGATATCGGCGCGAACATCGGCAACGATCCGGTCTGCTCAGTCGCGGCGGTTCTTCTCCAGGTAGGTCACCAAATGGTGTCTTCCGTTGGCCTTGCCCGTGCCAGTCCAGCGCGTAGATCCTCGTGGAGTGGAAGTCCACCGCCGCGATGGCCACCTTGCCGGACAGGTCGACAGCGTCGGTCACGTCGTTCATCTCAGACCTCATTCCCCGGCGCCTTGGGTTCGAATCCTGCGTTCTTGAACATTCGTCGCAGATCCACGATGGCCTGCATCTCGATGTCCTTGTGCCGGGGGCGCTCAAAGACTTCAGTTTCACCGCCCAGGGTCACCCGAAACTTGCCGTCGTGGCGCTCCTCAACGTCGCCGGTGGCCTCGAGCAGGGACAGCACGTCAACCCAGCGAATGTTGCCACTCGTGGGATGCGCGAAGAGAAATGTGAGGGTGTCGAGGTGGTGGTTGTTGAGGTGGACAGGGAAGTCGAAGTTATCCGAATGAGCCATGTCCGCACTCTGCCAGATCACCCCGGCGGCTCGCGCCTAGGCTGGGGTTCATGACAGACGGACGACGAGCCATCGTGACAGGGGCGTCTCGCGGGATCGGACTCGCGATCGCGCAGCGCCTTGCTGCGGACGGATATCGGGTCGGCTTGCACTATCGCTCAGATGCCGACCTGGCCCGGCGAGTCCTGGACTCGCTCCCCGGTGAGGGGCACCTTCTCGCCCATGCAGACCTGCGCGAACCGGATGCCGCCCGTGACCTAGTCGACGGGATAGCGACTCAGTGGGGCGGGCTAGACGTCTTGGTCAACAACGCCGGAATCTTCGAAGCCCATCCCATCGATGAGACCGATTTCGAGGAATGGCAGCGGCGGTGGACCGAGGCCATCGCGGTGAACCTCGTGGGACCGGCCAATGTCACCTGGGCCGCGGTGCGTCATATGGGCCCTGGTTCCAGCATCGTCAACATGGGATCGCGGGGGGCTTTCCGCGGGGAGCCCACCTGCCCTGCCTACGGAGCAACCAAGGCGGCTATCGCGGCGTTCGGACAGTCGCTGGCGAAGGACTTGGGCCGGCGTGGCATCGCCGTGACGACTGTTGCTCCGGGCTTCGTCGACACGGAAATGGCCGCCGAAGCCATGATCGGCGAGGCCGGCGAGATTCGCCGTGCGGAGAGTCCCTTCGGACGAATCGCCGAGCCCGATGAGATCGCCGCCGCTGTTGCCTTTCTCGCAAGTACGGAATCGGCCTGGATGAGCGGCTCGATCGTGGATGCCAATGGGGCGTCGTACCTGCGGATGTAGTTCCGAGGGTGGATCACCCCAGCAGGAAGTCGGTGAGGATTCGGTTGAAATCATCAGCCTGCTCGATCTGAGTCCAATGCCCGCATTGGCCAAACACATGCAGTTGAGCGTTCGGGATGAGCTCGAACAACCGAAGTGAATTCGACAGCGGGATGATCTGGTCCTCCCGGCCGTGGAAGATGATCGTTGGGTTCCTGAGTGCGGCGATGTCCTCCTGACGGTGGGCCATCGCGTCGACCCAGCGCTGGCGCGGCGCGGGGAACATCGCCTCGAACGACTCTTGAAATCCGGGTTGCACGCTCGCGCGGTAGCGAAGTTCAGCCAAGTCGTCAACGTTATCGATCGGGGTCGCCGTGAACAGTTGCAGCAACTGCGCCATTGCCTCAACGCTGGGTTGGTACCCCCACACGGCGTCGAGACCGGGAGTGATGTCAAACGGGACTCCGACGGCACCCATGAGGCCTAGTCGCCGTACTCGGCCAGGATGGTGGATCGCCAGTGACAGCGCCAGCGACCCTCCGAAGGAGTTGCCGACGACATGGGCGTGATCAATCTCCAGAGCATCGAGGACGCCGACGGCGTGCCGCGTCCATGTCGCAAGGTCGTACGTCGGGACGCTCCGTTCGGTGTATCCGAAGCCGACCATGTCCGGCGCGATGACCCGGAACCTCTCGGCTAGGAAGGGGATCGTGAGTCGCCAGTTTGCCCACGCCGACACACCCGGCCCCGATCCATGAATGAGCAGGACGGTGCCACCACCTGGGTCCACGCCTGTGTCATTAAGGTTTGTGACGATTCCCGCGGCCACGACCGACGTGCCGATCTCAGGTGTTGCGCTCACGCTTCTTCCGTCCCATCGTCAGGTGTGATCTTCGCAGACGTCGTGGACTTCGAGAGTTTGCCGCCCCATTCGTCAGTGATCAGTTCGTGGTGGACATACGTCGCTTCGGCAACGTTAGGGGCATCGACCGATGCGGCCAGGAAGATCTGTGCGGCGGTGGATTCAAGCAGGTCGATGCCGCGCACAATGTGTGTCGTTCGCAAATCACGATCCTCCACGACGGATACGAGCTGATAGGCCGGGAGATCATCTCGCCGCCAAACAATGAAGTCACCCATGGCCTCATCGAGTCGCACTTCGCGCTCACCCACATGGACCGTCATGCCCACGGGGACCACCACCCGTACCGCTGTGACCCCAGGTTCCCACGTCAGATCACGATCTCGACAGCCTCCTGAGCAACCACCAGAGGCCGCCCCCCGCTGCTGAGTGCGGCTGCAGGAGCAGGCGTACGTGAGGAGTCCGTGATCTTGTGCGGCGATCAACTCGGCCCGGTAGTGGTCGGTCCGGCGCCGTTGAGACCAGTGCTCTTCGAAGTCCTCGACATCGGCAGGCCCGATCTGCCACTCGATGTCCATCGCACGCAAGGTACGGAAGATGTCCTCGGCGTACTCACGACGGTAACGCGCGGCATCCGCGTCGTCGATGCGCAACGCCAGCGGCGCGCCGAGTTCCCTGGCGAGTTCGGCGGTGAGGGCGAAGTTGTGCCGGTTGCCCGCGTGGAGGAATCCACTGGGGGTGGGAGCCAGGCGTAGTAGCACGGCACAACACTACGTGTGTGGTCGTGACGGGATAGCGAACCTTTGGGCTGCCCTGGTTGATCGTGTAGGGCTGTCGAGCCGGTCACTGACGCCGCCTGGCTGTCCGGGCCTTCGTCGCCCCTGTTCGCCGCTGCCGAACGTTCTGATTCCGTGTGGCCCTCAAAGGCTCCTACGGTCCGGTCTACCACCGAATACAAGGAGCGACATGGTGAAAGCGAGAGGCGGCAGCCTGCAGGAGCTCATCGACGCCAACTCGAGCATCGTGGATGTCCTCTACGCCAATCGCAAGGGCTCGGTCGTGCGAGACGCCGTACAGCGACAGCCCACCGAGTTCGTTCTGCCCGAGTTCACGAATTGGCGCGACGAGCAGCGCGCGTGGCGCGAAGACGTGGCTTTGTACGACCAGAGCTATCACATGACCACGTCGGTGGTTCGTGGCCCGGACGCGCTCGACTTCTTCACGGCCATGGGTGTCAATGGGTTTGCGACCTTCACTCCCAACAAGGCACGTCACTTTGTCTGCTGCAGCCCCAGCGGTCATGTCGTAGGGGATGGGATCTTGTATTGGTCCGACCCGGAGGAAATCGCTCTCGTCGGTCGGGCCAGTGGCCACAACTGGCTGCAGTTCCAGGCCGAGCGCGGCAACTGGGACATCAGCGTGCAC
>JALQUH010000282.1 GCA_023263845.1 Candidatus Nanopelagicales bacterium | reverse complement strand
TCACTAGGGTGTGCCCATGACCGCCACCATCCTCGACGGCAAGGCGACCGCCACCGCCGTGAAACAGGTGCTCGCCGACCGCGTCTCTGCACTCGTCGCCCGCGGCGTCACCCCCGGGCTCGCCACCGTCCTGGTGGGTGATGATCCGGGCAGCCACGCCTATGTCGGCGGCAAGCACCGTGACTGCGCGGAGGTCGGCATCGCCTCGATCCGCGTCGACATGCCGGCGGACTCCACGCAGGACGATGTGGAAGCGGCGGTTCGCGAGCTCAATGCTGACCCGGCCGTCACCGGCTTCATCGTTCAGTTGCCGCTGCCCAAGGGGCTCGATAGCAACCGCGTGCTCGAATTGATGGATCCGCTGAAGGACGCCGACGGGCTGCACCCGATGAATCTGGGGCGCTTGGTCCTTGGCATCGAGGCGCCGCTGCCATGCACTCCGCGTGGGATCGTCGAACTTCTCCGCGCGTACGACGTCCCGATCAACGGTGCCGAGGTGTGCGTCATCGGGCGCGGTGTCACCGTCGGCCGGCCGCTCGGGCTGCTCCTCACGCGGCGTCAGGAGAACGCCACCGTCACCCTCTGCCACACCGGCACGCGGGACATGTCCGAACACATTGCCCGTGCAGACATCGTGGTCGCAGCGGCCGGCGTGCCGCACTTCATCACCCCCGACATGATCAAGCCCGGCGCTGCGCTGGTTGACGTCGGGATCACGCGGACAGACGCGGGCCTGCTCGGTGACATCGACCCTGCGTGCTCCGATGTTGCGGGATGGATTGCGCCGATGCCCGGGGGCACCGGTCCGATGACACGCGCCATGCTCATCGCCAATGTCGTCGAGGCGGCTGAGCGCTCGTAGGCTGGGCGATCATGAGTGGCATGGCTTCGGTACACCCTCTGCGTCCGCGACCGCGGCGCTGGTGGCGTCAGTGGCCCATTGCCCTGGTGCTTCTGGGAGTCGCGGCCTCGCTCGCCGTCGTGGCCCTCGATCACTTCCGTATCGGCTCCCTCATGCTGGCCGGGAGCCTCGTCCTCGCGTTCGTTCTCCGACTGGTGCTGCCGTCCGCGCAGGCCGGCATGCTGGCTGTTCGCTCACGGACGGTCGATCTTGTGGTGCTCGGCTCGCTCGCCGTCGTTCTCGCGGTCTTCGCCCTGTGGGTCCCACCACCCCCGGCGTAGCAGCAGGCACCGCTAGAAGTCGCCGCCGAAGTCGCCGCCGCCGAAGTTGCCGCCCCCGCGGCCGAAGTCACCGCCGCCGCCGAATGCTCCCCGGTGGAAATCTCCGCCGCCGAAGTCGCCGCCCGCCTCGGGTTGGCCGGTAAGGGGCGCCGCCTGTGCGGCAGGGGCCATGAAGGTGCTCGCGAGCAGAGTCCCCACGAACAGTGCCGGCATCATGTCGCTCCAGTTCCGGTAGTAGCCCCGCGCGTAGGGCGCATAGGCAGCGCCACCCTGCCAGTACGGCACGCGTTGTCCACCCGCGTCGACCTCGCGGGCCTCGGGGCGTCCGCCGGAGGCGATGGTGGCCTCGCACCCGGCGCACACGGGGACCGGATGAGCCTCCCCGCCCTGTGGCGCCCAGTCGACATCGGCGACGCTCGGCCCATGTCGCGGGTCAACGAAGCAGGGTGCCCGGTGGGCCGGCTTGGGCCGACCGTCCATGCGCGCCTCGACGCAGGCCAGGGCGTAGCGTCCCTCCTCCAGTTCACCCGTCGCCGTGGTGATGTCGGCGTCGCTGGATGCCGTTGCCGTGGCGTCGCTCGCGGCCGAGTAGGAGTCCAACGCCTTCTGCAGGTCGGCGCGACCGGCGTCGTCGAGACGTGGGTCGGTGAGGTCAAATGAACCTAGTCGTTCGCCCAGACCGGTGACGTCCTCATTGAGAACCGCGCGCACGGCGTCGAGGCGCTCGGCCTGCTGCTTCTTGCCGCGGCGACGCAGGAAGTAGAAGCCCACGCCGCCGAGGACCACGATCACAGCAAGCGGGATAAGGATGTTGATGCCCGATCCGGCTGGCGCCTGATCGGACGATGACGAACCGCTATCGGTGGGCGCGGTGCCGGTCGCGGCGCTGTTGTTGAACTGGTCATCGACGCCGTCGACGAAGGCCCGCAGAACGGCGTACACGCCGTTGGCACTGTTCTCGGCGAACGCCGAATCGGCGATCTGGCGAACCGACCCGGAGGTCGATCCCGCGCGGAAAGAGTTGCCGGCGACGATCGCGTAGACGCCCTCGCGACCCACGGACTCCTGAACGCCCTCGAGCAGTGCGTCGGCTGAACCGTAGGCCCTCACATCCTCCTCGGGGAGGATGGCGATGTAGATCGGCAGGCCCGTCGCGGTGATCTGACCGCGCAGCGCGTCGACCTGCCCATCGGTGAGGCTGAGTTCGGCGAGTGGATCGTTGTAGACCGACTCGGCTCGCAAGATGTCGGCCACCGCATCGATGGTCGCGTCAGCGCGAGCCGCGGTGACAGGCAGGGCGGCGACGAGCACAGCGATGGCAGTGAGAGCGAGAACAGCGGATCGGCGCACCATGTCCCGACATTACCGCGATATCGGCGAGGTGCTCAGTCCTTGATCTCGCACAGGACGGTGCCCGTGGGGACCGTGGCACCCACGGTGGCGTCAAGGCTGGTCACGGTGCCGGCCTTGTGGGCGTTGAGGGGTTGCTCCATCTTCATGGCCTCCAGGACCACGATGAGATCGCCGGCCTGCACCTGCTGACCCTCTTCGACCGCGACCTTGACCACGGTGCCCTGCATGGGTGCGGCCACGGAATCGCCGGAGGCGCCGCCCCCTGTTCCCCGCTCTCGCTTGCGACCGGGCTTGGCCGGTCCTGCCGTGGGCTTGGCCGATGCTCCGAGGCCCGCGGGCAGGGTGACGGCGAGGCGACGACCATCGACCTCCACGGTTACGGTTTCCCGCTCCGTCGCCTGCTCGGGTGCATCCGCGGTGCCTGCGTACGGCGGGATGGTGTTGTCGAATCCGCTCTCAATCCAGCGCGTGTGCACGCTGAAGGGTGCATCGCCCTCCGGGGCGAAAGCCTGATCGTCAACCACTGCGCGGTGGAACGGAATGGCGGTGGCGATGCCCTCGACGACGAATTCGCGCAATGCGCGGCGGGAGCGTTCGAGTGCCTCTTTACGGTCTCGGCCGGTCACGATGAGCTTGGCGAGGAGCGAGTCGAAGTTGCCGCCGATGATGTCGCCCTGGCCGAAGCCAGCATCGACGCGAACACCGGGACCGGCAGGCTCGACCCACTCGGTGAGCACACCGGGGGCGGGCAGGAATCCGCGACCGGGATCCTCGCCATTGATGCGGAATTCGATGCTGTGTCCCCGCAGGGTGGGGTCGTCGTAGTCGATGATGCCACCGTCGGCGATGCGGAACTGCTCGCGCACGAGGTCGATGCCGGCGACCTCTTCGGACACCGGGTGTTCGACCTGCAGACGTGTGTTGACCTCGAGGAACGAGATGGTGCCGTCTTCGCCGACGAGGAACTCGCAGGTGCCGGCGTTGTAGTAGCCCGCCTCCTTGATGATCGCCTTAGAGGCACTGTAGAGCGCGTCGACCTGCTCGTCGGAGAGGAAGGGCGCAGGCGCCTCCTCGACGAGTTTTTGGTGGCGGCGCTGCAGCGAGCAGTCGCGGGTTGAGACGACGACGACGTTGCCGTGCTTGTCAGCAAGGACCTGGGTCTCGACGTGACGCGGGTTGTCGAGGTAGCGCTCGACGAAGCACTCGCCGCGGCCGAATGCGGCGACCGCCTCGCGTACGGCGGAGTCGTAGAGCTCGGGAATCTCCTCCAGGGTGCGCGCCACCTTGAGCCCGCGGCCGCCTCCACCGAACGCCGCCTTGATGGCCACAGGCAATCCGTGGTCCCTGGCGAAAGCGACGACCTCGTCCGCTCCGGCAACGGGGTCCGGGGTTCCGGGGACCTGCGGGGCACCCGCGCGGGCGGCGATGTGGCGTGCGGACACCTTGTCGCCGAGCGAGCGGATGGCGTCAGGCGGTGGCCCGATCCAGGTGAGGCCCGCGTCGATGACGGCTTGGGCGAACTCGGCGTTCTCGGAGAGGAAGCCGTAGCCGGGGTGGACGGCGTCGGCACCGGAGCGGGCGGCCACGTCGAGGAGCTTGGCGATGTCGAGATAGGTCTCGGCCGCGGTGGTGCCGTCGAGGGCGTAGGCCTCATCGGCGGTGCGCACGTGGAGCGCCTCTCGATCTGGATCGGCATACACCGCCACCGAGGTCAGCCCGGCATCGCGGCAGGCGCGGGCAACACGGACGGCGATTTCGCCTCGATTGGCGATGAGGACCTTCTCCACGCGCTGCAGTCTAGGGACCGCGACCTGGCAGGGTGTGGGCATGTCCGAACTCGCTTTCGTCCTGGCGTCCGCCTCTCCCTCGCGCCGTCGGCTCCTTGAGCAGGCCGGGGTGCGACCGGTGGCGCTCGTGAGCGGGGTGGATGAGGAGAGCATCGAGGCGGCCATGGCGCATCGGTCCGTCCCCGATGTCACCCTTGCGCTGGCCCGGGCCAAAGCCGAGGCGGTGGCCGCCGGACCCGATGTACCCACCGGTGCGCTGGTGCTTGGCTGCGACTCGATCTTCGAGATCGACGGCGTTCGGCTCGGCAAGCCGCCCAGCGCCGCAGAGGCACTGCGGCGCTGGCAACTGATGCGCGGTCGCGCTGGCCACCTGCACAGCGGTCACTGGTTGATTGATACGGCATCCGGTAGCGCGGTCGGGGAAACCGTGACGACGACAGTGCACATGGTCGATGCACCGGATGCCGAGATTGAGGCCTACATCGGGACCGGTGAGCCACTCAAGGTGGCGGGTGGTTTCACCCTTGATGATCTCGGGGCGCCGTTCGTTGCCGGGATCGAGGGTGACCCCGGCAATGTCATCGGCGTCTCACTGCCCGCGGTGCGTCGGCTCGCAAGAGAACTCGGCCACTCCTGGCCGGATGTTGTCGGCTGGTCGTTGCGTTGAGTCCCGCTCAGCGGGAGCAGCGGCTAGCGCGGCAGGGAGGAGGCACGCCAAGCGCCCGGACCGAATCCGAGACGCGGCCGGGTCTGTCGCGCGGGCAGCGCCCACAGGCTGCGCGGTTTGCGCGCGGGTGGGTCGATACTTGCCCGCAGACTCGCGACCGCGGCCACGACGGCGGCCACTTCGGCCGGTGTCGCCGGACCGTGGATGACGATCGGCTCCTCTTCACCGCTCACAGTGGGATGTTCCCGTGCTTCTTCGGTGGCCGACTCGCCCGCTTGGTGCGCAGGGCGCGCAGCGCGCGCACCACCATCGCTCGGGTCTCCTCGGGGAGGATCACGCGATCCACGTACCCGCGTTCGGCCGCGACGTAGGGGTTGGCCAACGTGGCCTCGTATTCCTCGATCAGGCGGGCGCGCTCGGCCTCGGGATCCTCGGCGTTCGCCAACTCCTGGCGGTACAAGATGTTGACCGCGCCCTGGGCGCCCATGACCGCGATCTGTGCGGTCGGCCAGGCGAGGTTGATGTCGGCGCCGAGGTGCTTGGAGCCCATAACGTCATAGGCGCCGCCGTAGGCCTTGCGTGTGATGACGGTGACAAGTGGCACGGTCGCCTCAGCGTAGGCATAGATGAGCTTGGCGCCGCGACGGATGATGCCGTCCCACTCCTGATCGGTGCCGGGAAGGAAGCCCGGTACGTCGACGAACGTGAGGACAGGAATGTTGAAGGCATCGCACGTCCGCACAAAGCGCGCAGCCTTCTCCGATGCCTCGATGTCGAGGGTTCCGGCGAACTGCATGGGCTGGTTGGCAACAACCCCGACCGGGCGCCCCTCCACCCGACCAAAACCGCAGATGATGTTGGGGGCGAACAGCGGCTGCACCTCGAGGAACTCATCATCGTCAAGAACATGCTCGATCACGCGATGCATGTCATACGGCTGATTGGGCGAGTCGGGGATCAGCGTGTTCAACTCACGGTCGTGCTCGGTCACCGTGAGATCGGCCACGACGTCGTACGCCGGAGGCTCATCGAGGTTGTTGCTGGGCAGGTAGGACAACAGTGCGCGGACGTAGTCGAACGCGTCAGACTCATCTTCGGCCATGTAGTGCGCCACGCCGGACTTGGTGTTGTGCGTGCGGGCACCGCCGAGTTCCTCGAAGGGGACGTCTTCCCCGGTGACGGTCTTGATGACATCCGGGCCCGTGATGAACATGTGCGAGGTCTTGTCGACCATGACGATGAAGTCGGTGATCGCGGGGGAGTAGACGGCACCGCCCGCGCACGGTCCCATGATCAAGGAGATCTGCGGGATAACACCCGAGGCCTGGACATTGCGGTTGAAGATCTCGCCGTACAGACCGAGCGAGACGACGCCTTCTTGGATGCGTGCTCCGCCAGAGTCGTTGAGGCCGATGATCGGGCATCCGGTCTTGAGCGCGAGGTCCATGACCTTGACGATCTTCTCGCCGAAGACCTCGCCGAGTGACCCACCGAAGACGGTGAAGTCCTGGGCGAACACGCACACTGGACGGCCGTCGACCGTGCCGTATCCGGTGATAACGCCGTCGCCGTAGGGCCGGCTCTTGTCGAGCCCAAAGTTGTGCGACCGGTGCCGGGTCAGTCCATCGATCTGCTGGAAGGAGCCGGGGTCGAGGAAGGCCTCGATGCGCTCCATCGCCGTGAGCTTGCCCTTGGCATGCTGCTTGTCGATGGCGGCCTGGCGTCGGCCCGCAGCCTCGGTCCTCCGACGGATCAGTTCGTCGGCCTTCTCGGCGGTTGTATGCGGCGCCTTGGCGGGAGTCGAGGTCACCGTCGTACCTTAGCCGGGTGAGCAGCGACTTCGGCGAGGTCTCGGATCGCCGACCCCTTCAGGATCTGGGACCCATTCGTGGCTGGGCGCCCTGGCCCGAGCCGCGGGTGCTTGCAACGACGGGGTCCACCATGGTTGACGTCGAGCAACTCGCGGCCCAGGGGGCACCCGAGGGCACGCTGGTCGTCGCCGAGGAGCAGACGGCTGGTCGCGGTCGTCGGGGACGACCGTGGGAGTCCGCGCAGTACGCCGGCTTGTGGATGAGCCTGTTGCTGCGTCCGGATCCTTCGCGCGATCGGATGGGCTGGTTGCCGCTGGTCGTGGGTATAGGGGTGGCCCGTGCCGTCACGGCCGTCACCGGCGTGCCGGCCCGACTGAAGTGGCCCAACGACGTGGTCGTTGTGACGGACGGGCAGGTCGGCAAGTTGGCGGGTCTGCTCGCCGAGCGTCTCGCGGACGGCGCGGTCGTCTTCGGCTTGGGCATCAACGTGTCCCAACGGGCTGATGAACTCCCGGCGGGCGGGACGTCGCTGTATCTGCAGGGGGCGCAGGTGACGCGCGAGACCGTCCTCACCGAGGTGCTGAGCGAGGTGGCGCGTGCCTATCGTTCGTGGTGTGCCGGTGACGACCTCGCTACGGCCTACATCGAGTTGTCAGCGACGATGGGAGAGCGCGTTCGCGTCCATCGGGCAGGCGGTGACGTCGTCGGGGTCGCCGCGGCCCTGGGATCGGGCGGTGAACTCATCGTGATCGATGACGCGGGGAGGGAGCATTCGATCACGGCAGGTGATGTGGTCCATCTGCGTCCGGCCGGCGGGTAATTCGGCTGATCTCTTCGAAGCAGTGTGCCACGATGCAGGCATGGGATATCCAACACGGCTGCTGGGCGATGGCGAGACGATCGAGTTCGAAATGAAGCCGCACTGGCGCGGACTCATCCTCCCCGTTCTGTGGCTTATCCTCACGGTCTTTGTCGGCACCTGGCTCTACGTATCCCTGGGCAACTGGTCATGGACCGCGGACGGATTCCTCGAGACCATCGGTCGTCCGATCATTCTCGGTGTCGGTGCCATCATCCTTATCGTATGGGTTGTCCGACCCTTCGCGATGTGGGTGACGACGCAGTACGTCTTCACCAACCGGCGCATCATCACCCGAGCAGGCGTCATTGCCAAGAAGGGGCGCGACATGCCCCTGGCCAAGGTCAACAACGTCTCGTTCGAGGTAGGCGTCGTCGGCCGACTGCTCAACTACGGCCGACTGCAGATCACCTCCGCCAGCGATGAGGACCTCATCATCGATGATGTTCCGAACGTCGAGGTCATCCAGCGAGACGTCTATCGCCTGCATGAAGAGGACGACGAACGTCGACGCCGTCGCAGCATCAATGAGGGCGGCGACCCGGTTCCCCCCAACGATGGGACCTGACCCGACCCTGGCGCTTGACCGGGTCATCCTCGGTGGCGATCCGATTTACACGCGCACGGATCTATTGGAGAGGTCGGGCGTCCCGGACCGGCTTGCCCGCACGCTGTGGCGCGCCCTCGGCTTCCCTGACGCTGGTGGCGCTCGGGCCTTCGCCGAGATTGACCTGCTCGCCCTCCAGACGGTCGGTCGGCTCATCGAGGAACATTTGCTCGACGAGGAAACCGCCATCGTCGTCGCGCGCAGTCTCGGTCAGTCAACCGCCCGCCTGGCCGACTGGCAGACCGAGGCGGTAGGGCGCCTGCTCACCGATCGTGGCGAGTTGCCCGATGTCGATGCTGGCCTTGACCCGGAGTCGATGGACACCATCGCGGCGCGCGCCGGTGAGTTGATCGGGCCGCTCGGTGCACTCTTGGACTACGCCTGGCGGCGGCAGCTGGTGGCTGTGCTCGATCGTCGGCTTGCTCGTGCGGAAGCGGCGGCCGAAGAAGCCGTCGCCACCGTCGGGTTCGCTGACCTGGTGGGGTTCACGCGCCTGAGTCGACAACTCGTCGACGCGGACCTTGCTGCGCTGGTGGAGTCCTTTGAAGCGGCCAGCGCCGATGTGGTGGCCGCGACCGGCGCGCAGTTGGTCAAGACGGTCGGTGACGAGATCTTGTTCGTCGCCCCTACCGCCGCTGTTGCGGTTGCCACCGCCCAGCGACTGCACGACGTGCACCGCCAACTGCCGGAGGTTCCGCAGGTACGGATCGGCTTGGCCACCGGGCATGTCCTGCGTCGCATGGGCGATGTGTTTGGCGCCACGGTCAACCTCGCCAGTCGGCTGACGGCGTTCGCCCGTCCCGGGAAGACGCTGGTGGATGCGGCCACGGCGGCCGAAGCAGAGGAGTTACCCGGCGTTCGGTTGCGTCAGCAGGCGCCGCGGCGAGTGCGCGGGGTGGGGGTAGTTCGCGCGTTTGAGCTGATCGGGATGCAGAACTAGATGGGCGTGACGGCGTCGCGCTCGGCAATTTCGCGGTCAACTGCATCGTCGGTGATGGCCGGGAAGACCCACTTGCGATAGGACCAGAACCGGAAGAGGGTGCCCAGGCCGAGTCCGATGACGTTGGCGCTGACGTTGTCGGCGAGGACGCTGTCAAGGCCCAGCGCGTAGTGGCTGAACCACAGGCACAGCAACGCGATCATCATCGCGACGCCGTTCAACGCGATGAAGAGCAGGTACTCGCGCCCCATGTGAGTGCGGCCGCGATGTCGGAAGGTCCAGAATCGATTGCCGAAGTAGGCGAATGTCGTCGCCACGATGACGCTGATGGCCTTGGCGGTCAACGGCTTGTCGTTGAGCGGGCCATCGCCACCGGCGAACATCAAGAGGTTGAACAGGCCGACGTCGATGATGAACGCGGAGAGCCCCACGACGCCGAACTTGGCGACTTCCCGGGCCAGGACACTCAGCGACGACCGCACTCGATCGAGCCACGAGGGCGCGACAGAGTGGCTGAGATCTTCCTGGGACACGTCGTGAATGGTAGCCGCCCGGACCAGGAGGTCGCGCCCCTAGGAGTACGGCACGAGTAGGGTCTCGCTGTGAGTCAGGTCACGGGTACCCCCTGCGTGGGTCTGGTCGGCGGCGGACAACTCGCCCGCATGACCGCGGCTCCGGCGGCTGCTCTCGGCGTGAACCTCCGGCTCCTCGCGGTGGACCCCGAGGAGTCCGCGGCTCAGGTGATCTGCGACGTCGTCCTCGGCAGCCACACCGACTTTGCTGCCCTGAGCGCGCTGGCCGAAAATTGCTCGGTCATCACCTTTGACCATGAGCATGTGCCGCCCTCCCATCTGCGGGCTCTGGAGGCGGCCGGGATCGACGTTCAGCCGAGCAGCGCCGCCCTTGTGCATGCCCAGGACAAAATCACGATGCGCGAGGCCGTCGAGGCCGCCGGGCTGCCGACGCCTCTGTGGCGACACGACTTCGGCGTCGATGACCTCGTCCAGGTCGGGGCGGCGCTCGGCTGGCCGCTGGTATTGAAGGTGTCTCGCGGTGGCTACGACGGTCGCGGTGTGTGGGTTGTTGACGATGAGCCCCAGGCACGTGAGGTGATGTCGTCAACCCCCCTTGCGGACGGCGCAGCCTGGCTGGCCGAGGAGCTCGTGCCCTTCGCCCGGGAGCTCGCGGCGCAGGTCGCCCGATCACCGTCCGGTCAGGCGGTCGCCTACCCCGTGGTACGAACGGTCCAAGTCGATGGCATGTGCTCGGAGGTCGTCGCTCCGTGCCCTGATCTGCCGGAGGCAAAGGCCCTGGAGGCACAGCAGATCGGCCTGCGGGTGGCGGAAGCGCTCGGAGTCACGGGCATGCTCGCGGTGGAACTCTTTGATTCCCCGAAGGGTTTGCTCATCAACGAACTTGCGATGAGGCCGCACAACTCCGGACACTGGTCGATCGACGGGGCCGTGACGAGCCAGTTCGAGAACCACCTGCGTGCTGTCCTCGATCTTCCGCTCGGCGACCCGCGATCAACTGCGCCGTGGTCGGTCATGGTCAACGTGGTCGGACCTCGTGACATTGAGGGGCTGCCTGCGCTGACCGAGGCTTTCCGTCATGTGATGGCACGAGATCCCGGCATCCACGTGCATCTCTACGGCAAACCCCTGCGTCCCGGACGCAAACTTGGCCATGTCACGGTGGTGTCAGATGACCTTGACGACGCTCTGGCGCGCGCGCACCATGCGGCCGACTATCTCATGGGAGTAATCGATGAGTGATGCACCGACCGTTGGAATCATCATGGGCAGTGACTCGGACTGGCCGACCATGGAAGCAGCCGCACAGGCGTTGCAGGAATTCGGCGTGCCCTACGAGGCCGATGTCGTCTCTGCCCATCGCATGCCCAAGGAGATGCTCACCTACGCCGAGTCCGCCGCCGAGCGCGGTCTCCGCGTGATCATCGCCGGAGCCGGGGGTGCGGCCCACCTACCTGGGATGGTCGCTGCCCTGACTCCGCTGCCGGTGATCGGCGTCCCCATTCCCCTGACGCATTTGGATGGGATGGACTCGCTGCTGTCGATCGTGCAAATGCCCGCCGGGGTGCCGGTGGCCACGGTCGCCGTGGGTAACGCACGCAATGCCGGGCTGCTCGCCGTGCGGATCCTGGCGGCAGCCGACATCGAACTGCGTGCGGCGATGATCGAGTTCCAGGAAGGCCTTAAGCGCGCCGCGCAGGAGAAGGGCGCCAAGGTTCGAACCCATGAGTAGCCGCGATAGCCGTCTCTACGGCGACGCGGCCACGGTGCAGCGGGTGCTCGAGGCCTCGCACGTGTGGTTCGTCGTGGGTCTGGGCAACAACCCCGACCGGGATGCCTACGACATCGCACGGCTACTGCAATCGAGAGGCAAGCGGATCGTGCCGATCTACCCCCGTGCGGAGGTCGTGCACGGCGAACAGGGGTATGCCACCATCACCGATGCCGTGTCCGCTGTGGGCGCGCCGGACGTGGTCGACATGTTCGTACGCGCCGATCGGGTGGGATCGTTCGTCGATGAGGCCATTGCGGTCGGAGCCAACGCCGTGTGGCTCCAACTCGGCGTGATCGATGAGGCGGCCGCGCAGCGTGCGCTCGACTCCGGGCTCGATGTCGTGATGGACAACTGCCCGGCAATTGTCTGGCGCTAGGCCGAGGGGCGGCCGAGGCCGCGGTAGGTCCAGCCCGCGGCGCGCCACCTGGCTGGGTCTAGGGCGTTGCGGGCGTCCACGACGTGGCGTTCGGTCGCGAGCACACCGACGTCGGTGGGATCGATGTCGATGTAGTCCCGCCATTCGGTGAGCAGCAGCAGCACGTCCGCGCCGGCCGCGGCGTCAAGTGCCGAGTCGGCGTAGGCGAGATGGGGGAAGAGGTCGCGGGCGTTGTCCATCGCGCGCGGGTCGTGCACGACGACGTCGGCGCCCTCGGTGTGCAGCGCTGCCGCCACGTGCAGGGCCGGCGAGTCGCGGACGTCGTCGCTATCGGGCTTGAATGCTGCACCCCAGACCGCGACGCGCTTGTTCCGCAGACGCCCGCCGACCGCCTCACGGGCCAGGTCGACGGTGCGACTGCGACGCCGCTGATTGATCTCGTCGACCTCGCGCAGGAAGGTCAGCGCCTGGTCGACCCCCAGTTCGCCGGCACGCGCCATGAATGCACGGATGTCTTTGGGCAGGCAGCCGCCGCCGAAGCCCAGACCGGCCCGCAGGAACGACGACCCGATTCGGGGGTCCATGCCGATCGCCTCGGCCAGCACCGTGACGTCGGCGCCGGTGGCTTCGCACACCTCCGACATCGCATTGATGAACGAGATCTTCGTCGCAAGGAAGGCATTAGCCGACACCTTCACCAACTCGGCGGTGGCGAAATCGGCGACCAGCATCGGCACACCCTCATCGAGAAGGGATTGGTAGACCGTCCGCAGAGTCTGCTCATCCTCGGCCGACTCCACACCGATGACGAGTCGATCCGGGTGCAACGTGTCCTGCACCGCGTGCCCCTCGCGCAGGAACTCCGGATTCCACGCCACATGC
>JALQUH010000152.1 GCA_023263845.1 Candidatus Nanopelagicales bacterium | reverse complement strand
GGGTGAACTGGTCGAGGACCCAGATCCCACTCTGCCGTGAACCGTTGCCGGAAAGGCCGTTGCCGCCGAAAGGCAGGTGGGCCTCGGCCCCGGAGGTCGAGTTGTTGACCGACATCATCCCGGCCGAGACCCCCTGGCGATAGCGCCACACCGCCTGCGGGTTCTCGGTGTAGATCGCACAGGACAGGCCATAACCGTGCCCGTTCGACAACTCGATGGCCTCATCGAGGGTGTCGAAGACACCCATCGTCACGAGCGGGCCGAAGGTCTCGGTCGAGTAGAGCGCATCGCCAGGGCGGACGCCGTCGACGATCGTGGGATGTGCGAACCAACCGGCGTCGGGATCCCCGAGAAACCCACGGCGAGGATTGGTCGAGGTGATGCGGCCAACGCTGGAGGAGCCGTAGACCGTCTGGTGGTCTTGGATGAGCCCGAGGTGCTTGTCGTGGTTTTCGAGATACTTCTCATCAATCATTGGTCCATAGAGAACGTCACCGAATGGGTCTCCGACGATGGCGTTCTCCACCGCATGGACATAGCGCTCACGCACGACGTCATAGACATCGCGGTGTACCCACAAAGTCCCGAGCGACGTGCAACGCTGACCAGCCGTGCCGAAGCCCGCGAAGAGCGCACCCTCGACGACAAGGTCGATATTGGCGTCCGGCATGACCACCATGGGGTTCTTGCCACCGAGCTCAAGACACGGCGACTGCAGGTGCCGCGCGGCCAACTCGCTCAGGCGGCGGCCGACCTCGGTTGAGCCCGTGAAGCCGACCTTTTGAATCAAGCCCTTGTGCAGCGATGCTTCGAGCCCGTCGTACGTCGTGGGGCCGTCTGCGATGACTACCTTGAGGACGTCGCGCGGCACACCGCCTGCGTAGAAAATCTCAGCCATAGCCTGCGCGATCGCGGACGTCTGCTCGGCTGGCTTCCACACGACCGTGTTGCCGGTGACCAGGGCCGGCACGATGTACCAGGACGGAACAGCGGCAGGGAAATTGCCCGCCGTGACGATCATTGCCGTGCCGACGGGCACGCGGAAGGTAAAGAGCTGCTTGTCGGGCATCTCGCTGGGGACGGTCTGGCCGTACATCCGCCGACCCTCACCGATGAAGAAGTCGCACGTGTCAATGACCTCTTGTACGTCGCCGAGGGCCTCGGCGTACACCTTGCCCATCTCGCGCGTCACCAGTCGCGCGAGGGCCTCCTTGTTGGCCTCGAAGAGACGTCCCACCTCGGCGATGACGCGGCCGCGCGCCGGAGCCGGGACGGCCGCCCAGCCGGGCTGCGCATCATGGGCGGCCTGGGCGGCGGCGATGATCTCGGCTGATGTCGCGAGGGGCACCTCGGTGACGACGTCGGCGAAGTTGGCGGGATTCCGGGAGATATACGTGGCCATGGACTGATCCTTCCACCGCCCCAATCTGTGGTGGCGGGAGGGATGCTCTGAGATGACCCCGCATCTGCGAGGCTGATCCCGTGAGCGACACCCGGACGGTTGGCACCGCCATCTTGGAACTCCTCCATCGCGAGGGCATCGACGTGGCCTTCGGCTTGCCCGGCGTCCATAACCTGGCCTTCTGGTCGGCGCAGACCCCGGTCCGGATCGTCGGCGTACGGCATGAGCAGTCGGCGGCATACGCGGCGGACGGTTACGGCCGGGCCACCGGCCGGGTCGGTGTCGCCCTCACCACCACCGGCCCCGGGTCGGTCAATGCGCTGGCGGCCTTCGGAGAGGCAGCCATCAGCGGGGCACCCATGGTGCTGATCTCCAGTGATGTGTCGACCGCGCTACGCAATCCGGAAGGCCCTCGCGGGATCCTGCACGAGATGGGTGATCAGGCCGCCCCCTTCGCGGCGTTTGGCCGCCCCGCTCGGACGGTAACCAACGTGGAGGAGGCGTTGACGGCTATCGCGGAGGCGCTGGCGATTGCGGGTACGCCTCCTATGGGTCCGGTCTATGTCGGCATCCCCTCCGACGTCCTCAACGCGGAGTGGCACGGCGATCTGCCACTCCTGTCGGGCCCGTCTGCTGTGGATGCCGAGGTCTCGACAGGAGCCACATCGTCCGACAGCGACGTCGCAGCGCTGGGCGACCTCATCGCTGACAGCGAGCGGGTGGTCCTCTGGGCGGGGGGTGGAGTGGCGCAGTGCGGCGAGGCGGGTGAAGCAGCGCTGCGGTCCCTCGCTGAGCGACTCGGTGCTCCCGTGGTGACGACGTACGCCGGTCGAGGGCTCATGGCCGGCCACCCGTTGACGATCGAAGCCTCAACGCACGAGCCGGAGGTCGCCGAGATCATCGCGTCCGCCGACCTGCTTCTCGTGGTGGGGAGTGGCTTCGACGCGATGCACACGAAGAACTGGAAGATGCCCATGCCTTCCCGTCGAGCGGCCATCGCACTCGGGGACGAAGTCACCCGCACCGTGCCCTGGGACGTGCTGGTTCAGGCCGATCTGGTGTCGACGATTCGTTCCCTGGAATCCCGGTTGGAGGATCGCGGTGTCGGTACACGATCGGCGTGGGCACCGGTTGGTGTCCGTGACTCCGTGCGAGCGCGACTGATCCTGGATGAGCGCATGATCGATCCGGTGGCGTTCGTTGAGGCGGTGGAGTCCTGGCCGACCGAAGGCGTGGTGGTCACCGACATGTGCGTTCCCGGGTACTGGACGAGCAGTCACGCGCGTCATGATCGGCCGCGACACCTTCTCAATCCGGTGGGCTGGGGGACGCTCGGTTATGCGCTGCCCGCGGCGATTGGCCCGGCGTCGGTTGGCATGCCGACGCTGGCTGTGTGCGGCGATGGCGGACCGATGTTCGCGCTCGGTGAGTTGGCGACGTACGTGCAGGAGAGATTGCCGATCGCGCTGGTGATCGTGGATGACGGCGGCTACGGGATGCTCCGCTACGACCAGCGGATCTTTGGCCATCCCGAGCGTGGGGTTGACCTCGTGACACCGGACTGGGCGTTGCTGGCAGCCTCGTTCGGCATTGCTTATGCCGAGGTGGATTTGCGGGGCGGTGCTGCCGGTGCGGAACGGGGCGGTGCTGGTGTGGGGCCGAGTGCTGCCGGCACCCTCACCGACGCCTTGGCATCGGCAGCCGCGCGCCCAGGACCGACGATGATCGTGCTGCGGGCCGCCTTCTACCCGCCAGCCTCCACGAGCCCACGCTGGTTCGAGACCGCCACCGGCCCCCGCGAAACCGCGTAGCCCGCGTTCTTTCGTCACATCTGGGGGCTTAGCCCGCTGATCTGCCGAAAGAACGGACCAACTAGCCCTTGCGGCCGATGATGAGGTCAGCGACCAGCGAGGTCCAGCCGGTCTGATGTGATGCGCCTAAACCCGCGCCGTTGTCGCCGTGGAAGTACTCATGGAAGAGCGGATCGTGCCACCGCGGGTCGGATTGGAATCGCTCGCTGCCTCCAAACACCGGCCTAGTGCCATCGGGCCTCTCTAGGAACACCGAGATGAGTCGGCGTCGGATCTCGTGAGCGACCTGCGAGAGATTCATCATGATTCCGCTGCCGGTCGGACACTCCACCTGGAACTCATCCCCCAGATACAGGTGATAGCGCTCCAAGGCCTCAATCACCAGATGATTGATCGGGAACCACACCGGTCCACGCCAATTGGAGTTGCCCCCGTAGATCGGCGTCGTGGACTCCGCTGGCTCATAGTCGATGTCGTAGCTCTGCCCCTCCACAGTGATCTCGTACGGTGCGCCATCGAGTCTCTTCGACAGCGATCGAAGGCCATAGGGCGACAACAGCGAGTCCTCACTGAGGATCTCCATGAGCACGCGACGAAGGCGATCGGGATCCACCACCGTGAGCAACGCCTTGCGATGGCCGTCGACCTCCCGGAACTGCAGCGAACCCGCTACGTGTTCGCCTTCGTTCGCTGTCCCCGTCACCCCTCGCCGTCTCAGGAAGTTGTCCAGGCTTCGTCGGTATCGCTCGGAGTTGCCAAACGTGCCGTCCTGCTCGATATACGCGCCTGCGAGGACCGGGATGACCCCAACGAGCGAACGCACCTTGATGGGCTCGCGCGAGCCGTCCGGACGGACCAGTTGATCGTAGAAGAAGCCCTCCTCCGCGTCGAAGAGACCTACCGAGGAGATGCCATCGGTGATGGTGGAGAAGTGTTCGAGGAACTTCAATGCCATCGGCGCATAGGCCTCGTCGTGCGGCGCGATCCGGATCGCCATGCGCAGCATCATCAGCGCGTAGAACGCCATCCACGCCGTGCCATCGGCCTGTTCGATCGTGTAGCCGTCCGGCAGGTGCGACCGGTCGATGGGTCCGATGTTGTCCAGCCCGAGGAACCCTCCCTCGAAGACGTTGTTGCCCTCCTTGTCGACCTTGTTGACCCACCAGGTGAAGTTGATGAGCAGCCGCTGGAAGACGCGCTCCAGGAAGTCAATATCGGTGCCCCCGTCGATCTCAAAGACCCGGATCGCCGCCCAGGCATGCACCGGTGGATTGACGTCGTCGAAGTTCCATTCGTACGCCGGGATTGCTCCACTGGGGTGCGAGTACCAGTCGCGCAGCATCACTTGAAGCTGATACTTCGCGTACTCAGGATCGATATGCGCGAACACCACCGTGTGGAAGGCCAGGTCCCACGCCGCGAACCACGGGTACTCCCACGAGTCCGGCATCGACAGGACGTCGTAGGCATCAAGATTGCGCCACCGCGTGTTGCGCACGAGTTGATGTCCCGCGGGCGGGGGCGGCTCGGTCGGATCACCATCCAGCCATCGAGCGACGTCGTATCGATAGAACTGCTTGCACCAGATAAGCCCGGCAAAGGCTCGGCGCATGACATCCGCGACGTCAGCGGACGCATCATCGGGCGCAAGTTCGGCGTAGAACTCGTCCGCCTCCGCCTTGCGCTGGATCATAAGGTCGTCGAATCGCTGCTCGGACCAGCCAGGATCAGGATGATCCCCGTCGCTTGGCGACCAGAGCCGAAGGCGGACTTCCACGGTCTCGCCGGCGGGTACGTCGAGGACGTAGTGCCACGCACATTTGGTCCCGAGGCGCTCGGGATTGACCGTGGCTGCTCCGCTCACGACATAGTCGTTGATCCCGTCCTTGGGGTAGGGCTCCTCCAGCGCCGTGCCGAAGATGCGCTCGGTGTTCGTACGGTTGTCACAGAACAATGCCTCCGGTGCGGTGCCATCGGAGGCGCTTGCGGCGTCCAGATGGTAGGTACCGAGTCGCCAATGGTCCGCCACGATGGTGCCGGTGTCGAAGGCGAACTGCGGGATGGGTCGGGCCTGACCCCAGGACCAGGTATCTCGAAAGATTGCTGACGGCAGCAGGTGGATGGTCTCCGCATCCGGGCCGACGTTAGTGACTTGAATGCGGATGAACGTATCGGTCGGATCATTCTTCGCGTAGCTGACATCGACCACCCAGTAGCGATCTTCGTCGAAGATCCCGGTATCCAGAAGTTCGTACTCGGGATCATGGCGTGTCCGCGCGCCATTGACCGAGACCAGTTCGTCGTAGGGGAAGGCGTCCTGGGGGTAGTGGTAATGCGCGCGCAGCCAGGCCTGCGAAGGCACGGCGTCGTCGTACCACCAATACTCCTTGACATCCTCGCCGTGATTGCCCTGCCAGCCGTCGAGCCCGAAGAAGCGTTCCTTGAGGAAAGCATCACGGCCATTCCACAGCGCGAGGGAGAAGGACATGTCCTGATGAAGATCGCAGTAGCCCAGGATGCCGTCCTCGCTCCACCGGAAGGTGCGCGAGCGAGCCTGGTCGTACGGCAAATAGCGCCACGCGTCTCCGTCGGCGGAGTAGTCCTCGCGGACCGTGCCCCAGCCCCGTTCGGCCACATAAGGCCCCCACTGGTACCAGGGGCCGGCTTCATCAGGTCCGAATCGGTAGTTGCCGCACTGGGCCATCCGGCCCCGTTCCGCAGGAAGGGTCACGAAGTGATGATGCCCCCTCTCGGGTTCGCCCCGCATCCGGATGCCCCGAGAGCTACTGTGGCGTAGCAGTATCAAGCGGGGAGGGATCGTGAGTCGGGCACGTAAGTCAGGAGCGACCATCATCGCGGTGTTCACCGCGGTCCTCATGGGCTTGACCCTCGCCCCCACTGCATCGGCGGCGAAGGACATCCCTCAGGACATCCCCCTCGTGATGGGTGACAAGGGAGACTCGGTCGCCAAGGCTCAGCGCCGACTCGAGTGGCTCGGTTATGACCTGCGCGAGAAGGAGATGGACAAGGAGTACTTCGGCCGCTCCACGCGCAAGGCAGTCAAGCAGTTCCAGCAAAAATTCTTCATCCCCGTCAACGGCAAGCTCAATAAAGACACGTGGCGCATGCTCGAAAAGGTCGGCGGTGGGGTCGGCAAGCTGCCGAAGTCCTGCCTGAATGAGACCAAGGTCGTGTGCGTCGACAAGACAGCCAAACTCCTGCGCTACGTGCACAAGGGGAAGGTGAAGCTCACCGTCGACGTACGCTTCGGGGTGCCCGGCCTCGACACCCCCACCGGTTCCTACCGGGTTTGGTTCCGTTGGCGGGACGCTACCTCCGGAATCAACGGACCGGACCAGCCCCGCGCCCCGATGCCCTACGCACTGTTCTTCAACGGCGATATCGCCGTGCACTACTCCCCGCCCTTCGCGGCCAGCGGGTACTACCCCGGCGGTGGTTCACACGGTTGTGTGAACGTTGCCGACCTGCAGGCGGTCTCCTGGCTCTTCGACCAAATCCCTGTCGGCACACGCGTCTACGTGTACTGGGGCTAGTAGACCCTGCCCATGACCCTTCGCGTAGCACTTCTCGGCTACGGCCTGGCCGGGCGGGTCTTCCACGGACCGTTGATCACATCCGAACCCGGCCTTGACCTCGCCGCCATCGTCACCTCGAACGCCGAGCGTCGCGATCAAGCAGCCGGCGATCATCCCGATGCGCTTCTCCTCGCGTCAGCGGATGACGTTTGGGACAGAGCCAAAGAATTCGACCTCGTAGTCATCGCCACGGCGAACGCCTCTCACGTGTCCCAGGCCACCGCGGCCCTCGAACACGGCCTTCACGCCGTCGTCGACAAGCCGCTCGCCGCGACCGCCACCGAGGCCCAAGCCCTGGTGAACTTGGCTGCTGCCCAAGGTCGCCAACTCCACGTCTTCCAAAATCGGCGATGGGACTCCGAGATCCTCACGGCGCGCCAGGCCATCACCGACGGAGTGCTCGGTCGTCCGCACCGTCTGGAATCCCGGTTCGAGCGGTGGCGACCCCACCCCAAGGGTGGCTGGCGCGAGGTCGGCGCTCCCGACGACATCCCGGGACTGCTGTATGACCTCGGTGCCCACCTTGTCGACCAGGCCCTTCACCTCCTGGGTCCGGTCGAGCGCGTGGCGGCCAGTGTGCGGATCCTGCGTGACGGCGTAACCGGTGACGATGACACCCAGGTGATGCTCTGGCACACCGAAGGCGCGATCAGCCTCCTTAGCGTGAGTGCCGTGGCGGCGTTCATCGAGCCACGGCTGCGATTGCTCGGTACCCGCGGCGGCCTGGAGATCATCGGACTGGATACGCAGGAGGACGCCCTCCGCGAGGGGAGATTGCCCGGGGACGAGAACTGGGGTGCCGAGCCCGTCACTCACACCGCCACCATCGTCACGGCCGATGACCCTTCAGCCAGGGCATACCCGCGCCAGCGCGGCAACTACCCGGCCTACTACGCGGCTGTTGCTGCTGCGCTTCAGGGAGATGGCCCCGCGCCCGTGGATGCCCGCGATGCTGTCGAGAACCTGCGGGTCATTGAGGCGGCCGCGCTGTCCGCGGCGCAAGGCGTCGAAGTACGCCTTGAACCTCCCGCAGGTCACCGCTTCTCGACCGGCGGTTAGCAACGTCCGTCTCATCGAGCGGATGAGACCAACACGTCCGCGGAGAGGTCGTTGGCGACTAGCCCCCGTGGACCTGTGCCCGGGCAGCGGCATATGCCTCACGGATGGCCGGGACTGGCTGTGGCTCCAGCTCGATCTGTCCCCCGCTGGCCCACGCCGGCGGGGTCGGGCCGGCGAGCAGGGCCCAGGCCGCCTGCCGTGCGGCGCCGTCGGCGACGTACTCCCCCGGGGCTGGTACGACGACAGGAACATCGACCAACGTCCGCGCCACCTGTTGCACGGCCGAATTTGCCGCCGCTCCGCCGACGAGCAGCAGCCGGCGCGGGTGCACGCCCTGAGCGCGCAGCGCGTCGACCGCGTCGGCAAGGCCGCACATCATTCCTTCGACGGCCGCGCGGGCGAGATTCGCCGGCGTCATCGCTTCCCGGGTCATTCCCACGAGCGTGCCCGTGGCGTTCGGAAGGTTGGGCGTGCGTTCGCCGTCGAGGTAGGGCAGGAGCACCAACCCACCGCTCCCCGGAGTCGCGGACATCGCAAGTGTCGTCAACTCGTCGAGACTGACGCCCAGCATGTCCGCGGTCGCGGTGATGACACGTGCAGCGTTCAACGTGCAGACCAAGGGCAGGAAACGCCCGGTGGCGTCGGCGAATCCGGCGACCTGCCCGCTGGGATCAGCCGTGGGCCGATCCGCGACGGCGAAGGCCGTACCTGACGTGCCGAGCGAAACCACCACATCGCCGGGTCGCGCACCGACACCGAGTGCGGCACCCATGTTGTCGCCGGTTCCGGGAGCTAGGGCGATCCCACCCTGCATCTCGCCCACGATCTCACTCGGCGCGGCCACCCGCGGAACGTCAACGACGCGACCGAGAGCGAGCTCGAGCAGGTCGAGGCGATACGCCTCATCCTTCGGCGACCAGTAACCCGTCCCGGATGCGTCGCCGCGATCGGTCGTGGCCCGTTCCGGCATGCCCGCGAGCCTCCAGGTCAGCCAGTCGTGGGGCAGCAGGATGCGATTGACGCGTGCCGCCAGGTCGGGCTCATGGCGTGCTAGCCAGCGCACCTTCGACACCGTGAACGAGGCCACGGGGACACTCCCGACAGCGTCAGCCCAGACCTGCGGACCTCCGAGTTCGTCGACGAGATCCGCGGCCGCCTGCGCCGATCGGGTGTCGTTCCACAACAGGGCGGGGCGCACGACCTCACCGTCGTCGTCGATCGTCACCATGCCGTGCTGCTGAGCGCCGACGCCAAGGGCCTCGACCCCGTCGAGTACGCCGTCGAGTGCACCTTCGAGAGCGGACCACCAGTGGTCGGGATGCACCTCCGTGCCGTCAGGGTGGGTGCCGCGGGCTTCTCGGACAAGATCGCCGGATTCGGCGTCCCGCACGACGACCTTGACGGACTGGGTAGAGGAGTCGACCCCGGCTACGAGTGGCATGGCGGCGACGTTACTCCCACTCCCCCCATCGCACCCCTGTGGTTTGGGCATGCGGGTGACCTACGCTCGCGCTATGGGCC